>NZ_JBVIIM010000008.1:0-176839 GCF_055569765.1 Streptomyces sp. NPDC031365 | reverse complement strand
AGGGGCCGGAGGGTGCGGGTGCGGGACAACCGGATGGGGAAGGGGCGGGAGGCCGCGGCCACCTCCCTCAGGTCCCCCCCCCCCCCCCCCCCCCCGCTCCCCCCCCCCCCCGTCGCCCCCAGCAGGGTGACGTGCGTGGGGATGCCGTGAGCAGCCGCGTCGCCGAAGCCCGCGCGCAGCTGCTGAAGCCGGCTGCCGTGAGGCTCCGGGACCGCGATCGACACGCCGATCGTTACGGTCCCCACGTCGTCTCCTGTCGTTGTGGTGGTGAAGCGTGGTGGTGAAGCTGCGGTGGGCGCCGGGTGACCGCCGGAACGGTCACCCGGATATCGACTGTACGACCACCATCCGGATGCGGGCAGGCGCAAGCGGAGTGATGTGCAGCGCTCTACGGTGGTACGGACAGCTGCCGCGGGCCGGTTCAGCGCCGGATCAGTGTTTGGCGGGCAGGAAGCCCACCCGGTCGTACGCCTGGGAGAGTGTCTCCGCCGCGACGGCACGCGCCTTCTCCGCGCCCTTGGCCAGGATCGAGTCGAGCGTCTCGGGGTCGTCCAGGTACTGCTGGGTGCGCTCCCTGAACGGGGTCACGAACTCGACCATGACCTCGGCGAGGTCCGTCTTGAGCACGCCGTAGCCCTTGCCGGCGTACTTCTCCTCCAGTGCGGGGATCTCCGCTCCGGTGAGGGTCGAATAGATCGTGAGGAGATTGCTGACGCCGGGCTTCTCCACGACGTCGTAGCGGATCACCGTGTCGGTGTCGGTGACCGCGCTCTTCACCTTCTTGGCGGTGGTCTTCGGCTCGTCCAGGAGGTTGACGAGGCCCTTCGGCGTGGACGCCGACTTGCTCATCTTGATCGACGGGTCCTGGAGGTCGTAGATCTTCGCCGTCTCCTTGAGGATGTACGGCTTCGGCATGGTGAAGATCTCGCCGAACCGGCCGTTGAAACGGTCGGCGAGGTCACGGGTGAGTTCGATGTGCTGACGCTGGTCCTCGCCCACCGGCACCTCGTTGGCCTGGTAGAGCAGGATGTCCGCGACCTGGAGGATCGGGTACGTGAACAGTCCGACGGAGGCGCGGTCGGCGCCCTGCCTGGAGGACTTGTCCTTGAACTGGGTCATGCGGGAGGCCTCGCCGAAGCCGGTGAGGCAGTTCATGATCCAGGCGAGCTGGGCGTGCTCGGGCACATGGCTCTGGACGAAGAGCGTGCAGCGGTCCGGGTCGAGCCCGGCGGCCAGCAGCTGGGCGGCGGCGAGCCGGGTGTTGGCGCGCAGTGCGTCCGGCTCCTGCGGCAGCGTGATCGCGTGCAGGTCGACGACCATGTAGAACGCGTCGTGGGTCTCCTGCAGGGCCACCCACTGGCGGACGGCGCCGAGGTAGTTGCCGAGGTGGAACGAGCCTGCGGTGGGCTGGATTCCGGAGAGCACGCGAGGTCGGTCAGTCGCCATGCCCCCCATTCTCGCAGGTCCCGGAAGGCGGTCCGGAACCGACCGGAAACAGGTGGGAACCGATCCGTGCCCGGCGGTGTAACAAGAATGTGAGGACGCGGGAGGGGGGCCGCATCGTCGATGAGGCCGCGGTGATCGCACGCGTACGCGCCGGGGAGCCGGAGGCGTACGCGGAGCTGGTGCGGGCCCATACAGGCATCGCGCTCCGGGCGGCCGCCGCGCTCGGGGCGGGCGCGGACGCGGAGGACGTGGTGCAGCAGGCCTTCGTGAAGGCGTACTGCGCTCTGGGCCGGTTCCGGGACGGCATGGCGTTCCGGCCGTGGCTGCTGTCGATCGTGGCCAATGAGACGAGGAACACAGTGCGCGCGGCAGTACGGCGGAACAGCCTCGCCGACCGTGAGGCGGCGTTCGTGGAGGCGGAGCCGGTGATACCGGTGTGGGCGGATCCGGCGGTGGCGACGCTGGAGACCGAGCGCCGCGGGGCGCTGGTGGCCGCCTTGGAGAAGCTGAGCGAGGAGCACCGGCTGGTCGTCACCTATCGCTACCTGCTGGAGATGGACGAGCGGGAGACCGCCCAGGCCCTGGGCTGGCCGCGAGGGACGGTGAAGTCCCGTCTGAACCGCGCCCTGCGCAAGCTGGAGCGTCTGTTGCCGGACTTCCGGCCCCGGGAAGGGGGTGAGAGGCGTGAGTGAGCGGTACGACGACGGTGAGGCCGAGCGGCTGCGGGAGGAGCTGCGGGCCTTCGGCCGGTCCCTGGACGGGCCGGAAGGGGCCGCCGGGTCCGAGTCCATGGTCGAGCGGGTGCTGGGGCAGATAATCGCGGCGGAGCTGCCGGTTCCGGCGGCGGAGCCGGCAGGTGCCGGGGTGCGGCCGCGGGCCGTTCTCCGTGGGGCGCGGGCACGATGGCGGTCATTGGTCGCGGCCCTGTGCGGGCTGCTGACGGTGCTGGTACTGACGCCTCCGGTGCGGGCGGCGGTGGCCGACTGGTTCGGCTTCGCCGGGGTCGAGGTGCGGTACGACCCGTCCGCGGTGCCCTCGCCGGGCGCCGAGGTGCCGGGCTGTGGGCGGTCGTTGTCGCTCGGTGAGGCGGAGCGGCGGGCCGGGTTCACGCCGTTGGTACCGGAGGCGCTGGGCGTTCCGGACGCGGTGACGGTGAGCGGGCTGCCCCGGGGGCGGTCCCTGGTGAGCCTGTGCTGGCGGGAGGAAGGGCGGACGATCCGGCTGGACGAGTTCCCGGGCCGCCTGGACATCACCTTCGTCAAGAGCGTGCGCGAGCAGCCGGAGTGGCTGTCACTGGGCGGGGAGGGCACGGAGGACGGGTCCGCGGAGCCGGTCCTGTGGTTCCCGCGCCCGCATGTGCTGACCTTCTGGATGGTCGACACGGACGGTCACCGGTTCACCCGGGCGGAGCGCACGGCGGGGCCGACGCTGCTGTGGGCCGGCAGGGGCGCGGTGGACGGTGAGGGGACCGCGGCGGACGGGGTGACGCTGCGGCTGGAGGGAGTGGCGTCGAAGGAACGGGCGCTGGACATCGCAGGGGCGGTCGAGGGGACGCGCCGGTAGCCGGGCCTCCCGAAGTCCGGGAACTCGGGACGACCGAAGGGGAACCCCGGCGGCTCGGGCGGTGTACCAGACGTGACAGGCGGCTCGTGCGCGGGCCGCACGGGATCGACCGGCCGAGTGGGGGTCCGGATGCGCGGATGGAGCGGGTGGAGGGGCAGGGTTCGGAAACTGACGGTGGGTGTGGGGGCCTTGGCGGCTGCGCTGACCCTGACGGTGTGGGGAGCCACGCCGGCCTCCGCCGGAGGGCCGACGAGCGTGCTGATGGCCTCGCCGGGGAGCGAGGAGACCGCCTCGCTGTACCACTCCGACGAGCAGTACGGCCAGTTGGAGGAACTGCTCGGCCCGGTCGGCAAGGGCACACCTGAAAGGCCGCCGGAGGCCGTCTCGGCCTCGGTCCGGCTGATCAACGTGACGTGGATGGTGCATGACGTGACGCCGTGGCGCGTGGACCGGGTCTTCGTGGGGCTCCCGGACGAAGACGTGTGGATACACACGGCGTCGCAGGTCACAGAGTCGCCGAACGGCCTCTGGCACCGCGCCGAGAACCCGTCGGATGTGTACAAGTTCCTGTTCGGGCTGGGCTTGATGGGCAGGACGACCGGCACAGCACCGGTATCCCCTGTGTACCCGGCCCCGTGGGAGACGGCGCAGGCCGGTCCGGCAACGGCCGAAGGGCCGGCCGCGGCCGGCCCCGGGACCCGCGCCGCGACGGTGCCGGGCGAAGGCACCGACTGGTGGTGGGCCCTACCGGGCCTGGTGGCCGGAGCGGCGCTGGCCCTGCTGCTGCGCCCGTATGGGACGCGGCTGATCCAGCGGCGGAAGGACGATCCCGGTCCGCGGCAGGAACTGCTGGACGCCTGACGACGGCGCACGGCGGCCCGGCACGGGCCGGACCGCCGTGGGACGCGCCGAGAGGCGGCTCCTCAGCCGAGGTCGATCTCCGGGTACAGCGGGAAACCGGCGACCAGGTCGATGGCGCGGCGGGAGATCTCGTCGGCGACCTTCGCGTCGAGGACATGAGAGGCCTTGGAGGGGGCGCCGGACTTGGTGGTGCCGGACTCCGTGGTGGTGAGGACACGGTCGATGAGACCGGCGACCTCGTCCATCTCCGCGGTGCCCAGGCCACGCGTGGTGAGCGCGGGGGTGCCGATGCGGATGCCGGAGGTGTACCAGGCGCCGTTGGGGTCGGCGGGGATGGCGTTGCGGTTGGTGACGATGCCCGAGTCGAGCAGGGCCGCCTCCGCCTGGCGGCCGGTGAGTCCGTAGGAGGTGGCGACGTCGATCAGATTGAGGTGGTTGTCGGTGCCGCCGGTGACCAGGGTGGCGCCACGGCGCATCAGGCCCTCGGCCAGGGCTCGGGAGTTGTCGACGATGCGCTGGGCGTAGTCCCGGAAGGCGGGCTGCCGGGCCTCGGCGAGGGCGACGGCCTTGGCGGCCATGACGTGCGGCAGCGGCCCGCCGAGGACCATCGGACAGCCGCGGTCGACCTGGTCCTTGAGGGAGTCGTCACACAGCACCATGCCGCCGCGCGGGCCGCGCAGGGACTTGTGGGTGGTGGTGGTGACGATCTGGGCGTGCGGAACCGGGTCGAAGTCGCCGGTGAGGACCTTGCCGGCGACGAGGCCGGCGAAGTGCGCCATGTCCACCATGAGCGTGGCACCGACCTCGTCGGCGATCTCGCGCATGATCCGGAAGTTCACCAGCCGGGGGTAGGCGGAGTAGCCGGCGACGATGATGAGCGGCTTGAACTCGCGGGCGGAGATGCGCAGGGCCTCGTAGTCGATCAGGCCGGTGGCCGGGTCGGTGCCGTAGGACCGCTGGTCGAACATCTTGCCGGAGATGTTCGGGCGGAAGCCGTGGGTGAGGTGACCGCCCGCGTCCAGGGACATGCCGAGCATGCGCTGGTTTCCGAAGGCGCGGCGCAGTTCGGCCCAGTCGGCGTCGGAGAGGTCGTTGACCTGGCGGACTCCGGCCTTCTCCAGGGCGGGCACCTCGACGCGCTGGGCGAGGACGGACCAGAAGGCGACGAGGTTGGCGTCGATGCCGGAGTGCGGCTGGACATAGGCGTGGCGGGCGCCGAAGAGCTCCTTGGCGTGCTCGGCGGCGAGCGACTCGACCGTGTCGACGTTGCGGCAGCCGGCGTAGAAGCGGCGGCCGATGGTGCCCTCGGCGTACTTGTCGCTGAACCAGTTGCCCATCGCGAGGAGGGTGGCCGGGGAGGCGTAGTTCTCGGAGGCGATCAGCTTGAGCATCTCGCGCTGATCGGCGACCTCCTGGCCGATGGCGTCGGCGACGCGCGGCTCGACGGCGCGGATCACGTCGAGGGCGGAGCGGAAGGCGGTGGAAGCGGTGGAGAGGGGCTCGGCAGACATGAGGGACCTCCGGGACGTGGCGTTCAGCGTTCACGGTACGGCCCAGGCGCACGGCACATGTCCGGTCCCCGGGTCACGGGGGCGGGGGCCGCTTCCCGATGGTTGCTCCATCCCAGCACGCCAGTCACGGCCCGTGGTCAGATTACCGGGCGGCACGGAGTGCCACGGGAAGGCGTCCACCATACGGGCGAGGGCGTCTGCCTGGTCGCTCCGGGCGCCTGTCCGCGGGTGCGTGAGGACTGATCGCGGCCACGCGGCGGAACCGCACGCATCACGGCCCCGCGTCCCTGTGGGGCGCTAAAGGATCACGTGGGGCAGGAAGCGGGCGTATTCGTCCGTCACCAAGCCGGAGGATTCCCTGATGCCGAGGCCCGCCGACTCGTTCTCCACCACCCAGGCGCCGAGGACGACGCGGTTGCCGTCGAAGTCGGGGAGGGGTGCGAGCTGCTGGTAGCAGCAGGGTTCGTCACGGAGCACGGGTTCGCCGGTACCTGCGCCGGGCTCGTGAATCGTCACACCCGCGCCTTCCCGCCCCAGCAGCGGTTTGGCGACGTATCCCGTCGTGTCCGCCAGCTCGCGCGGGCCGTCGAGGTAGGCGGGAAGGAGATTCGGATGGCCGGGGTACAGCTCCCACAGGATCGCCAGCAGGGCCTTGTTGCTGAGCAGCATCTTCCAGGCGGGCTCGATCCAGAGGGTGGAGCCGGTGCCGCCACCGTTGTCGAGGGTGTCGAGCACATGGTCGGCGAAGCGGTCGGTGGTCAGCCACTCCCAGGGGTAGAGCTTGAAGATGCTGCGGATGAACCGGAGCCCGTTGTCGACGAAGCGGCCGGAGAGACGGTCCCAGCCGATCTCCTCCATGGAGAGCCAGTCGGTCTCGAGGCCGGCCTGCTCGGCGGTCTCCTTGAGGTAGGCGACGGTCATGAGGTCCTCGCCGAGCTCGTCGGCGGCGGAGTGGGCGAAGTACAGGGGGCTGCCCGGCGGGAGAAGGGCGGCCTGCTTCCTCCAGGCGTCGATGAGGCGTTCGTGGAGGGAGTTCCACTGGTCGGCGCCGGGGAAGCGCTCCTCCATCCAGAACCACTGGGGGGACGCGGCCTCCACCAGGGAGGTGGGGGTGTCGGCGTTGTACTCCAGCAGCTTGGCGGGGCCGGTCCCGTCGTAATGGAGGTCGAAGCGGCCGTAGAGGGAGGGGAGTTCCGCACGCCGCCGCCATGCCTCGCCGACCGCTTGGGCGATCCGCGGATCGGTGATGCCGAGGTCGGCGAAGCGGTCGGCGGTGACGATGTGCTCGGCGGCCGCGAGGCACATACCGTGCAGCTCCTCGACGACCTCTTCCAGCGCCTCGACCTCGTCGAGGCCGAAGACGTAGTAGGCGCTCTCGTCCCAGTAGGGCCGCAGCGACCCGTCCGGGTAACGGGTGAGCGGGTAGATGAGCCCCTGCTCCTCGACGGTCTCCTGCCAGCCGGGGCGGGGCTCGATGGTGCGTCGTTCCATGGCCCGCTCAGCCGCCGCCGCTGCCGGAGCCCGAGCAGCCGAAGCCGCCCCGGTCGACGGCCTCACTGCGGCTGAAGGTGCCGTGCTCGGCGTAACCGGCGCTGACATCGGCGTCGTAGTACCAGTCGGAGTCGCCGCCACTGCGGGACGTGCCCCGGCCGTAGGAACCGGAGGAGGAAGAACCGGCCTTGCAGTTCTTGTCGGCGACGACCTTGTAGCCGTTGAGGTAGTCGTAGCTGTCCCGGTCCACACAGCGCCTGTCCGGATCCGACCCGCACGCCGACAGCGCCGCCGCGAGCACTCCCATCCCTCCGAGCACCACCGTGCTGGACCGCAACCGCCGCCGTGATTCCGCCATGACTCCCCCTCGCGCCGCTTCCACTGTCCGCCGGGACCTGGTTTCACTCCCGGCTCGCGGCGGACAGCCTAGAGACCCACAGCGTTTTCACGCACGAGAGCCCCCGACTCCCGCGCTCATCTCACCGCGGTTTCACCCCCTTTGGCAGGTCTGAGCCACTTCCGTGATCCGCGGCGAGGGGCCTCGCGTGAGTGCTCCTGTCACTTCCGCCAGAACAGGTGGTGGGTCACTCCGCTCGGGCTCGGCACGACCTCGAGATGGAATCGGTCGCGCAGTTCGTCGGGCGACTCCCACAGGCGGATGCCGGTGCCGAGCTTCAGCGGTGAGACCGCCACGTGCAGGGTGTCGACGAGGTCGGCATCGAGGAACTGCCGGATGGTGGTGACCCCGCCGCCGAGCCGGACGTCCTTGCCCCGCGCCGCCTCCCGCGCCAGTTCCAGGACCGCGCTCGGGGTGCCCTCGGCGAAGTGGAACGTGGTGTCGGAGAGCGTGAACGACGGACGCTCGTGGTGGGTCATGACGAACACGGGAGTGTGGAACGGGGGCTCGTCACCCCACCAGCCGCGCCATTCGTGGTCGCTCCAGGGCCCGCGCTGGGGCCCGAACTTGTTGCGGCCCATGATCTCGGCACCGATGTTGCGGGCGAAGTCCCGGGTGAAGTAGTCGTCGAGGCCGCGGGTCCCTCCGGGGTCGGTGCGGTTGGGCCAGCTCGCTGTGGCGCCCGCCCAGGCGAACAGCCTCCCGGGGTCGGCGTGGCCGAACGGGCGCTCCAGGCTCTGGTCCTCACCGGCCCCGACTCCGTCACTCGAGACGCTGATGTTCATGACTCTCAGTAGCTGCCCCATGTCTCCTCCTGATCGGGTCCTGGCACATTTCCCCGTAGGCGATGCGCCTCACATCAGGACGTCGAACGGAGCACGGCCCGATCGACAGCGGCCCGGAAACTTCCGCGGCGGAGTCCGACCGCCCGTGCCCCCGTCGGCGGAACGCGACCGGGCGCGGCGCGGACCACCGCGCCGCCCTCGGCTGATTGGTTTCCCCGGGTCAGGGCAGTGCCTTGCACAGCGCCTCCAGGGTGCTGGACCAGGCGTGGTCCGGTGGGGTCGCATAGCCGACGACCAGGGCGTCTCCCGGGGTGGGGGCGGTGGCGGGGTGGCGGTAGTAGGTCAGGCCGTGGACGGCCAGGCCCTGCCAGGTGGCTGCCTGGACGACGGACTGTTCGGTGCCGGGCGGGAGCTCCAGGACCGCGTGGAGGCCGGCCGCGATGCCGGTGACGTGGACGTCGGGTGCCCGGTCGGCGAGGGCCTGGACCAGGGCGTCTCTGCGGCGGCGGTAGCGCAGGCGGCCGGCGCGGACGTGGCGGTCGTAGGCGCCGGAGATGAGGAACTCAACAAGGGTGAGCTGTTCCACGACGCTGACGGAGTGGGCGGTGATGTCCGGCACCAGCCGGGGCGGCACGACCATCCAGCCCAGGCGGAGGCCGGGGGCGAGGGACTTGCTGGCCGTGCCGAGGTAGACCACGTGGTCGGGGTCGAGGTCCTGGAGAGCGCCGACGGCCTGCCGGTCGTAGCGGAACTCACCGTCGTAGTCGTCCTCCAGGATCAGACCACCGGTGCGGCGGGCCCAGTCGAGCACGGCGGCGCGGCGTTCGGGACGCAGGGCACCGCCCAGGGGGAACTGGTGGGCGGGGCTGAGCAGCACCGCGTCCGCGTCGCCCGGGATCTCCGTGCGGGTGCCGAGGTCGTCGTGGGGCAGCGGGGTGGTGCGCAGGCCGGCGCGGGCGGCCAGGTCCCAGTGGACGTTCAGGCCGTAGGACTCCACGGCGAGGGTGCGGGCGCCACGGGCGCGCAGGACCTCGCAGAGGAGCTGGAGGCCGTGGGCGAAGCCGGAGCAGACGACAACACGTTCGGGGTCGGCGCGTACGCCACGGACGCGTGCCAGGTAGCCCGCGAGGGCGGTGCGCAGTTCGGGGCGGCCGCGCGGGTCGCCGTAGCCGAAGGCTTCGTGGGGCGCGGCGGCGAGGGCGCGGCGGGTGGCCCTGAGCCATTCGGCGCGGGGGAAGGAGGCGAGGTCCGGGGTGCCCGGGATGAGGCTGTACGGGAGGCGGCCGGGAGTGCGCCGTGCGGACGCCGGAGGGGTCGGCGGGCTGCCTACCGCCCGGTCGGCGACCCGGGTGCCGGAGCCCTGCCGTGCGGTGAGCCAGCCCTCGGCGGTCAGGTCGGCGTAGGCGTCGGCGACGGTGTTGCGGGCGATGCCCAGGTCACCGGCGAGGGAGCGGGAGGAGGGCAGCCGAGTGCCCGGGGGGAGCCGGCCGGTGCGGACGGCCTCGCGCAGGGCGTCGGTCAGGCCGCGACGCAGGCCGGGCCCGGTCGGGTCGAGGTGGAGGTCGATGCCCTGAAGGCCGCCTCGGGAAGTGGACCGGCGTTCCGCCATGGAAATGGACCATACCCGTGGGCCGGCTCGCCCCTACGGTCGAGGCATGACGAACACCGAAACCACGGCGGCCGAGCCCTACGCCGCCGAGCCGCCCGTCCGGCTGGAGTGGGCCCGGCACGCGCCCGAGGTCTACAAGGCGATGGTCCGGCTGGACTCCGCCGCGAAGAAGGGCCTCGACCCGAAACTGTACGAGCTGGTGAAGATCCGCGCCTCGCAGATCAACCACTGCGCCTTCTGCATCGACATGCACACCAGGGACGCGCTCGCGGCGGGCGAGAGCGTCGAGCGGATCGTGCAGCTCGGGGCGTGGGAGGAGTCGCGGCACTTCTACACGGAGAAGGAACTCGCGGCGATCGAGCTGACGGAGGCCGTCACCGTCCTGACGGAGGGGTTCGTGCCCGACGAGGTGTACGAGCGGGCCGCCAAGCGGTTCGACGAGGCGGAGCTGTCCCAGCTGATCGCCGCGATCACGGTGATCAACGCGTGGAACCGGTTCGGGGTGACCTGCCGTATGACGCCCGGTCACTACCAGCCGGGACAGCGCCGCTGACGGCTCGTAGGACCCCCGCGACGGCGGATTCGCGGGTTCGGCCCGGGACTCCGGCAGCGCGCGGCCGACGCGCTGCCGGAGATCGCCGTGTGCCTGTGAGGGGGCCGCGGATCAGGGCAGCCACTTCTGCCAGACGTCCTTGTTGGCCTTGACCCACTTCTCGGCCGCCGCCTTCGAGTTCATCTTCTCGTCCGCGATCATCGAGGCGACCTCGTTCTGCTGCTCGGCGGTCCAGTTGAAGTTCTTCAGGAACGTGGCCGCGTCGCCGCCGTCCTTGACGAAGCCGGCGTTGAAGTACTTCTGCAGCGGGGTCTGGGCGTAGGCGCAGGCCACCTTCTCGGGGTCGGCGTCACAGCCCTCCTTGTACTCGGGCAGTTTCACCTCGACCAGGTCGAGCTGGGCGTTCAGCCACTGCGGGGTCCACCAGTAGGTGATGAAGGGCTTCTTGGCCTTGTAGTTCTCCTTGATCTGGGTGATCTGGGCGGCCTCGGAGCCCGCGTAGACCGTCTTGTAGTCCAGGTCGAGGTTCTTGATGATCGCGTCGTCGTTGGTGGTGTACGACGGCGAGCCCTCCAGGAGCTGGCCCTTGTCGCCGCTCTCGGCGGTCTTGAAGAGATCCTTGTACTTGTCGAGGTTCTTCCAGTCCGTGATGTCCGGGTGCTCATCGGCCAGGTACTTCGGCACGAACCAGCCGATGTGGCCGACGACACCGAGGTCGCCGCCCGCGACGACGGTCTTCTTGTCCTCGACGTAGAGGTCGACCTTCTTCGGGGCGCCGCCCCAGTCCTCCAGGATGGCGTCGACCTTGCCGCTGTTGAGGGCGTCGAAGGCGACCGACTCGTCGAGCTGGGTGAGCTCGGCCTTGGTGTCCAGCTCGTTCTCGAGGATGTACTGGGCGACGGCCGCGTTGGCCTCCGCGCCGACCCACGACGGCACGGCGATGGTGACCGAGTCGGAGGAGCCCTTGGACGACGACGAGCCGGTGTCGGCGGCACCGCAGGCGGTCAGAGCGGTGAGGCCGAGGACGACGGCGGCGGCGCTCGCGACGCGGGTGAGGCGCGTTCTGCTTCCGCTGGGCCTCGGGTTGTTCTGGTGGGTCGGGTTCAGGTTCTTCATGCGCATGGCGGGTTCTCTCGTTTCGGTGGGGCGGATGGTGCGGTCGGGTGTGGGGACCCCGCGGGGCGCCGGAGCGGGCGCGCCGGGTCGGAGGTCAGGGCGTGCCGGTCGTCGCCCGGGTGCGCTGGGTCGTGCGGTCCAGGACGAGTCCGAGCAGCACGATCGCGACGCCGGCGGTCAGACCGGTGCCGAGAGCGCTCTTCTGGAGGCCGTAGACCACGTCGTAGCCGAGGGCGCCGGAGCCGACGAAGCCGCCGATGATGACCATGGCGAGGACCAGGACGACGCCCTGGTTGAGGGCGAGCATCAGCGCCGGGCGGGCCAGCGGCACCTGGACCTGGCGGATCTGCTGGAAGGTACTGGCGCCCAGGGAGCGGGCCGCCTCCAGCGCCGCGGGGTCCACCTGGCGCAGGCCCTGCACGGTGATCCGGATGACGGCGGGCAGCGCGTAGAGCACCGCGGCGGCGACGGCGGCGGAGCGGCCCACGTTGAACAGGGCCACCACCGGGATCAGGTAGATGAACTGCGGCAGGGTCTGCATGGTGTCGAGCAGGGGGCGCAGCGCGCGTTCCACCACCGGCACCCTGGCGGCGACCACCCCGATGAGGAAGCCCAGGACGAGGGTGACGACGACGCCCGCGATGGCCTGGGACAGGGTGTCGAGGGAGTTGTTCCACACGTCGATGACACCGAGGCCGGCCATGGACGCGGCGGCCGTGACCATGGCGCCCCAGCCGCCCGCGAGGAGGCCGAGCGCCGCGGCGAGCAGCACCAGGACCCACCACGGGGTGGCGGTGAGGCCGTCGCGGAGCGGGTCGAGCACCCACGTGGTGAAGCCGTCCGCCCAGGTGCGGGTGCCGCCCAGGACGGGCACGCCCTCGGCGAGGTGGCCGGTGAACCAGTCCATGGCCTCGTTGACCGGCTGGGAGATGTCCACGGTCCACGGATCGGGCCACTCCTCGATGAGCAGCGCGGCGCCCGCCGTGGAGGCCAGGGCGCACACGCCGGCCGTCAGGCTCCAGCCGCGCCAGCCGTGCAGCAGCCGGACGGCGGAGGGGTCGGAGCCCTCACCGAGACGGTCTCCGGCCGCGGCCGTGGTGCGGTCCAGCCAGACGGCCAGCAGCACGATCGGGATGCCCGCGGCGAGTGCCCGGCCGACATCGACGGTGGACAGGGCCTGGAAGACCTCCTCGCCGAGGCCGCCGGCGCCGACCACGGAGGCGATGGTGACCATGGAGAGAGCCATCATGATCGTCTGGTTGAGGCCGAGCAGGATCTCCTTGCGTGCCAGCGGCAGACGCGCGGTCAGCAGCCGCTGCCACGGACTCGCGCCCAGTGACTGGGCGGCCTCCATCACGCCCGCGTCGGCGCCGCGCAGGCCGAGCGCGGTGAGCCGGGCCATGGGCGGGGCGGCGTAGATGATCGTGGCGATCAGCGCGGAGGGCACGCCGATGCCGAAGAGCAGCACCAGCGGAAGCAGGTAGGCGAACGCCGGCATGATCTGCATGGTGTCCAGCACCGGGCGCAGGACCTTCTGGAAGCGGTCCGACAGACCGCCGCCCAGGCCGAGCAGGCCGCCGATGACCGCGGACACGGTGACCGCGATCGCCATGAGGGCGAGGGTCTCCATGGTGGCTTCCCACATGCCGAGCACTCCGCACACCGCGAAGACGCCCAGCGTGACGCCGGCGAGCTTGAGTCCGCGCCGGCTCGCCAGGCCGCCGATGCGCCAGGAGAGCAGGACCGCGCCCAGCGTCACGGGGAACCAGCCGACGTTGACCAGCAGGTCCGTCATCCAGCTCACGGAGCTGTCGGACCAGTTGCTCAGGTGGAGCAGGAAGTAGAGGAAGACCGGGTTGGTCTCCCGGTTGCGCACGACCCAGGCGTACGCGTCGTCCAGCGGTGTCTTGACGTCGGCGGTCAGCTCGGACGGCCAGGTTCCGCTGCCCCAGAGGGCCGCCGCGACCGGCACGAGCAGGACCGCGGCGACGGCCAGCGGCAGGAGACGGCGCAGCAGCGGGTGGACCCGCCGTCGGGCCCCTCGCGGCGCCTGCTCCTTGGCCGGTTCCTTGGGCGGCAAGGGCGGGGCCGGGGTGGTGACGGCGCTCATGTGCTCCACCCCCGTGCCGTCCCGGCGACCGTGTCCGCGGCGGGGGTTTCGATGCCGGCGCTCATCGGACGGCCTCCTTCGCCGGGCCGCCGTCGATTCCGGCGACGACCCGCAGGAGGTCGGCGTGGCCGACCCGGCCCAGGCAGCGGTCGTCCTCCACGACGCAGGCCGCCCGGCCCGTACGGGCGACGACCTCGATGGCGCCGGAGACGACGGTGTCGGGTGCGAGGGCCCCCGGGTGGTCGGGGCCGCCGCAGTCACCGGGGCGCATCGCGCTGCGAACGGTCATGACCTGTTCGCGCGGCACGTCGCGGACGAACTCGCGGACGTAGTCGTCGGCGGGCGAGCCGACGATCTCCTCGGGCGTGCCCAGCTGGACCACACGGCCGTCGCGCATCAGGGCGATGCGGTCGCCCAGCTTGAGGGCCTCACTGAGGTCGTGGGTGATGAAGACCATGGTGCGGCCCTCCTCGTGGTGCAGCCGGATCACCTCCTCCTGCATGTCACGCCGAATAAGCGGGTCGAGCGCACTGAACGGCTCGTCGAAGAGCAGGACTTCGGGGTCGACGGCGAGTGCGCGGGCGAGGCCGACGCGCTGCTGCTGACCACCGGAGAGCTGGGAGGGCCTGCGCTGTTCCATGCCCTCCAGGCCGACCTTGGCGACCACCCTGGCTGCCTTCTCGCGGCGTTCCGCCTTGCCCATGCCCTGGATCTCCAGGCCGTAGGCGACATTGTCGAGGACGGTGCGGTGCGGCAGCAGGCCGAAGTGCTGGAAGACCATGGCGGCGCGGTGCCGGCGCAGTTCACGCAACCGTGCCTTGTCCATGGCGCGGACGTCCTCGCCGTCGATGACGATGGTGCCCGCGGTCGGCTCGATCAGCCGGGTCAGACAGCGCACCAGCGTGGACTTGCCGGAGCCGGACAGGCCCATGACGACGAAGACCTCGCCCTTGCGGACGTCGAAGCCCACATCGCGCACGGCGGCCGTGCAGCCGGTGCGGGAACGCAGCTCGGCCGGGTCGAGTGCCGCGAGGTCCGGGTCGCCGGGGACGCGGTCGGCCTTGGGTCCGAAGACCTTCCACAGTCCGTCGACGGAGAAGACGGGGGTGTCGGTGACAGCGATGTCGGGGGCGGTGGTCGTCACGCGGCACCACCGATCAGGTCGACGGCGCGCTCGCCGACCATGAGGACGCCGATCATCGGGTTCACGGCGGTCATGGTCGGGAAGACGGACGCGTCCGCGATCCGGATGCCCTCGAGGCCGCGGATACGCAGCTCGGGGTCGACGACCGCCTGTCCGTCGTCCGGTGCGCCCATCTTGCAGGTGCCCGCCGGGTGGTAGACGGTGTGGGCGGCCTTGCGGGCGTACGCGCCGAGCTCCTCGTCGCCGGTGACGTCCGGTCCGGGGGCGACCTCGCGCTTGAGCCAGTGGGCCAGCGGTTCGGTCCTCGCGATCTCGCGGGCGATGCGGATGCCGTCGACGAGGGTGCGGCCGTCGTAGTCGTCCTCGTCGGTGAAGTAGCGGAAGTCCAGTGCGGGCTTGACCTCGGGGTCGGCACTGGTGAGGTAGAGGCGGCCGCGGGACTTCGGCTTGGGGATGTTCGGGGTCATGGAGACGCCGAACTCCGGCCGCCGGTAGCCCATTCGCTCCGGGTTGTCGGTGAACGGGATCTGGTAGAAGTGGAACATCAGATCGGGGCCCGCCTGTTCGGGATCGCGGCGCACGAACAGGCCGGCGTCGGAGTCCATCGCGGAGTTCTCCGGGATGGGTCCGTCGGTCTCCCAGACGATCACCGACTCGGGGTGGTCGAGCAGGTTCTCACCGACGCCGGGCAGGTCGAGCGCCACGGGTATGCCGAGCGCCTCCAGGTCGGCCCTGGGCCCGATGCCGGAATGCAGCAGCAGGCGAGGCGAGTCGACGGCGCCCGCGCACAGCACGACCTCCCTGCGCGCCGTGACAAGGGCTTCCTCGCCGTCCTTGGTGCGCACATGGACGCCCTCGGCACGGGTGCCGTTCAGCTCCAGCCTGTACGCCCAGGTCTCCAGCATGATCGTGAGGTTGGCGCGTTCGTCCATCACCGGGTGGAGGTACGCCACCGACGCCGACGAACGCCTGTTGTTCTCCGGGTGGTAGGCCAGGTCGAAGAAGCCGACGCCCTCGGCGAACGGCTTCTTGTTGAAGCCCTCGACGCGGGGGACTTCGAGGGCCGTCTGCGCGGCGTCGACGAAGTCCCGGGCGATGGCGTTGCGGTCCTTCTCGTCGACCGGGACGATGTTGTTCTTGAGGCGGGCGTAGTACCCCTCCATCTGTACCGCGCCCCAGCCCTTGGCACCGGCCGCCTCCCACTCGTCCCAGTCGGACGGCAGCGGCTTGAACGCGATGAGCGTGTTGTGCGAGGAGCAGCCGCCGAGGACGCGGGCGCGGCTGTGCCGGATGTGCGAATTGCCGCGCGGCTGCTCGGTGGTCGGGTAGTCGTAGTCCAACTCACCGCCGAGCAGACCCATCCAGCGGCGCAGGGTCAGCACGTCGTCGCGGCCGACGTCGCTGGGGCCGCCCTCGATGACGGCGACGGTCACGTCCGGGTTCTCGGTCAGCCGCGAGGCGACGACGGATCCGGCGGTGCCACCACCAATGACGACGTAGTCGTACACGAGTTCACGTTCGTGGGTGTGAGCTGGCATCTGGGTGGTACTCCTCCGGGGATTCGGGACACGTGTGTGGCTCGCGGTGCGACGAGCGGTGTGACGGACAGCGGTGTGGCAGACGGTACGACGAACGGCGTGACGAGCGGTGCGACTGCCGCGATCGGTTCCGCCGAGGAGAGCGGTACGGCCGGAGGAAGGAGCGGCGGTGCGGGGACACCGGCCGGTGGTCCGCGGCGTCTGTGGCTCAGCCCGCGAACCAGCGCACCGGCTTGGGCACCAGGTTCTGGTAGACGTGTTTGGTCTCGCGGTACTCGGCGAGACCGGCCGGGCCGAGCTCACGGCCCACTCCGCTCTTGCCGAAGCCGCCCCACTCCGCCTGCGGGAGGTAGGGGTGGAAGTCGTTGATCCATACGGTGCCGTGGCGCAACCGCCCGGCCACGCGCCGGGCGCGGCCCGCGTCGGCGGTCCATACGGCGCCGGCCAGTCCGTACTCGGTGTCGTTGGCGAGGGCGACGGCCTCGTCCTCGGTGCGGAAGGTCTCGACGGTGAGGACCGGACCGAAGACCTCCTCCCGCACGACGTGCATCTCCCGGTGGCAGCGGTCGAGGACGGTCGGCTCGTAGAAGTAGCCGCCCTCGGGGCGTTCGGCGGACGGCTCGGGCCGCTTGCCGCCGGAACGCAGTACCGCACCCTCCCTCAGCGCGGACTCGACGTACGCCTCGACCTTCGCGCGCTGCTGTTCGGAGACCAGCGGACCGCATTCGACGCCGTCCGCCGTGCCCCGGCCGAGCCTGATCCGCTCGGCACGGCGGGCGAGTTCGGCGACGAAGCGGTCCCTGACCGACTCCTCGACGATGAGCCGCGCACCCGCGGAGCAGACCTGGCCGCTGTGGATGAAGGCGGCGTTGAGGGCCTGGTCGACGGCGGTGTCGAAGCCCTCGTCGGTGGCGCAGGCGTCGGCGAAGACGACGTTGGGGTTCTTGCCGCCGAGTTCGAGGGCCACCTTCTTCACGCTCGGGGCCGCGGCCTGAGCGACCTTCGTGCCGCTGATCAGGCCGCCGGTGAAGGAGACCAGGTCGACGTCGGGGTGCTCGGCCATCCGGGCGCCGACTGTGTGGCCGGGACCGGTGACGATGTTGGCGACACCGGCGGGCAGTCCCGCCTCGGTCAGCAGGTCGATGAGGGCGACGGTGGTCAGCGGGGTGATCTCACTGGGCTTGACCACGAACGTGTTGCCTGCCGCGAGAGCCGGGGCGATCTTCCAACTGGCCTGGAGCAGCGGGTAGTTCCAGGGAGTGATCAGCGCGCAGACACCGACCGGCTCGTACACGACGACGCTGTGGATGTCGGGGGAGCCCGCGTCGACGACCCGTCCGGGCGCCTCCCCGGCGACGAGGTCGGCGAAGTAACGGAAGGCATCGGCCACGCAGTCGATGTCGACGCGCCCCTCCTCGAGGGTCTTGCCCGCGTCCCTGCTCTCCAACAGGCCGAGCTTCTCCCGGTCCCGCACGAGCAGTTCGGCGACGCGGCGCAGCAGCGCGGCCCGTCCGGCGACGGGCGTGTGCGGCCAGGGACCCTCGTCGAAGGCGCGGCGCGCGGCGGCCACCGCGAGGTCGGTGTCCTTCTCGTCGCCCTCCGCGACGACGGCGAACGGCAGGGCGTCCGCGGGGTCGAGGATCTCGCGGGAGGCTCCCGAGACGGCGGCCCGCCACTCACCCCCCACGTGGATGGTGCCGCGCGCCTGAAGTTCTGTGCTGTCCGCCATGATCGGTAACTGCCTTCCGTCCCTGTTCCACGTCCGTGCATGACACATGTGTCACCCACGGGACCGGGTGCTCCTGCCCTGGCGCATCGAATGCATGCCGAATCGCCGAACGGAGTGCGCCGAGTCACTGAATCCGGGGAGAAAACACCAGAAATCACCCGTGCTGTGAGCAGTCGGTCACAGCGTGGTCGAGGCGCCGGCATCCGGCTGGACCCCTGCCCGAAGCCGCGGCGAGCCGGCTGCTCTTCGAGATCGCCGAGCACGACGGTCCGGACGGTGTGCCACTGCGTGAGCTGAGGAGCCGGCTCGGTCTGGACGCCGGGTATCCGAGCCGGATGACGAAGACACTCCAGGCACAGGGCATGGTCCGGCTGAGCCTGCGTCCGGCGGACAACCGGCTGCGCACGGTCCGGCTGACCCGGGCCGGGCGCGTCGGGGTCACGGAGCGGAACCGCCGTGCCGACACGTTCGCCGCCGGAGTGCTGGAAGGGCTGGACACGGACCGACGGGCGCGGCTCAGCGAGGCGATGGCGACCGCCCGGCACCTGCTGCGGCCGGCGGCGAGCACCGTCGAACCTGCCGGCGGACACGCCCCGGACACCCGCGCCCGTCCCGCCGCCTACGCCGACGATCCCGACGCCCGTGTCCTCGAGGGCTTCGACCGCGCGGACCTGGTGGGCCCGGAGGAGGTGTCGGGGGACGCGGGGGCGTTCTTCGTCGCGTACGAGGAGGGCCGTCCGGTGGGTTGCGGGGCGCTGCGCCGGCACGCTCCCGGGATCTGCGAGATCCGGCATGTCCGGGTCCAGGCCGACGCCCGCCGGATCGGCCTGGCGCGCCGTATCCTCGCCGCGCTGGAGGCGGAGGCGCTGCGCCGCGACTGGAGCGTCGTCCGACTGGACACGCACGCGGCGCTCACGGAGGCACAGGCGACGTACCGGACGGCCGGCTGCACCGAGAATCCCGGCCCCTACCGACCACGCGTACGCCGATCACTGGTTCGAGAAGCGGTTGCCCCGCTGAACGGGTGAACGCGGCGGGCCCCGCACCGGTTCCGCTTGGGTTCCACCGGTACGGGGCCCGAAGTTCCGCGTCAGGCCGGATCGTGGGCCCGGAGCCTGGCGCGGGTCGGATCAGATGAGGCCGAGGCCGCGGACCGCCTCGCGCTCCTCCTCGAGCTCCTTGACGGAGGCGTCGATGCGGGCGCGGGAGAAGTCGTTGATCTCCAGCCCCTGGACGATCTCGTACTGGCCGCCCTTCACGGTGACGGGGAAGGAGGAGATGAGGCCCTCCGGGACGCCGTAGGAGCCGTCCGACGGGATGCCCATGGAGACCCAGTCGCCCTCGTCGGTGCCGTTGACCCAGGTGTACACGTGGTCGATGGCGGCGTTGGCGGCGGAGGCGGCCGACGAGGCGCCACGGGCCTCGATGATCGCGGCACCGCGCTTGGCGACGGTCGGGATGAAGTCCTCGGCCAGCCACTTCTCGTCGTTCACGACCTCGGCGGCGTTCTTGCCGGCGACGGTGGCGTGGAAGATGTCCGGGTACTGGGTGGCGGAGTGGTTGCCCCAGATCGTCAGCTTCCTGATCTCGGAGACCGGGACGCCGGTCTTCTTCGACAGCTGGGTCAGCGCGCGGTTGTGGTCCAGACGCGTCATGGCGGTGAACCGCTCGGCCGGGACGTCCGGGGCGGCGGCCTGGGCGATGAGGGCGTTGGTGTTGGCCGGGTTGCCGACGACCAGGACGCGGATGTCGTCCGCGGCGTGGGCGTTGATGGCCTCGCCCTGCGGCTTGAAGATGCCGCCGTTGGCCTGGAGGAGGTCACCGCGCTCCATGCCCTTGGTGCGCGGGCGGGCGCCCACGAGGAGTCCGACGCTGGCGCCGTCGAAGGCCACGTTCGGGTCGTCCGTGATGTCGATGCCCTGCAGAAGCGGGAACGCGCAGTCGTCCAGCTCCATGGCCGTGCCCTCGGCGGCCTTCAGCGCCGGGGTGATCTCCAGCAGACGCAGCTTGACCGGCACGTCCGCGCCGAGCAGCTGGCCGGAGGCGATGCGGAAGAGCAGGGCGTAACCGATCTGGCCGGCCGCGCCGGTGACGGTGACGTTCACGGGAGTGCGGGTCATGGCGTTCTCCGTATGACAGCTGGCGGTGGGGCGGTCCCTGCCCCGGGGTGCGGGATCCCGCTCCGGCTCGTGACCGGCATCCGCCACGATGATCGATCATCGGTTCGAATGATCGATCTCTTGGCGTCAAGAGAGATCCAGCGGTCAGGCTATCGCGCATCCGCGAGCACGGACGGCCGGGCTCCCTGTGGCCCGCCCCACAGAGTGACCGCGCGGGTACGCGGGTAGCCGGGAGCCCGCAGAAAGGGCGGCCGCTCCGTCCGGGAGAGGTGGGGGCGGGGCGGCCGCCGTCGGGGACCGACCGTGCCGGATTCCCGTGGGGGGTACTGTTCACGTGCCCGTCTTTCGCCGCGCCATTCACGTCCCCATGAATTCCCCACATATACGGTCCATACAGCTCACACGCGGTGACCCGAGTGGAGCACCGAACCCCGCGAGGGCCTCCCGCCCCGGAGCCGCGAGACGCCGGAGCCCCGGAGAGTGCCGGACCGAACACACCACGCTCCCGCCCGGCGCCACGGAGCGGAGCCCTCGAGTGCGCGCCCGCCGTCCCACGGCATCGCCCCGAACCAGCGACCCGGCCCCGGTCCCTTAAGCCGCGGATGGGGCACACCGCCCTCCCGCCGCCGAGGGCCCGGCGGGTTACCGTGCCGCGCGGCCGCACCCGCATCCCGGAGACCGGACGAGCGACCCCACAGCCGGTCGCAAGCTGCCGGACCGGGTGGGCGCGCCCTCACCGCCCCCGGCCAAGCGCCACACCGGGGCATACGCCCGCCGCCCCGCACTCCCCCGGCCGTCAGGACCGGACGAGCGACGCCACCACTGGTCGTCGGCGCCGGGCCGGCGACGCGTCGGTTCACCACCGGACGCGCGGCACCGCGCGGGTACGCGCCTGCCGCTCCGGAGTTCCGGGGGTACCGGACCGGCCGAGCGCGTGACGCTCCCGCCACGCCCTCCGGGAGCGTCGGCCTACTCCGTACAGCCCTTCTCACCCGACGCGGCCAGAACCACGCAGGCCTTCACGTCCGTCGCGCTGTCGACCGGCACCATCGGGGTGTACGTGACCGTGTCACCGGCCGCGGAGATGGTGTCGCTCTGCTTCGACGTGCCCGAGCCGATCTCGACCGTGTCCCCCTGGGTGGCCTGGGTGATCCGCCCCCACGCCGCGCCGCAGGTCTCGCTGTAGCGGACCTCCACCGTGGTGGCGCCGACGGTCGCGGTCTGCGCCGTGGTGACGAGGTCCCCACTGCACCCCATGACCTCGGCGTCCTTGCCGGCGCAGCTCTCGCCGCTGCACTCGACGCCCGGGGGCAGGTTCGCGTTGCTGGTGGCGGTGGGCGACGGGGACTTCCGCGCCTCGTCCTCCTTCTTGTCGTCCTCGGTCCCGGTGACGTAGAACGCGGCGGCGATCACCACCAGCGCCCCCACCGCGCCGGCGATGAACGTGGACGTCCGCTTCTTGCCGGCGGGGTGGCCGGAGCCGCCCGAGCGGCCGTGACCGGACGCGCCCTGGGGCGGCGCGCCGTACGCCCCCGCCTCCCATCCACCGGGGGCGGGCGGTGCGGCCGCGGCACCGGAGCGGCGGTGGCCCGGCTGCGGCGAGCCGGCGGATCCGGAGACCCCCCAGGAGTTCCCCCCGGGCGAACCGTCCCGTTCGCCGTCCTCCCGCGCGCCGCCCACGGCGTCGTGTGCGTCCGAGGCCGTCGGCTGCGGCGGCACGCTCGGCGCGACACCGGCCGGCCCCGCGACACCCGGACGGACCGCGGCCCCGCCCTTACGGGGTTTGCCGCCCGACGACGGCCCGCCGAGCTCGCTGAGCGCGGCACGCGCCTGCGAGATCCGGATCGCCTCCATGGTCATGTCGTGACGCATCTCCGAACGGCTCCAGGCGCGCTCGGCGAGCTCCCACATGGTGGTGAGGTGCAGCGGGTTGGTCCCGGTGACCTCGGCCAGGGCCACGATCGCGCCCTTCGGCGCGAGCAGCCGTCCGTTCAGATAACGCTCCCAGGACGTCTTGCTGTAGCCCGTGCGGTCGGAGACCGACGCGACACTCAGGCCGCTGCGGTCCACCACCCGCCTGAGCTGGCTCGTGAACTCCCTGATCTGCGGATCGAGTTCATCCGGCAAGGCCTTCCAACGAGGCATTGCTTCCCCCCTCTTCCCCCCGGTTCGTGCTGTTCTTGCCCTCGCGCATGGTGCCCTCTGCCGAGTCCCCGTCCGGCTACCCACAGGGATGCCGCCAGCCAGGGTCTCAGTTCCCGGGGTGGGGCGCACGGGATCATCAGGGCCGCGGGCGCGCACCGTCGCGCGCCTGCCCGCTTGCGGTCCAGTGTCCCATCGGTCACCCCCTCGACCGGACAGAACCCGGAACAACCGGAGGGGAATCCCGGACCGTCCCCATTATTCGCACTCGTCCTGCCGTCCCACCACTTCGTCGCACATCCACGAACGTGTCAACACATCGCCATAAACCAGCCACCCGGATGATCACATGAATCCCGCGTGCTCCCTCCGCCCCACCGCACACACCACCCACCCCACGGAAGTCCGCACAGGCGGACGTGCCGCGAGCGTGGCGCAGCCATGTCGCGGTGCTGTCGGCGGATTCCGGGCCACGTAGCGGAACGGTCACTTCCGTGCCACAGCGGCCGGACAGCCGTTGAACGGGCGCTGAGCCGTGCAGGAGTGTGGTGCGCGGCGGCGGCCCGTCCTTTCACGGGGGTGAGGACGGGCCGCCCCATGCAACGACCACCCGGCCGACTCAGCCGCTGATCGTGAAGTGCAGCAGGTCCGCCAGGAACGGAATCCTCAGCTTCGGCTCCGGCTGGACCATCAGCGCCAGCATCACGATCCCCAGGCCCAGCCCGCCGTACGTGACGATGTCGGTGAAGCGGGAGCGCACCGCGAGCATGCCGACATTCCGTACCAGCCAGCGCAGCAGGGCACCGGCCACCAGGGCCACGCCGATCAGCAGCGTGCCGAGCCGGAACTGGTCCAGGGCGGTCATCAGCAGCCCCAGTGCGACCGTGAGCAGCACGGCGAGGATCGGCCACTGGCGAGCGGGCGCGGGCGCGTCACCCGGGGCCGCCCTGCCTCCGCCCTCGGGGCGCGCGGTGTCCCGGGTGAACAGGGGGAACCGCCGGGTGGTACGCCGCGGCCTGCCCTCGGCGTCGGGTGCGCTGACCGGATCGCGGACCATGAGGTCCTCGGGTCGCTCCGGCTCCTGAGGGGCTTCGGAGACGTCCGGGGCATCGGGGGCGTTCTGCTCAGCCGGCACTGCGTTCCGCCGCCTCGACCACGTTGACCAGCAGCTGCGCCCGGGTCATCGGGCCGACACCGCCGGGGTTCGGGGCGACCCAGCCGGCCACCTCGGCCACGCCCGGGTGGACGTCACCCACGATCTTGCCCTCGGCGCTGCGGGAGACACCGACGTCGAGCACGGCGGCGCCCGGCTTGACGTCCTCGGGGCGGATCAGATGGGCACTGCCGGCGGCGGCCACGATGATGTCCGCCCGCCGCAGATGCGCGGGCAGATCACGCGTGCCGGTGTGGCACTGGGTCACGGTGGCGTTCTCGCTGCGCCGGGTCAGCAGCAGCGGCATCGGGCGGCCGATGGTGACACCACGCCCGACGACCACGACCTCGGCGCCCTTGATCTCCACTCCGTGGCGGCGCAGCAGGGTGATGATGCCGTTGGGGGTGCAGGGCAGCGGGGCCGGCTCGTTCAGGACGAGACGGCCGAGGTTCATCGGGTGGAGGCCGTCGGCGTCCTTGTCCGGGTCCATCAGTTCCAGGATGCGGTTCTCGTCGATGCCCTTGGGGAGCGGCAGCTGGACGATGTAACCGGTGCAGGCGGGGTCCTCGTTCAGCTCCCGGACGACCGCCTCGATCTCCTGCTGCGTGGCGGTGTCCGGCAGTTCGCGCTGGATGGAGGCGATGCCCACCTGGGCGCAGTCGCGGTGCTTGCCCGCCACGTACTTCTGGCTGCCGGGGTCCTCCCCCACGAGGATCGTGCCGAGGCCGGGCGTGACGCCCTTCCCCTTCAGCACCGCCACGCGGGCGGTCAGATCGGACTTGATCTCGGCTGCGGTGGCCTTGCCATCGAGAATCTGGGCGGTCATGCCCCCCATCCTCGCGGATGACCGGGCCCCGGTTCCAATCAGCCCGTATTCCGGGCCACCCGGGCACCCTTCACTCCGTAACCGATCCTCTTCCACCCGAATCGGCCCAAGATCAGTGATGTTGCACTTGCACAACACATACGGCGTACGGCTGGACAAGGAAAGGAACGGTCAAGAACGATGAGTGGCGCAGTGCCGCGGGCAGAACCGGGGGGACGGGCCGCATCTGTAGACCTTCCTCCGCGCCGGCCCTCGCGTCGTCCCCGCACCTGAAGCGCAAACGGAGGAAGAACCGCCATGAGTTTCGGCGACCCGAACAACCCCTACGGGCAGCCTCCCCAGCAGCCCCCGGCCGGACCGGGCTACGGCTACCCCCAGCAGCCCGGCGCCCCGCAGCAGGGCTACGGCTACCCCGCGGCCCCGCCCGTGTCCCAGTCGTACGGCGGCGGTTACGCGCCCACCCAGATGCCCGGCCTCACGCGCGCCGCGCAGATCCTGCTCGCCGTGATCGCCGTGGCCCACGTCATCATCGCGGGTGTGTACGGCAAGGCGCTGGCCGACTGGGACAAGACGATGATCGAGGCCGGCATCGCCGGTGACGCCGAGGCCGAGCGGTACGCCGACCTGGGCAAGGGGGTCGTCGTCTTCTTCCTCGGTCTGGCCGCCGTCTTCGCGGTCCTCGGCCTGGTGCTGCTGCTGCAGTACGCCAAGGGCGGCAACGGCGTCCGCGTCTGCTCGATCGTGTACGCCTCGTTCGCGATCGTCAGCGGCATCTTCTCCCTGGCCCTCTACGGCCTCGGCCTGCTCATCATGATCGTCTCGGTCCTGGTGATCATCTTCGCGGCGAGGCGGGCCAGCGCGGAGTGGTTCAGGCGACCGAGGTACTGAACGAACGGTCTGCGTCGTCCCGCTCCCAGGGGCCGTGTCCCGCCACACCGGCGGGACACGGCCCCTGGTGCGTCGCGGCACCCGACCACGGTGCCCGGGACGCGCCCTGCCGCCGGAAGCTTCGCCTCTTCACAGAAGCGTCCCTTAGCCTGCTCCTCGTTGGACTGGGGAAAGTGGCCCCGAGAAATCGGGGAAGGGGGAACGACTCCATGTACAGCGTCATTGTCGTGCCGCCGTCGGGCGGCGTCGGAGGCGACCAGATCCGGATCGCCACGGGGGAGCGTCTCAGGTTCGGCAGAGCCGTGACGGACGAGGGCCTCGTCCTCGCCCATGAGGGGGTGCCCCGGATCGCCGGTGAGATCTCGGCGCACCGAACGTTCTGGCTGCTGAGCAATCTCAGCGAGGACCAGACCTATGTGGTGGACAACCCGGAGGGCGCCGGCGAACACATCAAGGTCACGCCGGGCAGGCTGGAGACACCCGTTCCGTTCGAGTTCGCACGGGTGGTGCTGCCCTCCGCGGGCGACCTGCTCACCTTCGACGTCTGGGCTCCGTGCCACGCCTTCCGCAGCGTCGACCGCGGCGGACTCGGGGGCCCGGCGACCGTTCCGGCGTTCGCCCTCGACCGTACGAAACGGTACTTCGCGGTGCTCGCGGCGCTGTGCGAGCCCCGGCTGCGGGGCGAACCGCACGCCCCGCTGCCCGCGGTCGAGGAGCTCGTCGAGCGGCTTCGCCCCACCTGGCCGAAGGTCAGCCGCTCCGCCGTCTACTGGAACATCGACTACCTGGCCGTGAAGCTCCGTCTGAGACCGGGCCCCGGTGACGTCGCCCAGAGCGGCCGGCGGGCCAACGGCAAGAAGCAGTCCCTCGTCTCACTCGCCCTCCGCTTCGACCTGGTGCGCGAGTACGACCTCATCGTGCTCGACCCGACCCGCAGCGGGGTGGTCCGGTGAACAGGCAGCCGTATGCCGTCCCCGTCCCGAAGGGCTACCGGGTGGGCGCCTGGGAGGTGCGCGAACCCCTCGCCTCCGGTGCGTTCGCCACCGTCTACGCGGCCCGCCCGGCCGTGGACAACCCGGACCCGGCCCTGCCCCGTCAGGCAGCCCTCAAGTTCCTGCCAACCGGCACCCGCACTCCCCGCCAGCTCAACCACCTGCGCGAACTGGCCGAACGGGAGGTCGACCTGCTGGGCCGGATCCGCGCACCGCGGCTGATCCGCATGTACGAGACGCTGACGGTCGACGACCCGGCCCACCCGGAACTGGACGGGGCCACCGTCCTCGTCCTCGAACGGGCGGAGGGGTCCCTGGACGCCGTACTGGCCCGGACCCCGGCGCCGGAGGCCGGCCCGGCTCTGCTCGCGCAGATCTGCGAGGGCCTGCATCAGCTGCACCACGCGGGCTGGGTGCACGGGGACCTCAAACCGGCCAACGTGCTGTTGATGGCAGACGGTTCCGTCCGCCTCGCCGATTTCAACCTGGCCGCCGAACTCGAGGGGACCCACGCCTACTCCCCGGCCTTCGCCACCCCCGACTACACCGCACCCGAGCTCCTCTGGCCCGAGATCGACGAGCGGGGCACCCGGATCCGGCCCACTGCCGACATCTGGGCCTTCGGCGTACTCGCCCACATCGTGCTGACCGGTTCGTTCCCGCTCCCGGGCGGCACCACGGAGGCCCGCACCGACGCGGCGATGCGCTATGCCCGCGGCGCGGAGGAACTGCGGCTGTCCCCCCGGCTCCCCGGCGACTGGCGGGAGATCGTACGCGACTGTCTGGCCGCCACTCACGAGGAGCGCGCCGCGGACACGGCGGCACTGCTGCGCCGCGTGGAACAGGCCGCGGGCGCCTCCCGCTCGGCCCGTCTGCCCCGGCTGAGGCCCCGGCGGTGGCGGCGCCCCACGGCGCCGGCGGCGGTCGTCGCCGCGCTGGTGCTCGTGGGCTCCGGCGTGGCGTACACAACCCTGCGGGACGAGGCGCCGGCGGTCGCGGCGCCGCCCACGTGCGAGAAACCGGTGGTGTACGAGGACGCCAAGCACGGCCCCGGCTACATGGCGGGTCACAGCGGCACGTGGGACTTCACCATCAAGCGGGGGGACGGAGGAAGCCAGGTCAGAGAGCTCCAGTGCCTGCTCCGGTACCTGCACGGCATCACGGAGGTCGGCGAGGTCGACGGCGACTTCGGCCCGCTGACCCACGGGGCGGTCGTCACCTTCCAGGAACGGGCCGGGCTGGACGCGGACGGCATGGTGGGCCCGTCCACCTGGCGCGCCCTGCGCCGGACGGACGACTGAATCCGGCGAGCTCCCGGGGGGCGCCCGGGCTTTCGCAGCAGCCGGCCCCCCGGTGAACACCGGGTCCGCCGGTCTCGGGCCGCCGACGGCCGCGCGGTCACCTCCCTGCTGGGGAGGAGCCCGCGATGGCGAGCCCCGTCCGCAGTCTGGCGGGGTCCCGCCTCCTTCCGTCCCTACAACGTTGCAGGTTCCCCCGGCCGCCTGCCCTGCCCACGATGGCCACGGCACAACGACGGACAACGGGAACCGGGGGAAGGCATGAAGAGGTTACGAGGGCGGCGGATCACGGCCGGTGCCGTCGGCGGACTGACACTGCTGTCAGGCCTGGGCATCGGAGTCGCCACGGCGGCACCGGCCGCCGCGTACGCGGGCTACTGCAACGACGGCTACGCGACGGTGGCGAGGACGTTCTCCGGCACCACGTGGACGGCGTACCTGCCCGGCTACCAGGCCGACATGGACTGCACGATGGGCAGTGGAGCACGGAGTGCCTCGGTCGGCCTGCTGCAGCGCTCCCTGAACATGTGCTACAGCCAGGCCACGGGCCACAGTCTCAAGGTCGACGGGATCTTCGGCGCGAAGACCAGGAACGCGCTCGCGGCCGCACAGCAGCGCGAGGAAATCGCGGGCGACGGCATCTACGGCAAGGACAGCCGCACCCACTTGAAGTGGGAGTTCACCCGCAACGCGTCGACGCGCTGCGCCCGGATCTGACCCGTGCGAACCATCCAGAAACGAGGGAGCTCATGAGGAAGACCCGCATGCCGCGCGCCAAGGCGGGCGTCGCGGCCGGTGCGATGCTGCTGGCCGGGCTCGGAGTGGCCGGTACCGCCACCCAGGCGAGCGCCGCCACCAGTTGGTGCAACAAGACACTCGGCCGCTTCATCGGCGGAGGAACCGGCCACGAGCTGGCCAACATCCCCGCCTACGGCAACACGGACAACTGCATCACCGGGCGAGGCGCCGTCGGCTCGCACGTGAAGGCGATCCAGAAGGCGCTGCGCCACTGCCACAAGCGGACCACCGTGGTGGTCGACGGCGAGTTCGGACCGGTCACCGAGCGGCAGTTGGAGATCGTGCAGGCCGCCCTGCACCTCGACGACGACGGCATGTACGGCCCGAAGACCCGCGACAAGCTGAAGTGGCAGAGCACCACCGGCCACTGCGCGACTCTGCCGTAGGACCGGCACCCGACCCCGGCGAGGGCGTCAAGCGCGAAGCCACCGAAGTCATGGAGGCCGGCACCCCGGAGGCCGCCCGCGCCTTCCTGGAGACCGGCGACCGCCTCGCGCAGACCGGGGACGGGCGTGTCGCCGTCGCGCGGATCCTGGCCGACCCGGACATCGGCGATGCCCGCCGCGCGGCCGCGCAGGACGTCGTCGACGGTACGCCCGAGGAGCTGCGGTACTTCCTGGGGACCGGCCAGTACGAGGTGGACAGGTAGGACTCCCGTGCGCCCGGCCGCCTCATCGGTGGCCGGGCGCACGGAGACGTCAGTGGAAGAAGTGGCGCGTGCCCGTGAAGTACATCGTCACGCCGGCCTTCTTCGCGGCCTCGACGACCAGTTCGTCGCGGACCGAGCCGCCGGGCTGGACCACCGCCTTGACGCCCGCCCCGGTGAGGATCTCCAGGCCGTCGGGGAAGGGGAAGAACGCGTCGGAGGCGGCGTAGGAACCGGCCGCGCGCTCGGCGCCCGCCCGCTCCACCGCCAGCTTCGCGGAATCGACACGGTTGACCTGGCCCATGCCGACGCCGACGGAGGCGCCGTCCCTGGCGAGCAGGATGGCGTTGGACTTCACCGCGCGGCATGCCTTCCAGGCGAAGGCGAGGTTCGCCAGCTCGGCCTCGGAGAGGGCCTCGCCGGTGGCGAGGGTCCAGGTGGCCGGGTCGTCGCCGTCGGCCTGGAGGCGGTCGGTGACCTGGAGGAGGGCGCCACCGTCGATCGGCTTGACCTCGACGGGGGCGGCCGGAGCCTCGGGGGCGCGCAGCACGCGGATGTTCTTCTTCTTGGTGAGGGCCTCCAGCGCACCCTCCTCGTAGTCCGGCGCGACGATGACCTCGGTGAAGATCTCCGCGACCTGCTCGGCCATCTCCTTCGACACCGGACGGTTGACCGCGATCACGCCGCCGAACGCCGACAGCGGGTCACAGGCGTGCGCCTTGCGGTGCGCCTCGGCGACATCCGCGCCGACCGCGATGCCGCACGGGTTGGCGTGCTTGATGACCGCGACGGCCGGGGCGTCGTGGTCGTACGCGGCGCGGAGGGCGGCGTCCGTGTCCGTGTAGTTGTTGTAGGACATCTCCTTGCCGTGCAGCTGCTCGGCCTCGGCGAGGCCGCCCGCGCCGGACACGTAGAGCGCGGCGGGCTGGTGCGGGTTCTCGCCGTAGCGGAGGGTGTTCTTGCGCTCCCAGGTGGCGCCGAGGAAGTCGGGGAACCGCGACTCGTCGACCGGGGCGTAGTCGGAGGCGAACCAGGAGGCGACGGCGACGTCGTACGCGGCCGTGTGCTGGAAGGCCTCCGCGGCGAGCCGCTTGCGGGTGGTGAGGTCGAAGCCGCCGTCACGGACGGCCGCGAGGACGTCGGCGTAGCGGGCCGGGCTGGTGACGACCGCGACGGAGGGGTGGTTCTTGGCGGCGGCGCGCACCATGGACGGGCCGCCGATGTCGATCTGCTCCACGCACTCGTCGGGCGTGGCACCGGAGGCGACGGTCTCGCGGAACGGATAGAGGTTGACCACGACGAGGTCGAACGGCTCCACACCCAGCTCGGTCAGCTGCTGCCGGTGGTCCTCCAGGCGCAGGTCGGCGAGGATCCCGGCGTGGACCCTGGGGTGCAGGGTCTTGACGCGGCCGTCGAGGCACTCGGGGAAGCCGGTGAGCTCCTCGACCCTGGTCACGGGAACGCCCGCGGCGGCGATCTTCGCGGCGGTGGACCCGGTGGAGACGAGCTCCACGCCGGCCTCGTGCAGTCCGCGCGCGAGGTCCTCGAGGCCGGTCTTGTCGTAGACGGAGACGAGCGCCCGTCGGATGGCCCGCTTGTTGCTCTCGGCGGTCACTGGATAACTACCTTTCGTCCCTCAATGCGATAGCCGTTGCGGGCGAGGAGCCCCACGACCTCGACGAGCAGCCTTCGCTCGACTTCCTTGATGCGCTCGTGCAGAGCGCTCTCGTCGTCCTCGTCCCGGATCTCCACCACGCCCTGCGCGATGATCGGCCCGGTGTCGACGCCGTCGTCGACGAAGTGGACGGTGCAACCGGTGACCCTGGCGCCGTACGCGAGCGCGTCCCGCACGCCGTGGGCTCCGGGGAAACTGGGCAGCAGGGCGGGGTGGGTGTTGACGAACCGCCCTCCGAAGCGCGCGAGGAACTCCTTCCCCACGATCTTCATGAAGCCGGCGGACACCACGAGGTCGGGATCGTGGGCGGCGACGGCCTCGGAGAGCGCCGCGTCCCACTCCTCACGGGTCGGGTGGTCCCTGACCTTGCACACGAACGTCGGCAGTCCGGCGCGCTCGGCGCGGGCCAGCCCTTCGATGCCCTCGCGGTCGGCGCCGACAGCCACGATCTCGGCTCCGTACACCTCAGGGCCGACTGCTGTGATCTCGTCGAGAAGCGCCTGGAGGTTGGTGCCGGATCCGGAGACCAGCACGACGAGACGCCTGGCGCGCTCGGCCACGGGCTTGGCGGCCACGATGGGGCCCTTTCTCGGGAGCGTCTGCACGGTCGGCGGCGCAGCGCTTTGTATGTTCATGCGAATGCTTCGCGGCACCGGATACGGGGAAGCCTACGAAGCGGCCGACCGTCAGCAACGATACCGGCACACCGGGCGGCCCCCACGGGACGGGGGCGTGGCCGGGAGGTAGCGTCTGGGACGAGCCGGTCCGGGAAAGCCGGTACTGGAAAGCGGGGTGCGCGTGGGAACGCGCACCGCGCATCGCGCGTTCACAGGAGGACGGACCCGGGCCGCGCGGAGCCGGAGGGAACCCACCAGCTCACAGCTCAGTCGTAGTCGATACGTCGTGCGAGGCGGTCGCGCCGGACCACGCCGTGCTTCATTAAGGGGAAGACGCTCACTTGACGCCGTACCGCAGCCTGCGATTCCTCACGTTCCCCCGGCAGTCGGACCAGGGAGGGGAGCGTGGCGCCGTGCTGCTGCGGGAGCGCCCCACCTCACCGCCCGACGCTCCCCGGGGCGGGGACAGCGGCGACGACCAGCGCGGGTCCCAGGGCTCCGGAGGGCCGCGAGGTTCCCAGGGCTCCCAGGGCTCCCAGGAGGACAATCCGTTCGCGCCGCCGCCGGAGGGGACTCCCGACCGGCCCTGGCAGCCGAGGCACCCCTCGGGCGGGGAGGGCGGCCGCTCCCCCTGGGGCCGGAACTGGAGCGACCGTCAGCCCGGCCGCTCCCCCGACGGTTTCGGCGACCGCCCGCGCGGCCCCGAGGGGCAGGGCGGCGGCCCGCAGACCCCCGGCACCCGCTGGGACCCCACTGACCCGTCCCAGCGCCGGGCGCGCTATGCCCTGCTGTCCGGCATGTGGGCCTTCTTCTTCGCTCTCTTCAGCTGGCCCTATGTCGCACTGCTGCTGGGTGCGCTCGCCATGTACTGGGCCATCAGCGCCCTGCGCGCCAAGCCCCGCGCACAGGACCCGGACTCCCCGGCGCCCGAGCAGAAGGGCCGCCCGCAGACCACGGCCGCGGTGAGCGGTCTGGTCACGGCGTCCCTGGCACTCGCCCTGGTCGCCGCGTCCTTCGCGGCCCAGCTGGTCTACAGCGACTACTACACCTGCACCAACGACGCCCTCACACAGGAGGCGCGCCAGGGCTGCGACGACCTCCTCCCGGAGGAGCTCCGCGGTCTTCTGGGCGACGGCGAGTGACGGACCGGGCCTGAGGCCGGTCCGGCGGACCGTGCCGGAAGCCCCGGCTCGGCTCACCCGCGCTTCGAGGAGCCGTCGGTCCCCTCCGGTCCGGCGCGCCCAACCGACTCCCGGTAGTCGTCGGCGCGGGACGGGCAGGGGGTCTCCGGCGTGACCGCCGGGGGCCCGGGGTCCTCGTACGGCGCAGCGCTGCGCTGCCGCATGCCGGTCGCGGTGCCGGGTGCACGGTCGCGGGTGGCGTCGAACGCGTCGTGGTCGAGGAGCAGGTACGGCTCGTCCGGGCCGTCGTCAGGAACCGGGGGCGCCGACTGCCGTGGCGTGTCCCGGGCCGTTGTCTCCTTCCCGGCTCCGGAGCCGGGGATCCGGAACCACCCGCCGCGCGAGGACGGCCCGTCCGGGGTGCCGGGTGCCGGGGCACCGGGTCCCGGGATGCGTCCCGCCGGGGCGCCGGCGAGCGGGCGGGCACGCCAGGTCCGCACCACCAGCGATGTCGCGATCGCCGTCAGGCAGAGCCACACCAGTGCGGCGGCGCCCACCTGCCACCACACCGGGCCGAACCGGGAGAGCGCCGCCACGCCCAGCGGGCCGCCCGCGAGCGCGGCGAGGACGGACAGCAGGGCCGCGCAGAGCACGGCCGACAACGCGGCCGCCCCGGCGGTCCGGCCGGACGTCCAGACGGGGGCGGGCGCCCGTCCGCTGATCGTGGCGCCCCGGCCCACGAACCACCCCGCCACCACTCCTGCCGTCAGCGGCACCGTCCCGGCCGCCCAGTTCAACGGCGTCCCCGTCCCCGCGTCCGGGACCGCCGCGAGCAGTGGGAACGGCGGCAGCAGCGGAGCCGGTGCGGAGGCGAGCGGGGTCACCAGGGTGCCGTCGCCGAGGAGGAAACCGGGGCCGAGGGCGTAGGCCGCGGACCACACGGCGGCGTTCGGCGCCAGCGCGACGCAGAGCAGCAGCACCGCCAGCCATCCCGACCAGCCCTCGGTCACCCGCACAAACGCCGTCCGGGTCTCCCCGCCGTGCCAGGCCAGCGACACCGCGAGGAGCAGTGCCCCGCCGCCCACCAGCACCGACGCCCCGGCGGCCGCCGCGCGCGCCGCGACCCCGGGGCGGCCGTCGGGTCCGAGGACCAGATGGCGTACGCGCCTGGGCAGCACCCGGCCCAGCACCCGCTCCAGGGGCCCGCTCGGGCGGCCGTACGCCGACCACACCCCACTCCCGGCGGCCAGCACGGCGACCAGCGGCACGCACACCGCGGTCCCCACCCACACGGGCCGCAGCTCCCCGGCGGCGGCGTAGAACGCGGTGGGCGCACCGACGGCGAGGTAGCCGAGGACGACGCCCGACAGCGCCGTACGGCCGGGGACCAGCGGGGCCTCGTCGCCCGCGTCCCCGTCGGCGGCGTCACGGGCCGCGCGGTGCAGCAGCCACACCGGCAGCGTGAGCAGCAGCAGCGGGGGGAGGCCAAGGGGCGCGGGCACACCGGAGAGGGTGTCGGTGCGGACCAGTTCGGCGCCGTGCGCCAGCAGCCACAGCGCGGCCGCGGTGTGCAGGGCGCCACCGGGTCCGCTGTCCGGGTACGGGGAGCTGACCCACAGCAGCATCACCAGCACGGTGAACGCCGCGAGCCCGAGCCCGGCCGCGAGTGCGCCGCCGAGGACGCCGGAGGCCAGCCCGGGCGGGCGGTCGCGCAGCCGGGAGAGCAGGGCGGCCGGTGTCGAATGGCGAGCGGTCATCGGGATCACGCCCGCCATGCTCCCAACGACACGCGCTTTCCGGGTGTAACGGGCGAAGCCCCGCTGTGTCGCTCAATATATGTTTATGTACTTTTCTGTACGGAGGGGCGCCCAGTGACACGCAGCCCCACCCCACTCCCTGAGCCCGGTGAACGCCGGCGCCTGCGCGAGGCGGGCGCGCTGACGCGTGATCAGCTCGCCGCGCGTGTGGGCGTGCGGCCAGGGACGGTGCGTTCGTGGGAGTCCGGCCGCAGCACGCCGCGCGGCCGGAACCGGGAGGCGTACGCGAAGCTGCTGGCCTCTCTGGCCGGGCGGGCGGAAGGGCCCACCGAAACCGCGGTCGGGGCCGGGCAGTCGGTGCCGGGCCGTCAGCAGAAGGAGGGCACGGCGGTGGTGACGGTGTCTGTGGGCGAGCCGGGCGGCCGCGGCCCGGCGACGGCCGGGCCGGGGCCTTCCACGTGCGCGCAGGCACCCCCTCCTGCGCAGGCCATCGAGGAGGCCCGTCCCGGACTGACGCCCGCTCAGGCCTTCGACGCCCTGTACTCCTTCTGCGCCCCCGCCCTCGTCCGGCAGACGTACCTGCTCAGTGGCCGCCGCGACCTCGCCCGTGAGTCGGTGGAGCGTGCCTTCCAGCAGGCCTGGGACCACTGGCCGGAGGTGGCCCGCGACCCGGACCCGGCCGGCTGGGTGCGCGCGGCGGCACACGAGTGGGCGCTCTCCCCCTGGCACCGCTGCCGGCGCCGCTACCGGCAGCCGGAACCCCCGCCGCCCGATGACGACAACCGCACGCTCCTGGAGGCACTGCTGCACCTGCCGCCGCCGTATCGCCGCACGCTGCTGCTGTACGACGGGGTGGGCCTCGACCTGCCGGAGACGGCGGCGGAGACGGAGGCCAGCACCCGGGCGACCGCCGGCCGGCTGACGCACGCACGGGAGACCGTCACCGCCCGGCTGCCGGAACTGTCGGATCCCGGGGAACTGCGCCGACGGCTGGCCGAGCTGGCGTCCACGGGGCGGCTGCGGGCGGCCGAGCCGCCGGAGGTCCGCGGCGGCAGCGAGCGCCGGGCACGCTTCTGGACCCGCGCCGCCATCGCCTTCACAGTCGCCCTGATCGGCACCACGGCCCTCACCCTGCACACGGCACCCACCCGCTACGAGCCGCCGGTGCCGCCGGGCGGGACGGTCCAGGGCGTTCCGCCGCGGGTGGCGCCCGGTCCCCTGTCCGAGGAGCAGCGGGAGCTGCGGGACAGCCTGCGCGAGGAGTTGCCGCGAGGACCGCAGCGGCTGACGCCCCAGGCGGGGTGAGCCGCTTCCCGCGCGGCAACGACGGTGGGCCCGTCCCCCTGCGCGGGGAACGGGCCCACCCGTACGGTGCGACGCGGCCGGTGACTCAGCCGGCGAGGATCGCGCGCGCCAGCTTCGCCGTCTCGGTCGGCGTCTTGCCGACCTTGACGCCGGCGGCCTCGAGGGCCTCCTTCTTCGCGGCGGCCGTGCCGGAGGAACCCGAGACGATGGCGCCGGCGTGGCCCATGGTCTTGCCCTCGGGCGCGGTGAAGCCCGCGACGTAGCCGACGACCGGCTTCTTCACGTTCTCCGCGATGTAGGCCGCGGCCCGCTCCTCGGCGTCGCCACCGATCTCACCGATCATCACGATCAGGTCGGTGTCGGGGTCGGCCTCGAACGCGGCGAGCGCGTCGATGTGCGTGGTGCCGATGACCGGGTCGCCGCCGATGCCCACGGCCGAGGAGAAGCCGATGTCACGCAGCTCGTACATCATCTGGTAGGTCAGCGTGCCGGACTTGGAGACCAGGCCGATACGGCCGGGCTTGGTGATGTCGCCCGGGATGATGCCGGCGTTCGACTGGCCGGGGCTGATCAGGCCGGGGCAGTTCGGGCCGATGATCCGGGTCTTGTCGCCCTTCTCCACCGCGTACGCGTAGAAGGCGGCGGAGTCGTGCACCGCGATGCCCTCGGTGATGACGACCGCGAGCGGGATCCCGGCGTCGATGGCCTCGACGACGGCGGCCTTGGCGAAGGCCGGCGGCACGAAGAGGACGGACACGTTCGCGCCCGTCTTCTCCATCGCCTCGGCGACCGTGCCGAAGACCGGGATCTCGTTGCCGTCGATCTCGACCGACGTGCCCGCCTTGCGGGGGTTCACGCCACCGACGATGTTTGTGCCGTCGGCCAGCATGAGCTTGGTGTGCTTCATGCCCGTGGCACCGGTCATGCCCTGGACGATGACCTTGGAGTCCTTGTTGAGGAAGATAGCCATGGCTGTTCTGTCCCTCGTCCCTTACTTCGCAGCCGCGAGCTCGGCGGCCTTGTCGGCCGCGCCGTCCATGGTGTCCACGCGCTGCACCAGCGGGTGGTTGGCGTCGGAGAGGATCGTGCGACCCAGCTCGGCGTTGTTGCCGTCGAGGCGGACGACGAGGGGCTTGGTGACTTCCTCGCCCTTGTCCGCGAGCAGCTGGAGCGCCTGCACGATGCCGTTGGCGACCTCGTCGCAGGCGGTGATGCCGCCGAAGACGTTGACGAAGACGGACTTGACGTCCGGGTCGCCGAGAATGATCTCCAGGCCGTTCGCCATGACGGCGGCGGAGGCGCCGCCACCGATGTCGAGGAAGTTGGCGGGCTTGACGCCGCCGTGCGCCTCACCGGCGTAGGCGACGACGTCCAGGGTGCTCATGACGAGACCCGCGCCGTTGCCGATGATGCCGACCTCGCCGTCGAGCTTGACGTAGTTGAGGTTCTTCTCCTTGGCGGCCGCCTCGAGCGGGTTGGCCGCGGCCTTGTCCTGCAGGGCCTCGTGGCCGGGCTGACGGAACTCGGCGTTCTCGTCCAGGGAGACCTTGCCGTCCAGGGCGAGGACGTCACCGGAGGCGACCTTGGCCAGCGGGTTGACCTCGACGAGGAGCGCGTCCTCGGCGACGAACGTCTTCCACAGGGTGACCAGGACGTCGGCGACCTTGTCGGCGACGTCGGCCGGGAACTTCGCGGCCTCGACGATCTCGCGGGCCTTGGCGGGGGTCACGCCCTCGTTGGCGTCGATCGGCGTCTTGGCGACGGCCTCCGGACGGTTGGCCGCCACCTCCTCGATGTCCATGCCGCCCTCGACGGACGCGATGGAGAGGAAGGTGCGGTTGGCACGGTCCAGGAGGAAGGAGACGTAGTACTCCTCCAGGATCTCCGGGGCCGTCTCGGCGATCATCACCTTGTGGACCGTGTGGCCCTTGATGTCCATGCCGAGGATGTCCGTCGCGCGGGCAACGGCCTCGTCCGGGGTCGCGGCGAGCTTGACGCCGCCGGCCTTGCCGCGGCCACCGACCTTCACCTGGGCCTTGACGACGGACTTGCCACCGAGACGCTCAGTGGCTGCGCGGGCCGCCTCAGGCGTGTCGATGACTTCACCGGCCAGCACCGGTACATCGTGCTTGGCGAAGAGGTCCCTCGCCTGATACTCGAACAGGTCCACGCGCTTCCGTCCCTATCAGTGATCTCGCGGTCGTTGGGTGCGTGGGCGTGCCGCGAAGGGCAACGTGACGTCCGCTGTGTCACAAGGGAGGCGCACACGGTGTCCGAGCACGCGGCATGTCCGTCTCGCAGGTTATCGCCGCATGGCTGACCTCTCTAAATCGCGGGTCACACGTGAGCGGTGATACCTGTCACATGATGCCGTCATCTCCGGCACGGCGTGCCGGAGGTGAGGGGCCTCACCGGGCTGGGGTTGACCCGGTGAGGCCTTTGGGACAACCCGGAAGGGCGGTGAACGCCCGCTTCCGGGGTTGCGGGGCGTCCGGCCCCCACCCCAATGGGGGCCGGATCCCCTCCGCGAGGGTGCGACCGGACGAGCCGACGGCTTTCGGCCGTCCGGGTCCTGATGCCCCGCGGGGTTCTTTGTTACCCGTGAGTCAGCTGCGGGTGGGACGCGGGTGCCGGCAACCGGGCCCTCACGGGAGACGCCCGCCCCGGTTTCCGCCGGGGCGGGGTGATTGTCCGCACGGGCATGCCTGCTCACGCCCCCGTCCGCACACCTCCACGGCAGGGGGAGCGGCTGCCCTAAGCGGGTGCGACCGGAACGTCCCGGCAGCGGTCCCGGGTCCCCTCCGCCTCGACGCGCACGGTGGCGCCCGGTACGAGCCGGGGGACGGGCCGGTGACACGCGGGGACGGCGCACACGTCACCGTGCCGCGGTGTGCCGTGGTCCGCCGCCGATCCACTGCCCAGGACGCCGTCCGACCGGCCGTCGGCGGGAGCATGGGGGGCGAGGACCGGACCGGCGCGGACGCCGTCGCGTGCGGGGGCGCCGCCCCGGTGGTCGCCGTGGCCGCAGTGTGACCCGCTGCCGGGGCCGGTCGGCACCGGTCCAAAGGGATTCCTCACGTACGGCGGGACGAGTGAGGACGCTGCACGGGTCCACATCGAACGGCGCCGATCCTCGCACGCGACTCCCGAGGCTGCGCAAGCCCTCCGATACCGGTGGTCAGCGATGTCCCGTTTCACCGGCCCGAGTCCGCCCGCCCCTTCATCCCTCGTCCGGTACCGGCAACGGCCGCTTCTCGATCGCCGCCGCCATCACCTCCGGGAACAGATCGGGCGTGCAGGCGAACGCCGGCGCGCCCAGCGCGGCGAGCGCCGCCGCGTGCTCCCTGTCGTAGGCGGGCGCCCCCTCGTCGGACAGCGCGAGCAGCGCCACGAACTGCACCCCCGATGCCTTCATCGCCGCCACCCTCTTGAGCATCTCGTCGCGTATCCCTCCTTCGTAGAGGTCACTGATCAGCACGACCACCGTCTCCGCCGGCCGGGTGATCTGCGACTGGCAGTACGCGAGCGCCCGGTTGATGTCCGTACCGCCGCCGAGCCGGGTGCCGAAGAGTACGTCGACGGGATCGTCGAGCCGGTCCGTGAGGTCGGCGACCGCCGTGTCGAAGACGACGAGCCGCGTGTCGAGCGACCGCATGGACGCGAGCACCGCCCCGAACACCGACGCGTACACGACGGACGCCGCCATCGACCCGGACTGGTCGACGCAGAGGACGACCTCCTTCTTCACCGACCGCGCGGCATGCCCGTAGCCGATGAGCCGCTCGGGCACGATCGTCCGGTACTCCGGGAGGTAGTGCTTGAGGTTGGCCGCGATCGTGCGGTTCCAGTCGATGTCGTGGTGACGGGGCCGGCTGACGCGGGCGCTGCGGTCGAGGGCGCCGGTGAGGGTGGCCCGGGTGTGGGTGGCGAGCCGCTTCTCCAGGTCCTGGACGACCTTGCGCACGACGGCCCGTGCCGTCTCCTCCGTCGTCTCCGGCATGGCCTTGTGGAGTGACAGCAGGGTGCCGACCAGATGGACGTCCGCCTCGACCGCCTCCAGCATCTCCGGCTCCAGCAGGAGCGTGGCGAGCCCGAGCCGGTCGATGGCGTCGCGCTGCATGACCTGGACGACGGAGGTGGGGAAGTAGGTCCGGATGTCCCCGAGCCAGCGGGCCACCGACGGCGCCGACGTCCCCAGTCCCGCCGAACGGTCCCTGCCCGTCCGCGGTGTGCCGTCCTTGCCGTAGAGAGCGGCGAGTGCGCCGTCCATCGCGGCGTCCTGCCCGGACAGCGCGCAGCCGGTCCCGTCGGCCGGGTCCCCGCCGAGCACGAGCCGCCATCTGCGCAGCCGCTCCTGTGCCGGGTCCGTCGTGGTGATCGCCATGCTCGTCTCCCCCTCTCGGTGTGTGCCCGTCATCCCGCCGTCCCCGCCGGTCCGGCGCTCGCTGCCGCCGCGTCCCCGTCCGGTCCCAGCAGCAGTCGCAGGACCGGCAGCACGGCGTCCGCCCGGGCGAGGTCGGGGCGGGGCGAGAAGCCGGGTCTGCCGGGACCCCCGGCCATCGCACTCCCCCGCGTCACCGGTCCGCGCCGGACCAGTTCGCCGAGGGTGCGCCGTACCCCCGGTTCGTACGCCGAGAACGTGCGCCGCAACAGCGGCAGTACGTCCGTGAACGCCTCCGCCGGTACGCCCGTCAGCCATCCGTCGACCAGCCCGAGCAGCCGCTCGTCGTGGACCAGGAGCAGCCCGCCGCCGGAACCCTGGCCGACGAACCCCTCGACCCACGCGGCCGCGTCCGCCGGCGGCGTGCCCGGCGACAGGACGAGTCCCATGAGCCGCGCCGCCTCGTCCCGCGCCAGCTCCCCGTCGTCCAGCAGCAGGCGCACCGAGCGGCCCCGTATGACACCCGGCACGGTGTCCCGGGCGGACAGCGTCCGCAGCACCGACCGCCAGCGGGCGCGCAACTTCCCGTGCCCCGGTGCGGGGGCGTCACCGAGGAGGGCGACCGCTGCGTGCACCGCGTCGACATGGCCGCGCATCTCCTCGGCGGCGTCCGCGTCCAGTGCCGTGCAGGCCGGGGGCAGGCCGACGAAGACCCGCTCGGCGAGACCGGCGGCGACCCGGGCCAGCGCGACGGTGTCCGTGCCGCGCACATCGCCGTAGCGCAGCGAGCGGACCAGGGCGGGCAGCGCCTGGGCCAGGTGGCCGACGTCCGTGTCGAGAGCCGCACGGTCGGCGAGGATCCGCATCACCGTGGGCAGCGCCTCGGACAGCCCGGCCAGCAGGCAGTGTTCGGCGAGCCCGGTGACCCCGTCGAGGCGCCGCGCGGTGACGGCGTCCGTCTCCGCCCTGGCGGTCGCGGCGGCGTGTACGGTCGTGCCCCACACCCCTGCCTCGGCGACCCGCACGGACAGCTCCGGCTCCCAGCGCAGCCGCCAGGTCTCCCGGAAGGTCCCGGTGCCGCCGCGCGAGACGGCCGGCTCGCCCCAGCCGATGCCGAGCAGGCGCAGCCGGTGCAGCAGTCGGCTGCGCTCCGCGCCCGTCTCCGTGCGCAGGTCGAGCTCCAGCTCCCGCTCCGCCGCCTCCGGTTTCAGCCGCAGCCGACGCTGGATCCGCGCGAGGTCCCGCTGCAAGGGCACGGCGGGCGCCGTGGCCGGTACCTCCCCCAGGACGTCGCCGACGACCAGCCGGTCGTACACCAGGGCCAAGGGCACGTCGGAGCCCTCGCACATCACCGCCCGGACCGCGTCGGTCGTCTCGCTCAGCCCGGCCAGCGGGCGTCCGCGCATCACGGCGAGGGTCTCCGCCAGCCTGACCGCCTCGATGACATGCGCGGGCGAGACGATGCGGTCCTCGGCCCGCAGCAGTCCGGCCACCTTGGTCAGCCATCGCTCCACCGGCCGGTCCGGGGCGCGGAACAGATGCCCGTACCAGCCGGGGGAGTCGATACCCGCGCCGTAGCCGCTCGTCCGGGAGAGCCTGCGGTTGGTCCAGGGCACCCAGGTCATGTCCGTCTTCACCTTGGGCAGCCCCTTCAGCAGGGCCCGGTCGGCGGCGACGCCGGCCCTGTGCCGCAGGGCCGGCACATGCCAGGCCCCGCACACCACGGCCACGCCGTCCCCGAACTCCCGCTGTGCCGCGCGGATCCGCAGCCGCATATGGGCCTCGCGCACCAGGTCCCGCTCGTGTCCCCCGCTGCCGCACTCCTCCCGCAGCGCTGTCATGGCCTCTTCGAGCGCGGTGAACGGCGCGACCGGGTCCCCCTTCCCCACGCCCCGGTGCTCGACGACGTCCTCCCACCACCGCTCGGCGTCGTCGTACCCGGCTGCCCCGGCCAGCACCCCCAGGGGATCGATCCGCACATCGGCCGCCGGCCCGGCACCCTCGCCGGCCGCTCCGGCTCCGTGACCGGAGTCGTCCTCCGCCCCACCGGGCCGTCGGTCCTCCGCGCCTGAACCGTCCTCCCCGCCCGGGGGTGCACCGCGCGGGTCCCGGCCCCCGTCCGCCGGTCGGGTCCCGCCCTTCCCCCTCCCCTCGTCCCCCTCCCAGACCAGCGTGTGCGTCGCCGGCAGGTCGATGAAGCGGGCCGGGATCCCGTGTTCCAGCGCCCAGCGGAGCGCGACCCACTCCGGGGAGAACTCGGCCAGCGGCCAGAAGGCCGAGCGGCCGGGCTCGTCGACGGCATGGGCGAGCAGGGCGACGGGCGGCCGCATGTCCTCCTCGGCGGCGAGCGGGATCAGCGCGTCCGCCTCCGGCGGGCCCTCGATCAGGACGACGCCCGGCTGGGCCTCGTCCAGCGCCGCCCGTACCGCCCGCGCCGACCCCGGGCCGTGATGCCGCACCCCGAGCAGCAGCGGCCCCGCGGCGTCCGCGTTCCCTCCGCTCACGCGCCGGCCTCCCGGCAGGCCCGGTAGAAGTCCTTCCAGCCATCTCGCTCGCGGACGACGGTCTCCAGGTACTCCTGCCAGACGACACGGTCCGCCGCCGGGTCGCGGACGACCGCGCCGAGGATGCCGGCGGCGACGTCCCCGGCCCGCAGCACACCGTCGCCGAAGTGGGCGGCCAGCGCCAGACCGCCCGTGACGACGGAGATCGCCTCGGCGGTCGACAGCGTGCCGCTGGGCGACTTGAGCTTGGTGCGGCCGTCGGTCGTGACCCCGTCGCGCAGCTCGCGGAAGACGGTGACGACACGGCGGATCTCGTCGATGCCGTCGGGCACGGCCGGCAGGTCGAGGGAGCGGCCGATCTGGTCGACGCGGCGCGAGACGATGTCGACCTCCGCCTGGGGTGTCTCCGGCAGCGGCAGCACCACGGTGTTGAACCGCCGGCGCAGGGCGCTGGACAGTTCGTTGACCCCGCGGTCGCGGTCGTTGGCCGTGGCGATCAGGTTGAAGCCGCGGACCGCCTGCACCTCCTGGCCCAGTTCCGGTATCGGCAGCGTCTTCTCCGACAGGATCGTGATCAGCGTGTCCTGCACGTCGGCCGGGATACGGGTCAGCTCCTCGACGCGGGCCGTCCTGCCCTCCGCCATCGCCCGCATCACCGGGCTGGGCACGAGGGCGTCCCGGCTGGGGCCGTGGGCAAGCAGCCGGGCGTAGTTCCAGCCGTAGCGGATGGACTCCTCCGGTGTGCCGGCCGTGCCCTGCACCAGCAGGGTGGAGTCGCCGCTGACCGCCGCGGCCAGGTGCTCGGAGACCCAGGTCTTCGCCGTGCCGGGCACCCCGAGCAGCAGCAGGGCGCGGTCGGTGGCGAGGGTGGTGACGGCGACCTCGACGATCCGGCGCGGGCCGACGTACTTCGGGGAGATCACCGTGCCGTCCGGCAGTGTGCCGCCGAGCAGGTAGGTGGCGACGGCCCACGGCGACAGCCGCCATCGGTCGGGGCGCGTGCGGTCGTCCTGCGCGGCCAGCGCGGCGAGTTCGGCGGCGAAGGCGTCCTCGGCGTGCGGCCGCAGCGTGTCCGTGTCCGACCCCGTCGTGTGCGCGGGCGTCGTGTCCGCCGTCGTGTGCGCGGGCGTCGTGTCCGCCGTCGTGTGCGCGGGCGCGGAGCCGTTCCGGCTCGGGTCGACGGATGTCGGTTCAACAGGCACGGTCATGGCTTGAGTCCCCCTCCAGCTCGGCCGGTTCAGATCTGTCACCAACCGTGCACCACACCACTGACAATCGCTGTGACCTGCGCAAATGCGTTCTCCGGGTCGATTGTCAGTGGGGGGGCCTACCGTCGAGGACATGACTGAGCAGGGGGTGCGCTGGACCGCGGACCAGGTGCTGGCACTGGCGCCTGACCCGACGTCACGCACGGCGGGATGCGCACTCGGCGCGAGGGGACCGTGGTCGGAGGCCGGCAGTTCCGGCGAGGGGACGGTGTGGGGGCTGTGCGGGGGCGGTGGCGGTGGCGGCACGCCGTACCGGACGGTCGTCGACCTCGGGGACGCCGCCGGGCCCGCGTACACGTGCAGTTGTCCGAGCCGTAGCCTTCCGTGCGAGCACGCGCTCGGTCTTCTGCTGCTCTGGGCGGGCGGAGAGGAGACGGTGCCGCGGGCGGAGGTGCCGGGGTGGGCCGCACAGTGGCTCGCGGGCCGACGCCCGCGCGCCGAGGGGGCAGCGGCCCCGGATGCCGCGGGCTCCTCCCCGGGTTCCGCCGGTACCGCGGCGGCGCGGCGCCGGGCGGAGCGCCGGGCCGAGCGGGTCACCGCGGGCGCCGAGGAGTTGGAGCAGCGTCTGGCCGATCTGCTGCGGGGCGGCCTGGCCGGGGCCGAGCGAGTGGGGTACGGGCTGTGGGAGGAGACCGCGGCCCGCATGGTCGACGCCCAGGCGCCGGGACTGGCGGCCCGGGTGCGGGAGCTGGGGGCGCTCCCCGGCACCGGGCCGGTGCGGCTGCTGGAGGAGTGCGCGCTGCTGCACCTGCTGGCCCGGGGCTGGCTGCGTCGTGAGCGGCTTCCACAGGCTCTCGCCGCGACCGTCCGTTCCCGCGTCGGCCTGCCCGTCCCGGCGGACGGCCGGCCGGTGCGGGACCGCTGGCTGGTCCTCGCCCGGTACGACACCGCGGACACCCGGCTGACGACCCGCCGCGTCTGGCTGTACGGCATCGGATCGGGGCGTACGGCGCTGCTCCTGTCCTACGGCGCGGCGGGCCGCGCCCCGGAGCTCGCGCTGCCGGTCGGTCTGGCCCTGGACGCGGAGCTGTCCGCATACCCGGGCGCGGGACAGCCGAGGATGGCCCTGGGTGAACAGTTCGCACCACCCGCCCCGACGACCGCCCGGCCGGCGGGCACGACGACGGCCCGGGCGGTCGCCCGCTACGGCGAGGCGCTGCGCGACGACCCTTGGCTGGAGTCGGTCCCGGTGACGCTGGACCGGGTGATACCGGCCGCGGACGGGGACGGCTGGCAGCTTGCCGACGCCGACGAGGACGCCGCCCTGCCGCTCTCCCCGGCCGCGCGGTCACGTCCGGGCCTGTGGCGCCTGATCTCCCTGGCGGGCGGCGCCCCGGTCAGGGTCTTCGGTGAGTGCGGCCATCAGGGATTCACTCCTTTGGCGGCATGGCCCGAGGGGCCCGGTGAGGCGGTACCGCTGTGCTGAGCGGTGCGCTCGCCCCGTCCTCGCCCGCACCAGGAATCTTTCGGACATCACTGGACACTCGATGCGTCTGAGTGCCCGACCGCACCGGGACCCCCGTCGGAAAGGAAGCTCATGAGCAGGACGACCGCCCGTGTGGACGCGTCCCTTCCGGGCGACTGGGAGGAGCTGGTGACCACGGCCCTGCTGGGCACGGACCGGCGCACACCGGCGGGCGTCACACCCGGTCCGCAGGCGCCGTCGGTCCTGCTGGACGCCGCGGCCGTGGCGACCGTACGACGACGGGCGGGGCTGCGGCCGGCACGGGCCGCGGAGCGTCCGGAGCCGGCTCCCGCGGACCCGCGCCCCGCGCTGCCACCGGCCGCCGCCCGTCGGCTCGAGATGCTGCTCACCGGCCGCCCCGGCACCTCCGGCGCCGGCCGCCGGGGGACGGCACCTGATCTCATGGAGCTGCTGCCCCAGTGGCTGGCGGCGGCGAACGCCCGCGGTTTCGCGCCGCCTCCCGCCGTCCTGCCCGCCCTGCTCGACTCCGCGCGGGGGCGCACGGACCTGCGTCCGGCGGCACTGCGGTTCGCGGGGCCGCGCGCGCTGTGGCTGGCCCGGCTCAACCCGGACTGGCGGTTCGCTCTGCGTTCCACACCGGGCGGTGGCACGTCCGTGCCCGCCCTGCACGACAGGGACGGGATACGGCGGCTCTGGCAGGAGGGCCTCTTCGCCGAGCGGGTCGCCCTCCTCACCACCCTGCGCTCCCGGAAACCGGCCGACGCGCGTGCGCTCCTCGCGGAGACCTGGGCGACGGAGCGTGCCGAGGACCGGCTGATGTTCCTCGACTCACTGCGCACCGGACTCGGTCCGGACGACGAGCCTTTCCTGGAGCAGGCCCTGGCCGACCGCAGCCGCAATGTACGGGCGACGGCGGCGGAGTTGCTGTCGGCGCTGCCCGGATCGGCCCTGGCGGAGCGGATGGCGGTCAGGGCCGCCGCGTGTGTGGCCGTGGACCGTACACGGGACACACCGACGATCACCATCGAGGCACCGCACGAGTGCGACGCGGGCATGGAGCGCGACGGTGTGACGGCCAAGGCCCCCGCGGGTCGGGGTGAACGGTCTTGGTGGTTCGGCCAGTTGATGGAGTCGGCCCCTCTCCGTGGCTGGCCGGGGCGGCTTGGCGGACGTACACCTCAGGAGATCGTCGCTCTGCCGGTGGCGGACGGCTGGCAGAGCGAACTGCACGCGGCCTGGTGCCGGGCGGCGGTGCGGCAGCGGGACGCGGCCTGGTCCCGGGCCCTGCTGGGCGAGCCCTCCGCAGCGGAGGCGGGCGGACCGGGGGCGGTGTCCCTGGCCGAACGCGCCAGGCTGCTCGGCACGCTGGACGCCGCCGAACGGGCGGAGTGGGTGGCCGCCTTCATCGAGACGCACGGCCTGTCCGAGGCGTTCCAGCTGCTCGGGGTGTGTGCCGTGCCCTGGGCCGCGCCCGTCGGGCGGGCGGTGGTCGACGCGCTCAACATCGCGCGGGACGCAGGGAGTTATCCATGGAGTTTCAGCGGAGTCATGGGCCTGGCCGAACGCTGCCTGGACCCGTCCGAGGCCGGCCGCCTCGACGCGCTCCTGGCCATACCGGACGAGCCGGAGAACGCGTCGCCTGGAGCCGGCGGCTACTGGTCGGAGGCCTTCCAGCGGCTGGTCACCACACTGCGCCTGCGCGCGGCCATGCTGGCGGAGCTGGCCCCAGCCACCCCCTGATCCACCCCGGACAGCCTCTGCCGAGCAATTACGCCGCGTACACCACGGACAGCCGAGCCGATCCCACCGCGGACACTCGCGCAGCCGCGACGGCACGGGCGGGCACGACGGCACCTCGCAGGCGCCGGGCCCCATGGTCCGCCCCCGCCCCGCACCGGCCCCGGGGCGACGGGGCGGGGGTACCGAGTACGGTCCGGCGACCGGCCGGGGCCCCGCCACCACATCCCGTGCGTCACATGATCGGTTTACGCCCCGGCGGGCTGACGGGTGTTCGCCCGGACCCAGTCCACGATCGACGCCGTGGTCGCGCCCGGCGTGAAGATCTCCGCGACGCCCTTCTCCTTCAGCGGAGCAATGTCCGCCTCGGGAATGATGCCGCCACCGAAGACCAGGATGTCCGCCGCGTCCCGCTGCTCGAGCAGTTCGATGACCGCCGCGAACAGCGTGTTGTGCGCGCCGGAGAGGATGGACAGACCGATCGCGTCGGCGTCCTCCTGGATCGCGGTGTCGACGATCTGCTCGGGAGTCTGGTGAAGCCCGGTGTAGATCACCTCCATCCCGGCATCGCGCAGCGCACGCGCGATCACCTTGGCGCCACGATCGTGGCCGTCGAGCCCCGGCTTGGCCACCACGACGCGGATCGGACCGGCTGCCACACCCATCACTGCCTCCATGAAGCGACTACTTCCATCCGTTTCGACAAGTACCGCACACATCGCACGGACACTCCGCCCCGAACCGGTCGGAGAAGTGAACGAACGTTATCTCCAGCATCCCGCAACCCGCAGTTTCACGGTGCGCAGGGAGGGGGAAATCACACAGTGGGACACGTTCACCGCGCAGCGTTCCCGGGCTCCGAGGCTTGCACACCGCGTGCCCGTGCGACTCACTGGCATCGGTGGGAACATGCGCATAAGGGATTCGCACCGACGCCGCCGCACCAGCGCGCCCCCTCCACCTCCACACACCGCACGCGCGCACCGTCGACCGCTTTCGTAGCGACATCCCATGAGGGCACACGGGGGACAAGGCTGTCCTGCCGCGTGCCGACAGGAGGTCGGCCATGAAGGTCACCGAGGCAGCTCTTCCCTTCCTGCCGCTCTGCCGGCGCCTGATGCCGACCCGGCTGACGGATTTCTCCCTGGCCCTGCTGAAGGCGACCGCTCTGGAGCTGGCGATCCTGGCGGGCCACCTCCTGCTTTATCCCGCCGGGATCATCCAGGAGCGGCGGGGCCCGGACCGTGTCGCGCTGCCCGCTCCGGAGGGCACGGCACAGCTGCCGACGGAGGCCAAGCCCCCGGTCGTACTGCTGCACGGCTTCATCGACAACCGCTCGGTCTTCGTCCTGTTGCGCCGCAGCCTGGCGCAGCACGGCCGACAGCAGATCGAGTCGCTCAACTACTCGCCTCTGACCTGCGACATCCGCATCGCGGCGGAACTGCTCGGCCGGCACATAGAGCAGGTGTGCGAGCGCACGGGCAGCCGCCGGGTGGACGTGGTCGGGCACAGCCTCGGCGGGCTGATCGCGCGGTACTACGTACAGCGACTGGGCGGTGACAGCCGCGTGCGGACACTGGTCACGCTCGGCACCCCGCATTCCGGCACGCGCGTCGCCCCGCTGGCCAACGCGCATCCCATCGTGCGCCAGATGCGCCCCGGCTCGCCGGTGATCGAGGAGCTCGCCCAGCCGGCGCCCGGCTGCCGTACGCACTTCGTCGCCTTCTGGAGCGACCTCGACCACATCATGGACCCGCTGGAGGCGGCGTGCGTCGCGCACCCGGACCTGACCACGGTGAACGTCCGGGTGAGTGGTGTCGGCCATCTCGCCCTGCCCGTGCACCCGGCGGTGGCGACCGGAATCCGGCAGGCGCTGGACACGGCACACCCCGGAGAACCGTCCACCGGCCGGGCGAACGGACTGACGGTGGCGTGAGGGAGGCAGGACACGACACGCCCGGCAACCACTCCCGTGACCACCGCGCCACCGGGCGTCCACATCCGAACAACAACGGTCCGACACGGCCGACTTACGGCCGCTGAACCACCCAATATCTCGAACAGGTTTCGAACAAAGAGCCAAGACCGCGCCCGCCCTCCGCCAAAACACGACCGAATGCCCGTTTCCTGCGCGAGCGAAACCTCAGGAAGATTGTCGCGCCCGCGTACCGCCGGGTACAGTCGCCGCACTGCTCTGGCAGCCCCTGTTGTCGAGGCGAAAGAGAAGTTGGTGAACGACCGTCACCCGTCGGGGACCATGGCCCCGGCTCCGGCTTCCGATGCCGACCCGGCGCCCTACGCGTCGTACGGCACCCAGGAAGCCCAGTACGGCGATTTCACCACCTACGGTGGCTACGACGCCACCGGTTTCGCCGCCACGCACTACGGCACCGGCGCCCACACCACCGGGAGCTTCGCCACCGACCCCCTCTTCGGTGACCTCCCGGGCAGCGGCCACGACACAGGCGCGTACGACACCGGACACTGGCCCACGAGCGGCCAGGACACCGGGCAGTACGACATGTACGCGGCCCAGCAGCCCACTTCGTATGACACCGGCGGCTGCGACACGACCGCCTGGACCACCGGCGCCCAGCCGATGACGGTGATCCCGCCGCAGGCCGGCTCCCCCGAGACGAGCGGCCAGTGGGACGCCGGTGCGTGGCTCCAGCCCGACCGGGCCGAGAGCACCGCCGACGGGACCCAGCAGTGGGACTGGGGCACGCAGACCTTCGACAGCGGCGTGTACGACGCCACGCAGTGGAACTCCGACGGCGGCGACACGGCCTCCAGGGCCCCCGCGTCCGAGACCTACGAACCACAGGCCGAGTCCTACGCGCAGGAGACGTACGCGCAGGACCCGTACGACGCTCCCGCCGCCGGCGAGCCGGCCCACGGCGACCCGGTCGACACCGGTGAACTGCCCGCCGTGTCCCTGCTCGACGAGCAGGAGGAGGCCCTCCCCGTCCCGCCCCCGCGTGCGGCCTCACGTTCCGGTTCCCGCTCCCGTCGCCGTACGCCTGCCAAGCGCTCCGCGTTGCTCACGGTGGCCGTTCCCTCGGCATGTGTGATGGGTGTCGCCGGTATCGCCGCCGCCTCGGTCGGCGATCTGACCGAGGACAGCGGCCAGGACACGACGACGACCGCGGCCGACGCCCAGCCGGTGAAGCCGTCCGCCGCCAACGTCAAGCTGGACACCCAGCTGGAGAGCCTCGCCGCCGGCGCCGACGACTTCGCCGACCGGGCCAGCCGCACCCAGGAGCGCATCGACCTCAAGGCGCAGCAGGAGGCCGACCGCAGGCGGGCGGCGGAGGAGGCGGCCCGCAAGGAGCGGTTGCGTCCCAAGTTCTCGCTCCCGGTCGCGCAGCACGGCCTCAGCGCCTACTACGGCCAGTCCGGCATCAACTGGATGTCCGTCCACACCGGCATCGACTTCCCCGTCTCGTACGGCACCCCGGTACTGGCCGCGACCGACGGCACGGTGCGTACGCAGTACAACTCCGCGTACGGCAACATGATGATCGTGACGGCGAAGGACGGCACCGAGACGTGGTACTGCCACCTCTCCAGCTACCAGCTTCCGTCCGGTACGACCGTGAAGGCCGGCGACCAGATCGCGTTCTCCGGGAACTCGGGCAACTCGACCGGCCCGCACCTGCACTTCGAGGTGCGCCCCGGCGGCGGCTCGGCGATCGACCCGCTCGCCTGGCTGCGCAGTCACGGCCTCGAGCCGTCGTAGGTCAGGGACCGGCCCGGCAGCAGCGCGGCCACAAGCCCGCAAGCGTCCGCGAGCCCGCACCCGGCTCGCGGACCGCAACGCGCGGCTAGAGCTTCTCCACCGGCGCGTACCGCAGCAGGAGCCGCTTGGGCTTGGTGTCACCGAAGTCGATCGTCGCCTCCGCGTTCGCCCCCGTGCCCTTCACCGCGACCACGGTGCCGAGGCCGAACTGGTCGTGCGTGACCCGGTCCCCGACCGCGACCGACACCACGGGCTTCTCCGCGGTCCGCCGGGTGGCGAAGCCGGAGGCGCCCGACGCCGTCGAGCGCGAACGGGACGACGACAGCGAGGCCGCCACTCCCGACGCGGGACCGGACGACACGGGCGCGCTCGCCCCCGTCCGCTTCCACTCCAGGTGGGCGGCCGGGATCTCCTCCAGGAAGCGGGAGGGCGGGTTGTACGACGGCTGACCCCACGCGCTGCGCAGCGTCGACCGGGTGAGGTACAACCGCTCCCGCGCGCGCGTGATGCCGACGTACGCCAGGCGCCGCTCCTCCTCCAGCTCCTTGGCCTGGCCGAGGGCGCGCATGTGCGGGAAGACGCCGTCCTCCATGCCGGTCAGGAAGACGACCGGGAACTCCAGGCCCTTGGCGGTGTGCAGGGTCATCAGGGTGATGACGCCGGAGCCGTCCTCGTCCTCGTCGGGGATCTGGTCGGAGTCGGCGACCAGCGCGACCCGCTCCAGGAAGTCGGACAGCGCGACCGACTCCCCCTCACCGCGCTCCTGCTCGAACTCCAGGGCGACAGCGGCGAGTTCCTGAAGGTTCTCGATCCGCGTCTCGTCCTGCGGGTCGGTGGACGCCTGCAACTCCGCGAGGTACCCGGTCCGTTCGAGGATCGCCTCCAGCACCGTGGCCGGGCCCGCCCCGGACTCGACGACCGTACGGAGGTCCTCCATCAGCGTGTTGAACCGCTTCACCGCGTTCGACGAGCGGGCTGCCATGCCGTAGGCCTCGTCGACGCGCTTCAGCGCCTGCGGGAAGCTGATCCTCTCGCGCTGGGCGAGGGCGTCGATCATGGCCTCCGCGCGGTCACCGATGCCGCGCTTGGGGACGTTGAGGATGCGGCGCAGCGGTACCGAGTCCTCGGGGTTGGCGAGCACCCGCAGATAGGCCAGGACGTCCCGGACCTCCTTGCGCTCGTAGAAGCGGACGCCGCCGACGACCTTGTAGGGCAGGCCGACGCGGATGAAGATCTCCTCGAAGACACGGGACTGGGCGTTGGTGCGGTAGAAGACGGCGACATCGCCCGCCTTGGCCTCGCCCGCGTCCGTGAGGCGGTCTATCTCGTCGGCGACGAACTGCGCCTCGTCGTGTTCGGTGTCCGCGACGTACCCGGTGATCCCCGCGCCCGAGCCGGCGTTGGTCCACAGGTTCTTGGGGCGGCGCGACTCGTTGCGCTCGATGACGGCGTTGGCCGCGCTCAGGATGGTCTGCGTGGAGCGGTAGTTCTGCTCCAGCAGGATCGTGGTCGCGTCCGGGTAGTCCTCCTCGAACTGGAGGATGTTGCGGATGGTCGCGCCGCGGAAGGCGTAGATCGACTGGTCGGCGTCACCCACCACGCACAGCTCGGCCGGCGGGATCTCGGCCTCCGGCGGCACGTCGACAGGATGCTCGGCGGTGCCGACGAGTTCTCTGACCAGGGCGTACTGGGCGTGGTTGGTGTCCTGGTACTCGTCGACCAGGACGTGCCGGAAGCGGCGGCGGTAGTGCTCGGCGACGTCCGGGAAGGCGCGGAGCAGATGGACCGTCGTCATGATCAGGTCGTCGAAGTCCAGCGCGTTGGCCTCACGCAGCCGGGACTGGTAGAGCGCGTAGGCCTGGGCGAGGGTCTTCTCGAAGCCGTCACCGGCCTGCGCGGCGAAGTCCTCCTCGTCGATCAGCTCGTTCTTCAGGTTGCTGATCTTGGCGCTGAAGGACTTCGGCGGGAAGCGCTTGGGGTCGAGGTCCAGGTCGCGGCAGACCAGGGCCATCAGACGCTTGGAGTCGGCGGCGTCGTAGATCGAGAACGACGACGTGAAGCCGAGCTTCTTGCTCTCGCGGCGCAGGATGCGCACGCACGCGCTGTGGAACGTCATGACCCACATGGCGCCCGCCCGGGGGCCGACGAGCTGCTCGACGCGCTCCCTCATCTCGCCCGCGGCCTTGTTGGTGAAGGTGATCGCGAGGATCTGGCCCGGGTGGACGTGCCGCTCGGCCAGCAGATGGGCGATGCGGTGGGTGAGCACGCGGGTCTTGCCGGAACCGGCGCCGGCCACGATGAGCAGCGGGGAGCCGGAGTGCGCGACGGCGGCGCGCTGGTTGTCGTTCAGCCCCTCCAGCAGTGCGGCGGCGTCCATCACCGGGCGCGGCGCCCCGTCGCGGTAGTAGGCGTCCCTGTCCGGCGGCACGTCGAACTTCCCGCCGAACAGATCGTCCGGAACGGTCTCCGGAGCATGATCGTCCTCGGGTGGTGGCGGGGGTTCGTCCGCGGGGCCCCGCCGGGCCTGGAGGTCCGCCAGGAAGCTGTCGTCAAAGAGGCTGCTCATCGCTCTCCGAGTCTAGGGTGCCCCACCGACAACCCGTGCCCGCCCCGGAACATCCCCCGGTTTTCGTGCGGCCACGGCGCCCGTCCCCGGTCACCGCACGGACGCGCACCCTCGAGGACCGTTGCCTCACCCTGAGTCACCCACCACGCGAGGTCACAAAAATGTATCGGGCATATCACCCATCAACCTTCACAGGTGCCACACCAGTTGGCTACGGTGCGGGCAGGCCGCTCGTCCCCCGCCGGCGAACCTCGCCGGACCGTGCGGCCTCCGCCGAGTCCGTCACTGCCGCCGTGGCAGCCGGAGCCGGGGACCCACCGAGACCTTGGGGTGAATCGGCCCACTCCCTCGCGGAGCGGCCGTAGGGCAACCCTTCCGAAGCACCGCCCGAACCCGACAGCTAACCCGGTAGGCGGAGCATGTGGAAGGAGTCGCCTCCCTTGGCGTCGCACCGCAAGTCGCGCACCCCCGGCACCCGCGTGGCAGGCATACGAACCCCGGCCCTCGCCACGGCCGCCCTGACCTCCGTGGCCCTGCTCTCCCAGACGGCGGGCGCCGTCCCCACGGACGACGACAAGCCGAGTCTGGAGGAGGTCGAGAAGAAGGTCGACGACCTCTACCGCCAGGCGGAGTCGGCCACCGAGAAGTACAACGCGGCCAAGGAGAAGACGACCAAGCAGCGCAAGCGCGTCGACACCCTCCTCGACGACGTGGCCAAGCGCACCCAGAAGCTCAACGACGCACGTGAGGAACTGGGTTCCTTCGCCGCCGCCCAGTACCGGACCGGCGCGGGCATCCCCGACACCGCGACCTTCCTGCTCGCGGACACCCCGCAGGACGTCTTCGACCAGCGCCAGGTGATGGACCGGGTGACCGGCCGCCAGAAGGAAGCGGTCGACGACTACGTCACCCAGCAGTCCGAGACGATGAAGAAGCGCAAGGAGGCCACGGAGAGCCTCCGGACGCTCACCGAGTCGCAGGGCGACCTGAAGACGGCCAAGGCCACCGTCCAGAAGAAGCTCACCGACGCGCGTGAGCTGATGTCGAAGCTGACCGCCGAGGAGAAGGCACGGCTCGCGGCGATCGAGAGGAAGAAGCAGGAAGAGGCCGCCCGCCAGGCCGCCGAGCTCGCACAGCAGCAGGCGGAGCAGCGGAAGGCCCAGGAAGAGGCCGCCGCTCAACAGGAGAGCGGCAGCACAGACGCCTCAGGGTCCGCAGGCTCGACCACCCCGCCGTCGACGTCGACATCGACGGACTCCTCGTACGCCACCAAGGCCGAGAAGGCCCTGGCCTTCGCCCGCGCACAGATCGGCAAGCCGTACGTCTGGGGGGCCACCGGCCCCGGCTCCTACGACTGCTCCGGCCTCACCCAGGCCGCCTGGAAGGCCGCCGGCGTCACCATCCCGCGCACCACCTACGACCAGGTCAACGCGGGCACGACCGTCTCCGTCTCCCAGGCACAGCCCGGTGACCTGGTCTTCTTCTACGACGACATCACCCATGTGGGCCTCTACATCGGCAACGGCATGATGATCCACGCGCCGAAGCCCGGCACATACGTCCGCGAGGAGTCGATCTTCTACGACGGCGAGTCGTCGATCCACAGCGTGGTGCGCCCCGCCTGAGCCGCTCGAGGGCCGGGCCGGCAGGTTCGGTCGGCATCGGAACGTGCCCGGCCCCCCTTCCCGCCCGGCACCGGGCAACCGTGTCCCCCGGACATGACGGCGGCGGCGACGCTGTCCGCGTCCACCGCCGTCGGCATCCCGGGGCTCGAGGCCCGGGGCGTGTTCCGTTGTGCGGGTACGGTCACCGGACGGCGGGGGCGGTCGCCTCCGCCGGCGCGGCAGGGGATCAGGTCCAGAGCACCGCGATGAAGATGTTCGTCACGGTCAGCAGGCCGACCAGACCGAACAGCCCCTTGTCCACCTTCTCGTCGTCGCGCTTCACATAGACCAGGCCGAGGATGACGATCAGCAGCGCCAGCTTCACACCGATCTTGATGTTGTCGACGGAATAGTCCTGCGCCTGGTTGAGGCCGACCAGGATGACGCCGGTGACCAGCATCGTCAGGGCGCCGTGCAGCATCGCGGGGCTGAAGCGCGCGGTGCCCTCGCCCATCGCCTTCATCTGGGTGAGGAAGCCACCGAGCAGTGACGCGATGCCGATGATGTGCAGACCGACGAAGAGGTGGATGAGTACGTCCATGAGGCCGGAGCCTAACCACACCCTCCCCATAGCACTCCGGCGCCCTCACCCTGCCGCCCTTCACCACATCGGTCATCACCCAGAGTGAAGAAGGTGAAGCCAGAACGGAATTCTGGTCACGTACGGTCACTCGACGGTCCGCTCGCGTCACTTCCGCACAACCCGTTACCCGTGCCGTGCGGTGGGGCCTAGCGTCCTCCACCAGGTGACCGGCTCTCCATCGCCGCCCGGGCCAGGGGTGGCAGCCGGACACCACCGCCGAAAGGTCCGGCGGCGGAGGGCTCCCCTGTGCACCCCGCCGCCGGACCGCCGAACGGCAGTCCGTTCGGGGCGGTCGTCGGAAAGGACGGACATCCAGGTGGCAGCGCACCGCACATCCCGGAAGCGCTCGGCGGGCGGTCACACGGCCCGCACGGCAGCCACCATCGCCCTCGCCGGCGCGGCCGCCGCAACCGGCTTCGACGGGCCGGCGCTCGCCAAGCCCCGGTCGACACCGGAGCAGGTCAGAGCCGACGTCGCGGGGCTCTACCAGGAGGCGGAGGCCGCCACCGAGAAGTACAACGGCGCGAAGGAGAAGGCGGAGTCGGCCCAGCGGCGGCTGCACGATCTGCACGATGAGACGGCCCGCAGGAAGGACCGGCTCAACGACGCACGGGACGCCCTGGGTTCGGTCGCGGCGGCACAGTACCGGGGCGGTGGCCTGGACCCCGCCCTGCAACTCGTCCTGTCCGGGGACCCGGACGGCTATCTGGACGGCACCGCCCTCACGGAACGCGTGGGCAGCCGCCAGAGGGCGGAGGTCGGGCGCGTACGCAAACAACTCCGCGAGATCGAGCAGTTGCGCGGGGCGGCCCGTGTCGAGGCGGAGTCGCTGACGTCCCGCCGGGCCGAGATGAAGCGGCACAAGAGGACGATCACCGGCAAACTGACCGCTGCCCGCCGGCTGCTGTCCCGCCTGGCACCCGAGCAGCGCGACGTGGGCACCGGCCGCGCCTCACACTCCTCGCCGAGCCCTCGGGACGGACTGCCGGCCTCCGGCCCGGCGATCTCCGGGGCCCCCGGCGCCCGCGCGGCGGAGGCCGTCGCCTACGCCTACGAGAAGATCGGCAGCCCTTACGTCTGGGGCGCGACCGGTCCGAACGCCTTCGACTGCTCGGGCCTCGTCCAGGCCGCGTACCGCTCCGCCGGTGTCTCCCTGCCCCGCACGACCTACGCCCAGATCAACGCCGGCCGCCGCGTCGCCCGCTCCGAGCTGCTCCCCGGCGACCTGGTCTTCTTCTACTCGGGCATCAGCCATGTCGGCATCTACGTCGGCAACGGCCGCATGATCCACGCCCCGAACCCCTCGGCCCCGGTCCGCGTGGCTCCCCTCGACGAGATGCCCTTCGCGGGGGCGACGCGGGTGGGCTGAGCGTCCCGCGCGGGGCCCCGGCTCACACCAGCCGCCGTGCCGTCGCCCAGCGGGTCAGTTCGTGGCGGTTGGAGAGCTGGAGTTTGCGCAGGACCGCCGAGACGTGGGACTCGACCGTCTTCACGGAGATGAACAGCTGCTTGGCGATCTCCTTGTACGCGTACCCCCGGGCGATCAGCCGCAGTACCTCCCGCTCCCGCTGGGTGAGGCGGTCCATGTCCTCATCGGCCGGCGGGGCGTCGGTCGAGGCGAAGGCGTCCAGGACGAAGCCCGCCAGCCGCGGCGAGAAGACCGCGTCGCCCTCCTGTACCCGGAAGATCGAGTCGACCAGGTCGGTCCCGGTGATCGTCTTGGTGACGTATCCGCGGGCGCCGCCCCGGATCACCCCGATCACGTCCTCCGCCGCGTCCGACACGGACAGGGCGAGGAATCGGACCGGCTGCTCGCTGTCGCCCATCAACGGGGCGCAACGGCGCAGCACTTCGACTCCGCCGCCACCGGGCAGGTGCACATCCAGCAGGACCACCTCGGGCCGGGTCGCGGTGATGACCGTGACCGCCTGGTCGACGTCGGCGGCCTCGCCGACCACCTCGACACCCGTCTGCGCGGTCTGCCCGATCTCGGCCTGAACCCCCGTACGGAACATGCGGTGGTCGTCGACGAGGACGACACGCACGTGACGCCCGGCGGTGCTCCCGGCCGGTTCCGCGGACTCGGGCCCCTGCCCCGCTCCCGTCGCTGCGTTGGCCTCGGTCGGCTCGCTCATGACGTCGTCTCCACCCTCTCCATCTCCAGCTCGACCTCCGTGCCGCCGTCCGGCACCGCGCGCAGCCGCGCCGTGCCGCCGTTGCGCTCCATGCGGCCGATGATCGATTCTCTGACGCCCATGCGGTCGGCGGGTATCGAGTCCAGGTCGAAGCCGGGACCGCGGTCGCGGACGGACACGAAGACCTTCTTCCCCTCGACTTCGGCGTAGACCTGCACCGCGCCTCCCTCGCCACCGTACTTGGCGGCGTTGACCATTGCTTCCCGCGCGGCCTGCATCTGTGCCCCGACTCCCTCGTCGAGCGGGCAGTCTCCGACGACGACGACCTCGAGGGGGACACCGTGCTTGTCCTCGACCTCGGCGGCATTGCGCTTCACGGCCTCGGCGAGGGTGGTGGGTTCTTCGTCCTCGTCCTTGCCGTTGCCCTCCGGCTTGTAGAGCCAGGCGCGCAGGTCGCGCTCCTGGGCACGGGCCAGGCGGCGCACCTCGCCCGCGTTGCCCGCGTTGCGCTGGATCAGGGTGAGGGTGTGCAGCACCGAGTCGTGGACATGGGCGGCGACCTCCGCCCGCTCCTGCGCGCGGATGCGCATCAGGCGCTCCTCGGAGAGGTCCTGCGTCATGCGCACGAGGTAGGGCCCGGCGAGGAGCGTTATGCCCACCAGGACCGCGAGGGCCGCCTGGAGCACCGAGCCGAGGTGGCTGCCGGAACCCCGCAGGACGAAGATGCCCGAGGCGCCGGCCGTCACCAGCAGCACACCGGCCACGGCCCGCAGCAGCGTGACCGTGCGCCGACGCCGGCCGACCTCCATCCAGCGGGCCCGGCGCGCGTTGTCCGCCTGCCGCCAGACCAGGGCGACGCCCGCACCGACCAGCACGGTCGGCCAGAGGTACGCCTTGGCCCCGTTGGCCAGGTTCACATTGCCCACGAAGATCATGGCCACGACGACCATGAGGAGCAGGGCGACGATCTGCCCCTTGTCCGGTTTCCGGGTGACGAGTCTGCGCCGGCCGTCCGACGAGGTCTCCGCCGTCACCAGCGAGGGCGGCCGCTGGGCGTCCACACCGCCGACGCCCAGCGGTACGAAGAACCAGAACGCGGCGTACAGCAGCGCGCCGAGACCGTCGGCCATGAACAGACCGACGAAGACGAGACGTACCCAGATCACGGGCAGCCCGAGGTGTCCGGCGAGCCCCCGCGCCACACCACCGAGCCAGCGTCCGTCACTGCTGCGGTAGAGCTTGCGCGGCGGCCGCGGCTCGGCGAGTGGCGCTGCGGCGGCTTCCGACATGCCAACGATGGTCACACGCCCGGGATGGCGGAGCATCAGGGTCGGCCCCGGAGACTCCCCTGATCTCCGCGCTCCGGGCCCCTCGAACACTCCCCGGGTCCCGATCAGGGACCGATATCAGGGTCCGGCCAGGGTCGTTCCGACTCCCGCCACGACGGCTCGCCCGTCACCATGGACCCATGACCGATCACCAGCACGCCGCGACGGGTCCGGGGCCCGGCTCCGGCCCGCGCCCCTCCGTGGGGTCCGGGCCACAGGACGCCGCACCCGCCGCGGACCCGCCGCGCGCGCACGAGCGCGGGGGCACGACCGAGGGGGGAGGAGCGACCGCCGCGCCGCCCGGCAGGACCGGCCCCGCGGACCCGGACCACCACTTCCGGCGGAACCGCCGGCACCGGATGCTCGGCGGGGTCTGCGCGGGACTCGGCCGGCAGTGCGACATGGACCCGGTCATCTTCCGGATCACCCTCGCGGTCCTCTCCGCCACCGGCGGCATCGGCCTCATCTTCTACGGGTTCGCCTGGCTCTTCGTCCCGTACGACGACGAGGAGGAGAACGAGATCCGCCGCCTGCTGACCGGCCGGGTAGACGGCCACACCCTGACGGCCGTGCTGTTCGCGCTGGTCGGCTGCGGCGTCTTCCTCACCATGCTGGGCAATGACGGTGTGCTGAGCTTCGCCGTCATACTGTCCCTGCTGCTCGCCGGCGCCGGGTACTGGTCGCGGCGGCGCGGCGCGCCCAGCCCCGACCACATCGCCGCCCAGGCCGTCGCCGACGCCCCGCCGGAGCCCCAGGCACCGCCGGTCCCCGCCGCCTTCCCCTCGTGGTGGCGCGACCCCATCGTCAAGGACGGCACGCATGTCGGCGGCACGGGCTATCTGTGGGGCCCCCGGGACACCCGCGACCTGGACATCACCGCCGCCATGAGCATCGGCCTCGGCACCCGCACCGGCACCCGCGACCAGGCGTACGCTCCGCCGCGCACGCCGCCGAAGCCGCGCGGCCCCCGCGGGATCGGCGGCTGGGTCTTCCTGCTCGCCCTGATCGCGGCCGGTCTCGGCACCGGTCTGACCTGGGAGGCACACCCTCTCGGCACCAGCCTGCAGACCGGTTTCGCCTGCGCGCTCGCCGTCTTCGGCGTCGGCGTCGCCGTCAGCGCGTTCCTCGGCCGTACCGGGGCGGGATCCATCATCCTGGCGGTCGTCACAGCGGGCCTGCTGGCCGGCTCGACCACCGTTCCCAAGGACATCGGCACCGACTGGGCACGCACGACCTGGGAGCCCCCCTCGGTCGCGCAGATACGCCCCTCATACGAGCTGGGCGGGGGCGAGGGGAAACTGGACCTGTCCGCGATACGCGTCCCCGCGAACGACACCGTCTCGACACGGGCCGACGTCGGTCTGGGCCGGATCCACGTGATCGTGCCCAGGGACGTGACCGTGAAGCTGAGCATCGACGTGGGCGTGGGCGACATCCGGTTGCCGGGCGACAAACAGAAGGACGTGGACGTGGCACCCGGCAAGCACAAGGAAGTGACCCTGGACCCGCCCGCGGGCACCGAGGCGGCGGGCACCCTCGACCTCGATCTCCATGTCGGTGTGGGACAGGCGGAGGTGAGCCGTGCTACGTCATGAGTTCCAGCCCGGCAGGCTGGTCGCCGGCGTCGTCCTCACCATCGCCGCGGTGGTCTACGCCGGCGACGCGGGCGGCGCCTGGGACACCCCGTGGTTCGTCATGATCCCCGTCGTCACGGGCGGCCTCAGCCTGGCCGGTGCTGTCGGCTTCCTGACCGGCCGCATACGCCGACACCGGGGCAGGGCGGACACCCCGGCCTGACGAGGAGCTACCGGTACTCCCCCGTCCGCCGCCGTCGCCGTGCGCGAAGGGCGGCGTCCATGGACAACAGCGGAGCGCCCGCCAGCACCAGCGGAGTCCAGGCCATGAGGTACGGGAGATCATTTCCGAAGTAGTAAGGATCGGAGGCCCAGCTCACGGTCAGCCACAGGCTGAGGGAGATCAGCGCACCGCCGAGGGCGGCGAGGCGGGTGAGCAGACCGAGCAGGGTGCCGATGCCGACGGCCAGCTCCCCCAGGGCGATGGCGTAGCCGAACGCGACGGGACTTTCCAGAGACATGTCGACCATGGCGGGGATGGCGGAGGAATCCCGGACGGCGCGCATCATGTCACCGATCGAACCGGTGCCGGAGTCCTGCATGAACGCGCTGTCCGTGAGCTTGTCCAGGCCGGCGTAGACGAAGGTGACGCCGAGGAAGATACGCAGGGGGAGCAGGGCGTAGCGGGTGGCGGTGTCCCGCCAGTCCCTGTCGCCTTCGAAGTGTGGGGCGCGCGTGTCCGTGCGCATACCGTGAGTCATCACTGACCGCCGCCTCTCACTGCCGTACCGGGGGCTCCCTTGAAGACCATACGTACGACAATCTGTGGCGGCTCAACCCTGAGCGCGGAGTTTTCCTCGATGAAGCGGTACAGCGGACATCCCACCCGCCGCGCCGCAGGTTCGACCGCACCGCTACTCGGTCACGTCGATCGTGTACCGGTTCGTCTCCACGCCCGCCGCGGTGACGACCTGGACGTCCACACGGCCCGGTTCGACCTCCGCCGGGACGGGCACCGTCAGCCGGGCGTCCGTGGGGTTGTCGAAGCCGCCGGTGACCGGGACCAGCGGTACGTGGACGTTCACCGCCCCCACCCGGACCACCATCCGCGACAACCGGTCCGCCCCCTGCGTACCCACCGGCACGAACCCGGCCCCCCGGATCTCGATGTCGTCCCCGGTGCGGATCGGTGCGTCCAGGTCACCCGCCTCACGCGCCCGCACCACCGAGAGGATCACCGGACGCCCGCCCTCCGCGTACTTCCCCGCGAGATACGTCCCCGCCGACACCAGCACCACCACGGCGAGCCCCCACGGCAGATCCGGCAGCTGTTCCGGCCGCCGGGCCAGCCGCACCGCGGCGAACGCCAGGGCGACGCCGCTGATCACGACGTACTGGATGTCGGCGAAACTCCCCCGCCCCGCGTCATCGGTCAACAGGTCCGCCGCCCTGGGCCGGTACGCGCGCACCTTCTGCAGCCGCTGCCCCTGCACCCGCAGCCCGACCACCCGCCGTACCAGCACCGCGATCCCGCACACCACGGCCAGCACGGTCACGACACCCGCCCCGCGGGCGAGTTCGAGCCCGTCGATCAGCGCATCGCGCTGCCGGTTCCCGGAGGCGGCCGCCAGCTGACCCACCAGAACGAGCACCGCGAACGCCAGGAACAGCACCCAGCTCGCGGCCACCGCACGGGAGGTGGAGAGCCTGTTGTCCTCACCGATCACCGGCGCCAGCGCACCACCGCGCGCCCGGTGGAACCACGACGCGGCGGTCAGCGCGCCGGCCACCACCAGCGCGGCCAGCAGCCCGGCGGTGCGCGCGGCGGTCCACCCCGCGCCGATCGCCGTGAGCGCCTGTCCCAGGAGCAGTGATACCACGCCCGCCCAGACCACGATCGCGGTCCACCGCCACAACCGCACCAGCCAGGCCTCGCCCTCGGCCCGCCCCCGCTCGGCGACGGCCTCAGCGGCCTGCGTCAACTCCTCGGACACCCACTGCCGGGAGGCGGAGGCGGAGTGCGCCACCGCGGCCGGCACCCCCTGCCCGGCCGCGAACTCGTCCCGCTTCAGCAGAAACGCGGCGACCGCGCGGCGATGCCCCTCACGCGCCCCGTGGGGACAGTCCCCGCAGGTGCAGCCGCCCTCGTGCGTGCCCGCGTCCACGCCGCCCTGCCTCGCCTCCTGCACTGCCACGCCCGAAGCCCGCCTTCCCCACCGTCAACCATCACGACACCACCAGGACACCACCACGATCACTGCCGGCGACCACCACACAAGTCCCCCGTGACGAGAGCGAATTGTGCCCTACCGCACGCCCTTCCCGTCCGGCAGGCCCGGTCCGCGCGAGTGAACTTCGAGGCGTCGCATTGACCACCCGGGCTCAGGTCAGCAGCTCCGGCTCACTCCGGGTGACCTCCTGCCACATCGGCTGGTAGTTGATCCACGCCACGAGGTCCCCGCCGAGCTGCTCCCTCGTGGCGACCGCCTGCCGGTGGTCGATGAGGACGGGCCGGCCCGCCGCCTTCGCGGTGAGCTGCACCTGGCAGGACCGTTCCATGGTCACGAACCACCAGGCCGCCGCGTCCACCGAGTCCCCGACGGTGAGCAGCCCGTGGTTGCGCAGCACCAGCGCCTTGCGGGAACCGAGCACACCCGCGATGCGCCTTCCCTCCTCGGCGTCGACGGTGACGCCGCTGTAGGCGTCGTAGAGGGCGTGGTCCTCGTAGAACGCGCAGCTCTCCTGGGTGATCGGATCCAGCAGGTCACCGAGGGCGGCGAGGGCCCGCCCGTGCACGGAGTGGCAGTGGGCGACGGCGACGACATCGGGCCGGGCCGCGTGCACCTGTGCGTGCACGGTGAACGCGGCCTGGTTGACGTGATGGCCGCCCTCGACGACCTGGCCGTCCCGGTTGGCGAGAACCAGGTCGCTCACGGTGACGTGCCGGAAGGGCATTCCGAACGGGTTGACCCAGAAGCAGTCGCTGAACTCCGGGTCCCGCGCGGTGATGTGCCCCGAGACACCGTCCTCGAAGCCGAGCCGCCCGAAGAGCCGCAGGGCGCCCGCGAGCCGTTCCTTGCGGTGCCGGCGCTCGTCCTCGACCGACTCGTGCATGGGCGGCATGGCGAAGCGCAGCTTGTCGGTGGGCAGCGGCAGGGGCGGCGTGGGCCCGTGCATGAGTCCTCCCGCGGGGGGTTTGCGTACGAACCGGAAGGTACCGGTGTGCCGCGCCGGACGACAGCTCTGTTCCGTAACGCCGGATACCCGGCACCGAACGCCGGATGCACCGAAGACATGCACCGAAGACACCCGGATACCCGGCACAGGATGTCCGGTATCCACGCCACACTCGGCCCATGAGCACAGACACGACCGCGAACTGGGCGGCCTTCACCGCGGCCGAACCCGAGCTGGCGAAGACCGTCGAGGAGCGCTTCGCCGCGTACACGCACCACGTCCTCGCGACCCTGCGCAGGGACGGCTCACCGCGTACCACCGGCCTGGAGGTCCGCTTCCTGAACGGGGAGCTCTGGTTCGGCATGATGCCGGACTCGCTCAAGGCGCTGGACCTGCGCCGCGACCCGCGCTTCGCGCTCCAGGCGAACCCGGGCGAGGGCACCGGCATGGGCGGCGGCGACGTCCGGATCAGCGGCCGGGCGGTCGAGATCGCCGGCGACGACACCGGGACCCGGGCCAGGTACGCCGAAGAGGTGGAACCGCCGGAGCCGTTCCACCTCTTCCGCACCGAAGTGACGGAGGTCGTGCGGACCTGCGTCGAGGACGAGAAGTACCTGCTCGTCCAGGTCTGGAAGCCCGGAGGGCCGGTGCGGACCCTCAGACGGACGTGACCGCCGGGACTACTCCCACTCGATGGTCCCCGGCGGCTTGGAGGTGACGTCCAGGGCGACCCGGTTGACGTCGCGCACCTCGTTGGTGATGCGGGTGGAGATCTTCGCGAGGACGTCGTACGGCAGCCGCGACCAGTCGGCGGTCATGGCGTCCTCGCTGGAGACCGGGCGCAGCACGATCGGGTGGCCGTAGGTGCGGCCGTCGCCCTGGACACCCACCGAGCGCACATCCGCCAGCAGGACGACCGGGCACTGCCAGATGTCCCGGTCCAGGCCGGCCGCGGTGAGCTCCTCACGGGCGATGGCGTCGGCCTCGCGGAGCAGGTCGAGCCGCTCCTTGGTGACCTCGCCGACGATCCGGATGCCGAGGCCGGGGCCGGGGAACGGCTGGCGATGGACGATCTCGTCCGGCAGGCCGAGCTCCTGGCCGACCATCCGGACCTCGTCCTTGAACAGCTGGCGCAGCGGCTCGATCAGCTGGAACTCGAGGTCCTCGGGGAGGCCGCCCACGTTGTGGTGGGACTTGATGTTGGCGGTCCCGGTGCCGCCGCCGGACTCCACGACGTCCGGGTAGAGCGTGCCCTGGACCAGGAACTCCACGGCCGGGCCCGCGTCCGCGATGATCTCGGCCTGGGCCTGCTCGAAGACCCGGATGAACTCCCGGCCGATGATCTTCCGCTTTTCCTCGGGGTCCGAGACGCCCTTGAGCGCGGTCAGGAACCGCTCCTCCGCGTCCACGACCTTCAGCTGCACGCCGGTCGCGGCCACGAAGTCCTTCTCGACCTGCTCGGTCTCGCCCTTGCGCATCAGTCCGTGGTCGACGTAGACGCAGGTCAGCTGGGAGCCGATGGCCTTCTGGACGAGGGCGGCGGCGACCGCGGAGTCGACTCCGCCGGACAGACCGCAGATGGCGCGCCGGTCGCCGACCAGCTCGCGGATCGCGGCGACCTGCTCCTCGATGACGCCGCCGGTGGTCCAGTCGGGGCTCAGGCCCGCGCCCCGGTACAGGAAGTGTTCCAGCACCTGCTGCCCGTGCGTGGAGTGCATCACCTCGGGGTGGTACTGGACGCCGTAGAGCTTCTTCTCGTCGTTCTCGAAGGCGGCGACCGGGACGACGTCCGTGGAGGCCGTGACGGTGAAGCCCTCGGGGGCGGCGGAGCAGGCGTCGCCGTGCGACATCCAGACGGCCTGCTCACCCGGGGTGCCCTCGAAGAGGGTGGAGGAGTTCCTGGAGACGTGCAGATCCGTACGGCCGTACTCACGGGAGCCGGTGTTGTCCACCTGGCCGCCCAGGCTCTGGGCCATGAGCTGGAAGCCGTAGCACATGCCGAAGACAGGGACGCCGGCTTCGAAGATCTCGCGGTCGAGGCGGGGAGCGCCCTCCTCGTACACGGACGAGGGGCCGCCGGAGAGGATGATCGCCGCCGGGTTCTTGGCGAGCATCTCCGTGACCGGCATGGTGCTCGGCACGATCTCGCTGTAGACCCGCGCCTCGCGGACGCGACGGGCGATGAGTTGGGCGTACTGCGCGCCGAAGTCGACGACCAGAACGGTGTCGGGCGCGTTGGCAGCGGGAGACGCTGATGACACGAGGTGCCTTCCGGCGGTGGGGCGGGGGTCTTGTGCCTCCCGATTCTACCGAGGCGGCGAAGGGTCATGTCCCGGGCCGGACGGGAACGGCACAGGGCCGCGGAACAAGGACCGCCCGGAGGTCCCGTCTCACCATGCGGCCCGTGTTGGACAGCCCCGGCCCGCCGGGCATACTTGCCCCATGCTCACGCACCCGACCTTCCTCTTTACCTATGGCACCCGGCCCGCCGGCTGCCATGGTCGTGCTGCTTGAGCAACTGACAAGCGACTTCCCAGGCGCCCCGGGCCGACAAGGTCCGGGGCGCCTGTCGTTTTCCGCCGGACCCTGCCGGCTCCGGGGCACCGCCCACCCACTCACCGAGGAGCCCCCGACATGACCGCCACCACCACGGAGCCGAGCACCACGGAGCCGGCCGAGAGGACCGGCGCCCGCACCCCCGAGGCCGCCGAACTGATCACCGGCGCCCGTGAGCGGATCGACGCGCTCGACGACCGGATCATTGGCCTCGTGCAGGAGCGGATGGCCGTGTCGGCCGTCATCCAGAAGGAACGGATCGCCTCCGGCGGCCGGCGCGTGAGCCTTTCCCGTGAGATGGAGATCCTCGCCACGTACCGCGACGCCCTGGGCAGGCCCGGCACCACGCTGGCGATGACCCTGCTGGAGCTGTGCCGGGGCAGGGTCTGAATCCGCGTTCCCCGCACGGACGTACGGGCCGCCTCTCACCCGTCCGGGCGCGTGACCGGCGCCCCGGCCGCTTCGTTGGTACCGGTGTCCGTGTCAGCCAGGGGCGGGTCCGAGAGAGAACCACGCGTGGCTCGCCGGAGCGATGAGGCGTACGGATCATGTCGTACGTCGTGGGACCTCGTTCCGGACAAGTGACCGGGCGGCCGGGGACAGTCGGCCGGTCACGGGAGAACGGCCGGCTCCGGGGACGCCCGGAGCCGGCCGTCAGACGTCCCCCGGTCCGCCTCAGACGCGGGTCACCACGCCGCACTCGTCCGCCCCGGCGGGTGTCGGTTCGCCGCTGCGGTCGTACGGATCGCGCTCCGCCCCGGTCGGTCACCATGCGCGCCCGCGCGGACGGTTCCGTGGACGCGGACGTGCGGATGTCGTACTCGCTGTCCTGGACGAATCTCTCCCGGAGGTCGTCCGGTGGGGACGAGGGTTCCGGCGAGGTCTCCGGTCTGTTGTCTTCGGACGGCTGTTCAGCCACGGCGTCTGGCCTTCCCTCAGGGACGGCTGTCGGCGGCCGAGCGTACGACAGTGATCATGACCGCCTGTCAGTGATCCACATCACATAAAAATGATGTGAAGGCCAGGACAACCATTCACCGGCCTCATTGATCAAACCACTGGAACCAAGGGCCCCACCCGCGTCTCATCAGCGGGGGCCTTCCCCGCACTCGTTCGTGCCGCGACCGCGTGGCACACCGGACTTCCTGAGGTGTTCATGAAGCTTCGCCGTGCCATGGCCGTAGCGGCCGCGACGGCCGTCATAGCGCCGGTCGCGCTGCTCGCGGCCCCGGCCGCGTACGCGACCGACCCCGCGCCGACCGCGTCCGCGAGCGAGTCCGCGGGCGGCGGCGAGACCACCAGCACGTCCCCGTCGCCGTCCACGACCGAGTCAGCGGACGCGCCGACCCCGACGGACGGGGCCAAGCCCAGCTCCTCGACGGGCGAGCCGTCCACGTCCACCTCGCCGTCCGCGACCACCTCGCCGTCGACGAGCGCCCCCGCGCCGAGCACCTCCGCGCCGGAGGAGACCCCGGACCCCGAGCCGTCCGTGTGCGAGGACACCAAGGTCGACGTCGGCATCACCGGCCTGCCCGGCAAGATCTCCGCGGGCAGCGGCTGGCACAAGTTCTCGCTGAACGTGCTGAACGACTCCGACTCCACGCTCCAGGACCTGGACTTCTTCGCCGGGGCCTCCTCCGACGCGGACGGCCTGGACCTGTTCACGAGCAAGCAGGTCCGGCTCCAGGCTTGGAACCCCGACGCCAAGGTCTGGGAGGACCTCAGCGAGGACGGCTACGCGGTGGGTTACGTCGGCTACACCGACGAGCTCGAGCCGGGCTACGAGGTCGCCATCCCAATGCGCCTCAACGTGAAGGCCTCCGCCCCGGTCGGTGCGGGCTTCTCGCTCGGCGCGACGATCTACGGCGACGCCGACGGCGAGTGCACCGGCTTCGGCGACGTGTCGTACAGGTTCCAGATCGTGTCCGCCGGCACGGACACCGACGGCACCAAGCCGCAGGAAGGCGGCAAGGCGCCCGTGACGGACAAGAAGCCCGCCTCCAACACCCCGGAGGTCACCGGCAGCCTCGCCGAGACCGGTTCGAGCTCCGCCCTGCCGATGATCGGGCTGGTCGGTGGCGCCGCCGTCGTGGCCGGTGCCGGTGCGGTGTTCGTGGTGCGCCGGCGCAAGGCCGGTGCTGAGGCGTAACACCGCCTCGCCGCGCTGTCCGCGCGGCGTCACCCAGGACAAGGGAAAAGGACCTGAGCTCGGAGGGGGGCACAGGTCCTTTTTCCTTTTCTCTTCCGGTTTCTCTTCCGTCCCGTCTTCTCTTCCGCGTTCCGTTCTTCCGATCCGCCGGCTACTTCTTCGGCGGTACCGCCGGGATGCCCAGGAACGGCAGCTTGAGCGCGCCGAACGCGTCCGCCGGGACCGCCGGGGACGCCGGCTCGACCGGCGTGAGCCGCTGGTACGGCTCACCCTGCTGCGGCCGCGGGTCGGCATCGCCCTTGTTGGGCCAGTACGACATCGCCCGCTCGGCCTGTGCCGTGATGGTCAGGGACGGGTTGACGCCCAGGTTCGCCGAGACCGCGGCCCCGTCCACGACCGAGATACCGGGGTGGCCGTAGAGGCGGTGGTACGGGTCGATCACCCCGGTGTCGCGGGAGCCGCCGATGGGACAGCCGCCCAGGAAGTGCGCGGTCAGCGGCATGCCCGTCAGCTCACCGATGTTGGAGCCGGCGAAGCCGTTGATCTCGGCCGCCAGCGCCGAGGCGCCGTCGGTGGCCGCCTTGATCTGCTTGGGGTTGGGTGCGCCGTGGCCCTGCCGGGCGGTGAGCAGCCCGCGGCCGGCCCCGGACGGCTTGAGAGACGTCGTCAGCGAGTTGTCCAGCGACTGCATCACCAGCCCGATGATGGTCCGCTCCGACCAGCGCCGGTTGGACAGCGAACGCATCATCATCACGGGGTGCCTCGCCGCGTTGCCCAGCCAGCCCAGCACCCGGGCGGCACCGGATCCGCCGCCCGCGTAGGGCACCTGGAGGATGGACAGCCCGCCCATCGAGTTGGAGCCCCTGCCGTAACGGACCGGCTCGATGTGGGTGTTCTCGTCGGGGTGGATCGAGGACGTGATGGCCACACCGCGGGTGAAGTCGGCCTTCGGCTCGCCGGTGACCTTGCGGTAGCGGCGGTTGTCGGTCTGCGCGCCGACGAGAGCCTCGGAGTTGGTACGGGTCAGCTCGCCCAGCCTGTGCGAGACGTGCGGCAGCTGACCGCCGTCCCGCATCCGGTGCAGCAGCGTCTGGGTGCCGTAGGTGCCGGCGGCCAGGACCACCCGGCGGGCGCGGAAGGTACGGCCCTTTCCCTTGCGGCGGTTGTCCGTCGGGAGCGTGGCGACCGCGTACCCGCCGCGGGAGTCCTCCGTCACCGACACCGCCGTGGTCATGGGGTGGACGACCGCGCCCGCCTTCTCGGCGAGGTGGAGGTAGTTCTCGTTGAGGGTGTTCTTCGCGCCGTGCCGGCAGCCGGTCATGCACTCGCCGCACTCGGCACAGGCCCGCCGCGACGGTCCCGCCCCGCCGAAGTACGGGTCGGGCACCTCCTGGCCCGGCTTGGCCTTCACCGTGCCGTCGGCGTCCTCGCCGTCGCCGAAGAAGACGCCGACGGGCGCCATGTGGAAGGTGTCGCCCACACCCATCCGCTCGGCGGCCGCCTTCAGATGCACGTCCGAGGGCGTCATCGTCGGGTTGAGCCGCACGCCGAGCATGCGCCGCGCCTGGTCGTAGTACGGCTTCAGCTCCTCCTGCCAGTCGGTGATGTGCCCCCACTGCGGGTCGTCGAAGAACGGCTTGGGCGGTACGTAGAGGGTGTTGGCGTAGTTGAGGGAGCCGCCGCCGACGCCCGCGCCGGCCAGGACCATGACGTTGCCCAGCAGATGGATGCGCTGGATGCCGTACATGCCGAGCTTCGGTGCCCAGAGGTAGTTCTTCAGGTCCCAGGAGTTCTTCGGCAGGGTTTCGCGGGTGAAGCGGCGGCCGGCTTCCAGGACGCCGACGCGGTAGCCCTTCTCCGTGAGCCTGAGCGCCGAGACGGAGCCGCCGAATCCGGAGCCCACGACGAGGACGTCGTAGTCGTAATCCTCCTGAGGCACGGGTGTCTCCTCTTTGAGTTTCGCGTGCGGGTAATCCGTGGTCTTTCGCGCGGTTCCCCGCGCCCCTGTGTCGGTCACCTGAACCGGAGTGTCTTCATGAGGCGCAGGCTGCGGCTCATGAAGGCCGCGTACTTCTCGTCGTCCATGCCCAGTGACGGGGCCATCGGCAACAGCCGCTGGTGGGCGACGGTCTGGGCCTCGGTGTACTTGAGGAGGCCCTCGGAGCCATGCCGGCGGCCCAGTCCGGAGTCCTTCATGCCGCCCATCGGCGACTGGACACTGCCGTACGCGGGCGCGTAGCCCTCGTTGATGTTCACCGTGCCGGTGCGCAGCCGGGCGGCGACCTCGCGGCCGCGCCGGGCGTCCTTCGTCCAGACGGAGGAGTTCAGGCCGTACGGGGTGGAATTGGCCACCTCGACCGCCTCGTCGTCGGACGAGAAGCGGTAGACGGAGACGACCGGGCCGAAGGTCTCCTCGGAGCAGACGCTCATGGGTGCTTCGACCTCGTCGAGGATGGTCGGCTCGTAGAAGAAGGGGCCGATGTCCGGGCGGGCCGTGCCGCCCGCGAGCACCTTGGCACCCTTGGCGACGGCATCGTCCACGTGCCGGGTGACGGCGTCCAGCTGGCGCTGCCCGACCAGTGAGCCCATGTCGGCGCCGTAGGCGAGCGACGTGCCGAGGCGGATGGCCTTGGTGCGGGCGGCGAAGCGCTCCAGGAAGGCGTCGGCGACCGAATCGTGGACGTACAGCCGCTCTATGGAGATGCACAGCTGGCCCGCGCTGGAGAAGCAGGCGCGGACGGCGCCGGCCGCGGCCTTGTCGAGGTCGGCGTCCTCCAGCACCAGCATGGCGTTCTTGCCGCCGAGTTCGAGGGAGACGCCGACGAGACGGGCGGCAGCGCCCTGGGCGACCTCGCGGCCGGTGCGGGTGGAGCCGGTGAAGGAGACGTAGTCGGCGTGCCGGACGACCTCAGGACCGATGACCGGGCCCTCGCCGAGGACGACCTGGAAGACGTCGGCGGGCAGTCCGGCCTCGATCAGCAGGTCACGGGCCCACAGCGCGGTGAGGCAGGTCTCCGTGTCCGGCTTCATCACGACCGCGTTGCCCGCGACGAACGCCGGGAGCGCGTCGCCGACGGAGAGTTCGAGGGGGTAGTTCCAGGGCGCTATCTGCCCCACGACACCGCGCGGGTGCCGCAGCTCGGTGACCTTGGTCAGGGTGGGCATGGCGCCGGCGTGCCGCTTGGGCCGCAGGTAGGCGGCGGCCCGGCGGCCGTAGTGGCGGGCGGCGACGGCGACGGCCTGCACTTCCTCGTGGGCGTGCAGCCGGGCCTTGCCGGTCTCCAGCTGGATCAGGTCGAGCACCTCGGCCTGGCGCTCCAGCACCAGGTCGTGGAAGCGGAGCAGAACGGCGGCGCGCTGCCGTACCGGGATCCGTGCCCAGACGGCCTGGGCGGCGCGGGCCGCCTCGAAGGCCCCGGCCACGTCCTCGGGCGTCGATTCCGGCAGATCGGCCAGCTTCTCCCCGGTGAACGGTGTGTGGTTGGCGGTCCGGCCGGAGCCGGCCACACCCTTGGTGAGCTGGGCGACCAGCTCCGGCGTGACCACGTCGGCGGCGGTGCGGGCGCCCTCCGGGGAGGGGGCGAGGGGGTTCGTGCCGGTGGTTTCCCGGGTCTGCGCGTCCGTCATGAGCCGCAGGGTATGCCGGAGCGCACCCTTTGTGTACCCGTCGGTAACAGATTCCCGCACGGTCCACACATTGCCAGTGAACGCTGGCAACAAAGCCCCTGATCAGGACGTTGATGATCGCACCGGCGCCGCTTGGCTACGTTTCGATCTCGAGTCGGTCCCGGATGCCTTCGAAGACCGCCGCCGGCGCCGGTTTCCCGGGCCGACGTCCCTCCGGCATCCCGCACGCAGTCCGGACGTGCCGCCGGCGCCGGCGCGGATCATCAACTGCGCGACCCGGTGGGGCCGTCCCCGTCAGCCGTCCCGGCCGCGGCGGCCTTCCGCGCCTCGTCCCCCGCCCGCCGAACAAGGCCGGAGCCCTCGGAGCCGACGCGCTGGGCCGGTCGGTGCCGCCCGGCGGTCAGCCGACCCCGACCGCCACGCGGGCCACCGTCGCTACTCCCCCACCACTACCGTGCGGTGCGCGAGGGTCCGACGCACGGAGCCGGTCCGGCGCGGCGGTTCAGGGCTTGTGGATGTCCCACGACTCGATGACCGTGCGGGCGATCTCCCGGCCCTCCTCGGCGAAGTGGCCCTTGCCCGGGTAGACGACCCAGAGCCGGTACATGTCGCCGTCCTTGTTCCGGTAGTACATGACCTGCGCCTCGCGTACCAGCGGCGGTGTGGTGGTCGTCGTGTACACGATGGTGTTCGTGGCCGCCTCGCGGTCCTTGTACGTGGTCTCGCGCGGCTGTCCCTCGGGCGCGGGGGTGGCGGCGATGCCCCAACCGTACTCACCGTCCTTGAGTTCGTTCCAGTGCGCGAACGCCTCCTCCGGCGCCGAGGCCTCCAGTTCACCGTTCTCGTCATCGGCCTTGAGGTCGCGGTCGGTCTCGACGCGCACCATTCCGCTCGGGTCGGTGAAGGAGGCGACCGTCCCGTCCGAGTCGTCGGCGGGCTTGTCCTTCACGAAGCCCCCGGGAACCGCGAGGGCGACCCCCACCTTGTCACCGAGGTCGTGCTTCTCCCAGCCGTCCGGGAGAGGGCCCGCGAACGGGTCGGCCACCACGAGGTACGCCGCGACCGCCCCGGCCACCACCACCGCGCCCAGCCCGGTCAGCGTCTTGCGGCCGATCCGGATGCCCTTGCCGTCCTGGCTCCGCGCCGGGAGCGGGGCGACCTGCGTGGGCACCGGGGCGGGCGGGTTCGCGGCCGTCTCCAGTACGGCGCGGACCTGGGCGGCGTTCGGTCGGCGCGCCGGGTCCTTCTGCAGCAGGGCGGTGATGATCCCGGCCAGCGGTCCCTGCGCGGAGGCGGGCGGCGCCGGGGTGGCGTTGAGCACGGACTGGAGGGTGGCGGGGGTGTTGCTGCGGCGGAACGGCGAGACGCCCTCCGTCGCCGCGTACAGCACCACACCGAGCGACCACAGGTCGGAGGCGGGGCCCGGGCGCTGGCCCAGCACCCGCTCCGGCGCGATGTACTCGGGCGAGCCGACGAAGCCGCCGGTGTCGGTCAGATTGGTCTCGCCCTCGATCTGGGCGATGCCGAAGTCGGTGAGCACCACCCGGTCGTGCCGGCCGAGCAGGACGTTGTCCGGCTTCACGTCCCGGTGCAGGATGCCCGCCGCGTGGGCGGCCTCCAGCGCGCCGAGCACCTCCAGGCCGACCCTGGCCGCCTCACGTGCGGAGAGGGTGCCCTCTTCCTGCAGCACACCACCCAGCGAACGGCCCTGGACCAGCTCCATCACGATCCACGGCCGGCCGTCGACCACGGCGACGTCATGGACGTTGACCACCGCGGGATGGTCGAGCCGGGCGGCGGCCCGGGCCTCACGGCGCATCCGCTCGAAGGCGTTGACACGTTCACGTTCGGGAAGGTGGTCCGGAACCCGGGGCTCCTTGACGGCGACCTCCCGGTCCACCGTCTCGTCCTTGGCCCGCCACACCGTGCCCATGCCGCCGTGCCCGAGCTTGGCGAGCAGCCGGTAGCGCCCGGCGATCAGCCGACCGGCGCCGGGCTCGGCGTCGGGCGCGGGCACCTGTCGCTCCGTGCGGCCCTCCCCCTGACCGTGCGGGTGCCGCGCCTGCTGCGGGGCCACCCGGGTCGATGCCGCGTACGGGTTGTCGGGGTGCGGCGCCGGCGTGGGCGGGTTCGGCGGTTGCAGACCAAAACTGGTTGGCTCGTCGGCCCCGCTGCGGGCTCCCCCGTTGCTGCTCATGGTTCATCCATATCGCGCGAGACACCCACGTATCCACTGCGAACGCCCACCGGTCACAGACCCGTGACCCTCGGCGGAACTTATCTCCCCTTTATCACCCTTTGGTGCCGGCCTGAGGTGAGGAAGCCGACACCGAGGAGGTGGCCGCCGTCGGGGTGGCCGTCGTCGGGGTGGCCGCCGTCGGGGTGGCCGCCGTCGGGGTGGCCTCCGGCGGGGTGGCCTCCGGCGGCAGTGTCCGCTGGGGGCTGGTGGTCGTGGGGAGGGACGCGGGCGGCCGGGGGCCGGGGGCCGACTCGCCCGGGGGTGTCTCCGGCGCCGTGCTGGCCGGCGTACCGCCCCCGTCGCCGTCCCGGTCCTGCAGGAGCAGCGCCGCCGCGGACACCCCCGCCCCCGCCATGGCGGCGACCGCCAGCGCGGCCACGAGCACGCCCTTCGTGGGCTGCCACCGGACGGGACGCTCCCCGGGGGCGCCGGGCACGGCACCGGCCGTCACCGTCCGGCGGGCCGCGAACCGCCGGCGGGGCAGGTCCCGGTCCGAGGGCGACGGCTCCGGGGGCGCCGACTCCGGCGTACGGCCCGTCGCGAGGAACGCCATCAGCATCCGTTCGGCCCGGTCCGCGTCCAGCCGGCGGTCCGGGTCGCGTTCCAGCAGACCGCGTACCACGGGCAGGATCGGCCCGGCCTCGGCGGGCGGACGGATCTCGTCGACCACGACCGCGTGCAGGACCCCGCTCAGGGAGTCGCGGCGGAACGGCGACTCGCCGCTGAGCGCCGTACACAGCAGCGCGCCCAGGGACCACAGGTCGGACGCGGGTCCCGTCCGCGCACCGGACATCCGCTCGGGCGCGGTGTACTCGGGGGAGCCGACGAAGGAGCCGGTCTCGGTGAGCGTGGTGGAGCCCGACACCTGGGCGATGCCGAAGTCGGTGAGCAGGACCCGGTCGGTGTCGTCCTCCAACAGGACGTTGGCGGGCTTGAGGTCACGGTGCAGCACGCCGGAGGCATGGGCGGCGCGCAGTGCGCCGAGCAGGTCGACGCCGATCCGCGCGGCCTCCGCTGCGTCGACCGGGCCCTGTTCGGCGATACGGTCGGCGAGGGACGGTCCCTCGATCAGCTCGAGGACGATGTACGGGCGTTCGTCGTCCTCGACGACGTCGTGGACGACGATGATGTTCGGGTGGCTCAACTGGGCGAGGGCACGCGCCTCACGCAGGGTGCGGTCCCGTTGCCGCCGGGCTTCGGCCGCGGAGAGTGTCTCGTCGAAGGGGAGTTCCTTCACGGCGACGCCCCGCCCGAGCAGTTGGTCGGTGGCCCGCCAGACCACGCCCATGCCGCCGCGCCCGATCCTCGCCTCCAGACGGTAACGGCCCGCGATGACACGGGCATTGTGCCGCGCGGCCCCGTTCTCCGGTTCCCCCTCGGTCACCATGGGCCCATCATGCCCCACCGGATGTGTCCGCTCCGGTACGGCGATCCGGCCAAGCGGCGGACAGGCGCCCGTGCCACGGGCGTCAGGGCTCGCGCCATCCCCGCAGGATCGTCCGGAACTGCTCGCGGGTCGTGTCCCAGTCGGCGTCCGGGGAGGACATGTAGATCGCGTACTCGACACCGTCGCGCGTGATGTACATCTGGTCGATCGCCCGGCGCGGGCCGGGGAACTCCGTGTCCTTGGCCAGCGCCGTCCAGCTGTACTCCAGCCGTGCGCTGTCGCGGTCACGGTAGGTCAGGCGCTGCAGGCCCAGCTGCCGGTAGTCGACCAGGCGGGCGCCGATCTGCTGGTCGAGATCGCGCAGATGCTCGTAGGGGTCGTCGAAGTCCGGGGAGTCGTCCGCGGCGATGCGGAGGAAGTGCTTGCCGCCGTCGGGCGTGTAGTCGACCTGCCGGGTCTCCTCGTCGAAGACCACGCGCTTCCAGTCCTCGCCGGGCAGGACGACGGTGAAGCCCAAGGGGTCGGTGCGGCGCACCCAGCCCTCGGGGAGGCTCCCCGCGGTGTCGGCCTTCCCCGTCTTCGTGGCGCTGGGCTCCGGGGCGGGCCCGGAGGGCTTGGCGGGGCCGGCCGCGGTGCCACCCGGGTCCCACTGCTGGAGCACCACCGCGGTTCCCCCGCCGATGATGGCGGCCAGGGCGACGACCAGGGCGATCATCCGCCCGCGCACCCGTCGGCGCTGCGTGGCAGGCGGCCCGTACGGCTGTTGGACGGCCGTGGAACCGCTGCCCTGCGGGTGGTACGGCGGCCGCGTGGCCGTGGGGGGCGCCTCCGGTCCGCGCTGGTGCGGCAGCGGCACGTGGGCGTCGACGGCCAGGGTCGGCACGTACTCCTGCGCGGCGGGCGGCCGGCGTCCCTCCGCGGCCTCGGCGAGCATCTGCTCGGTCTGGGAGGCGTCGGGCCGGGTGGCCGGATCCTTGCGCAGAAGTGCGCTGATCACGGGGGCGAGCGGGCCGGCGTGCCGCGGCTCGTCGGCCTCCTCCTCGACGACGGCCTGCATGGTGGTCAGCGGTGAGGTGCGGCGGAACGGCGATCTGCCCTCCACCGCCGTGTACAGCGTCGCGCCGAGCGCCCACAGGTCGGAGGACGGGCCGGGGTCGTGGCCGCGGACGCGCTCGGGCGCCAGGTAGTCGACCGAGCCGACGACCTCTCCGGTGCGGGTGATGGCCGTGTCGCCGTCTATCTGCGCGATACCGAAGTCGGTGAGCAGCACCCGGCCGTCCCGGCCGAGCAGGACGTTGCCGGGCTTGATGTCACGGTGCAGCACGCCGGCGGTGTGCGCGGCGCGCAGGGCGCGCAGCACCCACAGGCCGATCCGGGCGGCCTCGCGGGGCTCGACCCGTTCCCGCTCCTTCACCGCGTCGGCCAGGGAGTGGCCCTCGACCAGTTCCATCACGATCCACGGCCGGCCGTCGTGCTCCAGCACGTCGTGCACCGTGACGACGGCGGAGTGGTTGATCCGCGCTGCCGCCCGTGCCTCCGCACGGGTGCGGGCCAGCAGTGTGGCCTGTTCACTGTCGGACACGTAGAGCGCCGCGGTCAGTTCCTTGATGGCGACGGAACGGTGCAGCACCTCATCGTGCGCACGCCACACCCGGCCCATGCCACCGCTCCCGATGGACGCACCGAGCCGGTAGCGGCCCGCGACGAGCGAGCCCTGCATCTGATTCACGTTGCCCCGCAATGGTCTTGACAGGGTCAGAGTAGGTAGCCCCGGGCCATCCTGGGAACCAGCGACGTGCCATGGAGACCGCACTGTGATGGTTGTCGCTGTATACGGCAGGAGGCAACCAAAACGCCCGCGTTCGCGTGGTGTCCGCGGTTCAGCCGGTGAACTGGTAGGTCGCCGCCGCCTGCTCGTACAGCCGTGTCACCTCGTCCCGTTCGGCCTCCGGTCCGCGTACCTGCACCACGTGGTAGCGGCCGTCGATCAGTGCCGCGAGGTTACGGACGTACAGCTCGCCCCCGCCGCCGGTCCAGGTGAACTGGCCCTCGGCCATGGTCCGGCCGCCCACCTCGATGGTCTTCAGACCGGTGGACGTGGCCCAGCTGGAGTCGCGGTAGGGCTGGAGCTCATGCTCGTCGTCCCGCTGGTAGCTCATGGGGTCGCTGCCGTACTGCTCCGCGCTGTCCCGGCCGGGGACGACGATGAGTTCGAAGTCGCCGCGGGAGTAGACGACCTGGCCGCTGCCGTTCTTCGCGGTGCGCTGCCAGTTCTCGGCGACGGCGACCCGGAAGCCCTCCGGGTCCTTGCGCAGGGTGAAGCCGTCGGCGGCCTCGGGGCCGGTGGTCTGGGTCTCGTTGTCGGCGGCCGACTCCTCGGGGCTGCTCCGGGGGGTGTCCTTGGAACCGTCCCCGGGCTGCGGCGAGTTCCGCCCGGCGTCCGGCGGGCCCGGCGCGTCACCGACCTGGCCGGCGGCGCCGGAACGGTCGGTCGACGCCCCCGCGTTGCCCTCGCCCGCCTTCGGCATGAACAGCACGGCGTACGCGATCGCCGCCGCCATGGCGAGCAGCACCAGCAGGAGCAGGCCCCGGCCGAGCCGACGTGGGGAGCCGGTCTCCCGCTTCGCCCGCTTGTGCCGTCCGTGGTGTGCGGGGGGCCCGGCGCGCCGCCTGCGCACCAGCTCGCCGCGGCGCCGTATGACCGGCAGTCTGCTGGTGTCGGCGGGCGGTGCCGCTATGACGTGTACGCCGGCCTCGGGCTCGGGCGCGGAGCGCACCAGCGAACGGAGCCAGCCGCGCAGCTCCTCGAAGTCGGAGCGCTCGGTGGGGTCCTGACGCAGCAGCGACTCCACGACCGGACGGAGCGGCCCGCACTCCTCGGCGAAGGCGGGCGGCTCGGCACACACCATCTGCACCAGTTCGGCCGTCGACTCCTCCGGGTAGGGGGCGTGTCCCTGCACGGCCCGGAACAGCAGGGAGCCCAGCGCCCACAGGTCGGTGGCGGGGCCGATGGGCGCGGCCAGCTGCCAGTTCTCGTGCACCGGGCCGGCCTGCTCCGGCGCCCAGCGCTCGGTCACGGGTCCGACGACGGCCATCCGCGCCTGCCGCGCCCGCTCGGCGGCCAGCGCGGTGGTCGGGCCCCGGCGGGCGGGGGTGTGCGCCACCAGGTCGTCCCAGCGGGCGGGAGGGGCGGCCGTGCCGGGGGCGGCCGCTGCTTCCAGGGCGCCGGGTCCTGCGGGGCCGCCCGGGAGTCCTCCCAGAGCTCCAGGGCCTGGCGGGCCGGTGTGGTGCGTGGCTCCGGGCCGGCCGGTGGCGCCGACGCCGTAGGGGTCGGCTATCCGTCCCGGTGGGACGGCGCCGGACGACGGGCCGTCGCCCCCGGGCTCGGGACGGGCGCCGGGCAGGGCCGTACGGCCGCTCTGCTGTGCCTCCTGCACCCGGGCGGCGGCACGGGTGCCGGCCCGGTACGCGGCGATCGCGCCCGCACGGGCGGCGCGCACGTCTCCCGCGCTGTCGAGCGCTCTGGGTGCCGCGGCGGGGGTGAGGCCGTCCGGCATGTCCGTCCCGCCGCCGGGCAGCCGGCCGGCCCGCGCTTCGATGGCGGCCCGGCGCGCGGCGTCGGGGTCGGGTTCGGGTTCGGGCTCGCGGGCGAAACCGGGTGGCCAGGACGGGCCGGGCCCGGCTTCCGGCGTTCCGGCCCGCGCCGCCGGTCCCAGGGCCTCGGGCGCCCCCGCTCGCGGTGCCGGTTCCGTGTCCGGGGGCGGCACCGGGTCGTAGCCGCAGAGCGCCTCCTCCGCCGCGCCGACCGCGAGACCGGTCAGCATGACCCGGCCGTCGTCGCAGACGAGTACCGTGCGGGCGGTGATGTTGCGGTGCACCCAGCCGTGGGAGTGCAGCACCCGCAGGGCCGTCAGGACGTCGGAGGCGACCTCCGCCGCCCGGTACGGGGACAGCGGTTTCTCCGCGAGCAGGGCGGCCAGCGGACGCGCGGCCACGAGTTCGCTGACTATCCACAGCGAACCGCCCTCCGCGAACACGTCGAAGACCTGGTCCAGGCGCGGGTGATCGGGAATGGCGGCCGCCGCCTGCGCGGCCTCGACCGCGCGCCGCACGACCGGGTCGGTGGGCCGCCGGGTGCCTGCGCGCGCGGAGGCCGGCCCGGAGCCGCCACGCCGCGCGGATCCGTCACGGGCGGTGAAGCCGTCGGGCAGCCCCTCGGCGTCGAGCACCTCGGCCTCGACGACCTCCGGCAACGGAACCTGCCTGACCAGGACTTCCTGCCCGCTGTAGGTGTCGAAGGCGCGGGTCTCGGCCAGTTCGTACTCGTCGGAGGGGGGCAGCGGCAGGCGGTAGCGGTCGGCGAGAACCCGTCCCGCATAGTCGTCCACGTTGCCTCCCCCGGCCCTACGGTCGGTCAGTTCCGTTCGCCCAGCGAACCGTTGTGGCTGCGTACGGTCCGCAAGCACTCACGATACGTGCCGGAGGCAACCCGCAGAGAGGGGATGCCACATCTGACTCCCCTTTCCGGAAACCGGTCACGCTCAGGCCTTGGGCCGGAAGGTCCCGCTCAGTCCTTGGGCCGGAACGTCTCGGTCAGCGTCCGCCAGGTGTCCTTGCGCTGATCGCTGCCCCACTGATCGGCCTTGGCCGTGTACATCAGCCCGTACCCGAGCCGGTCATCGACGACCGTCCCCCGGTCGATGGACCGGTACGTGGTCCCGTTGTCCACGTAGGTGAACTCCCAGTCCGCCGTCTTCCAGCCCCGGTAGTCCACCGCCTTGATACTGATCCTCTGGTACTGGGAGCGGACCATGCTGCGCTCCTGGTTCGTCCAGTCCGCGACCGGGTCGTCCTTCGGCGTGGTCGTCCAGCCGATGAGCAGTTTCTGTCCGCCGGGTCCGGTGAACCGGTCACCCGCAGCCCCCGACGTCTGGAACTTCCACCCCTCGGGCAGCCCGATCGAGTAACCCTGGCTTCCCTTGTACGTATTCTTCGCCGGCGTACCGCCGTTCTCCCCGGCCGAGTCGTCCGGTCCGCCGACACCGGCGCCGGGGTCGCTCGTCCCCGACCCCGTTCCCGTACCCGCCGATTCGGTCGTCTTGCCGTCGGTGCGGGTGCCGTCGTTCTCGTCGCCCTTGGTGTCGGCGCTGGGGTCCTGACTGGCGGCGGTCCGGTCGCCACCGCCGCTCTTCGCCCCGTTGTTGTCGCCCTCGTCGTCGCCACCACTGAGCACGATGGCCAGTACGGCGCCGAGCACGGCGAGGACCGCGACCGCGATGACGACCAGCGTCCGCCGCGGCACCACATCGGTGAGCGACGCCCGCGGCACGGGCCGGGCCGGCAGATCCGGCGGCGTCATCACCGGCCACCCCGAACTGCGGCCGCCCGTCCCCGGCTTCCGCGGCACGGTGCCCTGCGCACCCGGTCCGGCTGCCGGGGCCGGGCCGGGGCCTGCGGAGGGGGACGCGGAAGGGGACCGGGGCGCGGAGGGGGGCTCCGTCGTGCCGGTCCCTCTCCCGGACGTCCCTGCCGCCTTCTCCGGAGCCGTCGCGGCGGTCGTCCCGGACGCCGAAGCGGTCGTGCCACGGCCGGACTTGGCACGAGCCGCCGCGGCGGCTCCCGCCGAGCCCGCTGCCACGGCGGCCTTGCGCACGGAACGCAGCGCGCCCCGCAGCTTCTCCCCCGCCTCCTCGCCCCGCTTGCTCCTGACGTCCGCCTCGCCGGGCTGCTCGGGCAGCGGCACGACCTTCGTGGCGTCCGCCGGCTCCCGGTCGGCCTCCCTGGGCCCGGGCGCGTTGACGACGGCGTTCAGCAGGGTTCGGGCGCCGCTGACGTCGAGCCGCTGGGCGGGATCCTTGGTGAGCAGCCCGTAGATGACGTCCCGAAGCGGTCCCGCGTTCTTGGGTTCCTCGAGCGGTTCGGTCATCACCGCCGTGAGCGTCGCGATCGCGGAGCCCTTGTCGTACGGGGGCGTGCCCTCCACCGACGCGTAGAGCAGCCCGCCGAGAGACCAGAGGTCCGCCGCCGGCCCGGGTTTGTGCCCGCGCGCGCGCTCCGGGGAGATGTAGGAGGGAGCCCCGACCAGCATGCCGGTCGAGGTGATGGACGGGTCGCCCTCGACCTGGGCGATGCCGAAGTCGGTGAGGACGACCCGGCCGTCCTCGGCGATCAGCACGTTCGACGGCTTCACGTCGCGGTGCAGGATGCCCTCCCGGTGCGCGGAGCGCAGCACGTCGAGCACGGCGAGCCCGACCTCCGCGGCACGCCCCGGATCCAGCAGGCCGTCCTCCCGGATGACCTCGGCGAGCGACTTGCCCTCGACGAGCTCCATGACGATCCAGGGGCGGTCGTCCTCCTGCACCACGTCGAAGACGGTCACGGCGCTGTTGTTGCGGATCCGCGCGATCGCCTTGGCCTCGCGCAGCGTCCGCGTGATCAGCCGCCGTTTCTCCTCTTCGTCGATGCTCGACGGGAAGCGGAGCTCCTTGACGGCGACGGTCCTCCCCAGGGTTTCGTCCTGGGCACGCCACACCGTCCCCATGCCGCCGCGGCCGAGCACATCTCCCAGCCGGTACCGCCCGGCGAGGAGACGTGCGCTCTCGTCCTGACGGGATGTCCCCGCCCGCTCCGCCTCCGACATGCGTCCCCTCATGCAACCCGCCCTGACAGAGCCTTCATTGTCCCTCACCCGACAAGTGGCCGACGCCCAGGGTGCCTGTGGGCGCGCGCCGGGCCCGGCGCATACGGAGCCCGGGCGAAGGACGCGCTCCCCGGCCCTGCATGATGTGCTCCGACAAGGAAGGACCCGGTATGCCGCCGCTTCGGACCCTACTGGCCGTTCCCGTGTCCCTGGCCCTGCTCGCCCTGGCTCCTTCCGCCTCCCCTGCTCCGGCGGACCGGCCCGCCGACGCGGTCCTTCCGCTGCTGGTCACCCGGGGTGGCGCCCCCGCCGCTGCCCTGCTGGCGTCGGAGAAGTCGGGTCCGCGCTACGCCCACGCCGGCCAGGACATCGGCCGCTCCGACCACTTCCGCGCCGGCAGTATCACCAAGACGTTCATCGCCACGGTCGTACTGCAACTGGCCGGGGAGGGGCGCCTGTCGCTGTCCGACACCGTGGAGACGCATCTGCCGGGCCTGGTGCGGGGGGCGGGCAACGACGGGCGCACGCTGACCCTGCGTTCCCTGCTCACCCACACCAGCGGTCTTCCCGACTTCGCCGCGGACACCCGGGGCTCCGTCCCGGTGACACCCCTTCAAGCCGTACGCGTCGCACTCACCCACCCCCCGGCCGACCGCGGCCGTTTCTTCTACTCGAACACCAACTACGTCCTGCTGGGCATGATCGTCGAACAGGTCACCGGCCGCTCGTACGCCGACGAGACCGAGCGCCGTGTGCTCATTCCACTGGGCCTGAACAACACCTCCTTCCCGGGTTCGGGCACCTCTCTGCCCCGGCCGCACGGCCGCTCGTACGCCGCCGACGGAACCGACGTCACCAGGCTCGACCCGCGCGTGGCCGGCGCCGCGGGCGAGTTGGTGACCACGCTCGCCGACCTGGACCGCTTCTACTCGGCCCTGCTCGGCGGTGAACTGCTGCCCCCGCGCCGGCTGCGCGAGATGCTCGACACCCGCACCGCACACGGCTCGTACGGCATGGGGCTGTTTCCTGTGACGCTTCCGTGCGGCACCACGGTGTGGGGGCACAACGGGCGGATCTCCGGCAGCTACGTGCGCACCGCAGCCACGGTCGACGGCCGGCGTGTCCTCACCTTCCGGGTGAACACGGACGCGATCGCGGATCCCGGTCTCGAGTCCGCGGTTCTCGCGGCCGAGTTCTGCCCTCGCACCCATGAAAACGGCCGGGTGTCGAACGAAGATCCCGGATCTCACCACCCGTTCGAGTGATTCGGGACGCCGCCGGCCGCATCACGGGAGGACTACCGCTGCACGATGTCCGGCGCCCCCAGGCGCGCCGCGTCCGCCGTCAGGTCGTCGGGCTGGCGCTGCGACTCCCGCTCGGCCTCCACGCGCTTCTCGTAGTGCTGCACCTCGCGCTCGACCTGCCCCTTGTCCCAGCCCAGTACCGGCGCCATCAGCTCGGCCGCCTCCCGTGCGGACCGTGTGCCCCGGTCGAACGTCTCGATCGAGATGCGGGTGCGCCGGGTCAGCACGTCGTCCAGGTGCCGTGCCCCTTCGTGCGAGGCGGCGTAGGTGATCTCGGCACGCAGGTAGTCGTCGGCCGCCCGCAGCGGCTCGCCCAGCGAGGGATCGGCGGCGATGAGGTCCAGGACCTCCTCCGCCATCGTCCCGTACCGCTGCAGCAGGTGCTCGACCCGTACCGGGTGCAGTCCGGTGCGCGCCGCCGTCCGTGCCCGCCCGTTCCACAGCGCGTGGTAGCCCTCGGCGCCCACCAGCGGTGTCTCCTCGGTGACGCAGGCGGCGACGCGCACGTCGAGACCGTGCACCGCCGCGTCCACCGCGTCCTTGGCCATCACCCGGTACGTCGTGTACTTGCCGCCCGCCACCACGACCAGCCCGGGTACGGGGTGGGCCACGGTGTGCTCGCGGGACAACTTGCTCGTGGCGTCCGACTCGCCGGAGAGCAGCGGCCGCAGGCCGGCGAACACGCCTTCGACGTCGTCCCGTGTCAGCGGCACCGCGAGCACCGAGTTCACGTGCTCGAGCAGATAGTCGATGTCCGCGCTGGACGCGGCCGGGTGCGCCTTGTCCAGGTCCCAGTCGGTGTCCGTGGTGCCGACGATCCAGTGCCGGCCCCAGGGTATGACGAACAGGACGGACTTCTCGGTGCGCAGGATGAGCCCGGTCGTGGAGTGGATGCGGTCCTTGGGGACGACCAGGTGGATGCCCTTGGAGGCGCGGACGTGGAACTGTCCGCGCTCCCCGACCATCGCCTGCGTGTCGTCGGTCCACACACCGGTGGCGTTGACGACCTGCTTGGCGCGGACCTCGTACTCGCCGCCGCCCTCGACGTCCTGCACCCGGGCACCGACGACGCGTTCGCCCTCGCGCAGGAAACCGGTCACCCTGGCGTGGTTGGCGGTCTTCGCGCCGTACGCGGCGGCCGTGCGGACCAGGGTCGCCACGAACCGGGCGTCGTCCATCTGGGCGTCGTAGTACTGCAGGGCGCCGACCAGCGCGTCCTTCTTCAGACACGGCGCCGCTCGCAGCGCGTGACGGCGGCTCAGGTGCCGGTGCACGGGCAGGCCCCGTCCGTGCCCGCGGGCCATCGCCATGGTGTCGTAGAGCGCGACGCCCGCTCCGGCGTACAGCCGCTCCCAGCCCTTGTGCTGCAACGGGTACAAGAACGGCACCGGCCGCACGAGATGCGGAGCGAGCCTCCCCAGCAGCAGGCCGCGCTCCTTCAACGCCTCCCGTACGAGCGCGAAGTCGAGCATCTCCAGATAGCGAAGGCCGCCGTGGATCAGCTTGCTGGACCGGCTGGAGGTGCCCGACGCCCAGTCACGCGCTTCGACCAGGCCCGTGGACAGGCCGCGTGTCGCGGCGTCGAGCGCCGTGCCCGCACCGACCACTCCGCCGCCCACCACCAGCACGTCCAGTTCGTGCTCGGCCATGGATGCGAGTGATTCGGCGCGCTGCGCCGGCCCCAGTGTCGCTGTCCTCACGCTGCCTCCCGCTCATCGGTCGCGTCGGCCGCACCTGTCGGCGAAGCCCGGTTCCCCGTCCTCATGCCCAAATTCTGACCGGCTTGCCCGACTTCAGCCACACGCGCCCCCAGCCTGTGGACAACACCTTCGGAGCGACTCACCGAAAACCAACCGATCAATCCCACATATCGGTCATATTTACTCCTAGTCTGACATTGCGCCCGCCTGTCCAGTCCACAGCGCTTGCGCACCTGTCGCACTCCGGTTATTGGGAAGGACGGCCCACGCCATGCCCGCAGATCTCGCCGTCATCGGACTCGGCCCGTATGGACTGCCCCTGGCCCAGGCCGCCGTCACCGCCGGCATCCCCACCATCGGTTACCGGACCGGCCCCGAACCCGGCTCCCTCAGCGCCGCCGAACAGCGCCGTATGCTCGCGCAGGGCTTCCGTACGACCACCAACCCCGCCGAGCTGGGCCGGGTGCGCACCGCCGTCATCTGCGCACCGACCCCGCGCGGTGCGGACGGCGGGCCGGCCCTCGGCCAGGTCGAGACGGCCGCCCGTACCCTCGCCGCGCGGCTGCGCCCGCACACCACGGTGATCCTGGAGTCCCCGGTCCCCCCGGGGACGACGGAGGGGCCCCTGCTGCGCCTGCTCGAGTCGGGTTCGGGCCTCCGCGCGGGGCGCGATTTCCACCTCGCCCACTCCCCCAGCCGTGTCGACCCCGGCAACCGCGACTTCACCCCGGCCAACACCCCGAAGGTCATCGGGGGCCTCACCCCCGCCTGCACCGAGTCGGCCGCCACCTTCTACGGGCGCATCACCGACAAGGTGGTACGTGCGCGGGGCCTGCGCGAGGCCGAGACCGTGCAGCTCCTGGAGAGCAACTTCCGGCACGTCAACATCGCCCTCGTCAACGAGATGGCCGCCCTCTGTCACGACCTGGGCATCGACCTGTGGGACGTCCTGCGCTGCGCGGAGACCAAGCCCTTCGGCTTCCACGCCTTCCGCCCCGGCCCCGGTGTCGGCGGCCACACCGTCCCCCAGGACCTGACCGCCCACGCGGGCCGCACCCTGCGCATGGCGGAGCTGGCCCAGGAGGTCAACGGCCGCATGCCGCGCTACGTGGTGCAGCGCGCCGCCGCCCTCCTCAACGAGCACGGCAAGTCCGCGCGCGGCGCACGCGTGCTGCTCCTCGGCGTCACCTACAAGGCCGATCTCGCCGACCAGCAGGGCAGCCCGGCGCGGGAGATCGCGGTCCGGCTGATGGAGCTGGGCGCCTCCATCAGCTATCACGACCCCCACGTCCCCTCCTGGAACGTCCTCGACCGCCCCGTCCCCCGCGCGGACTCCCTCTACGAGGCCGCCGCCGAGGCCGACCTGACGGTCCTGCTCCAGCAGCACCGCACGTACGACCTCCAGGGCCTGTCGGTGAAGGCGCAGCTGCTGCTCGACACGCGCGGGGCCACACCTACGGGGGCGGCGCATCGGTTGTGAGAGGGGGCGCACCGGCCCCGCCCGCACCACAGGGGCTGGTGGTCGACGCGGCATGGCGCGGGTACGGTAGAAAACAGGTGGAGCCCACCGCAGCGGGTACTGCGGCAGGCTCCTGAATGGTGAACCGAGTGTCCACCCCTACTTCTCTTAGGGGTGGTCGCTCACCATCCGTGAATCCACAGGACGCACCTCCTCCGGAATTTCACCATCCGCAGACGGATTCGATCCCAGGCGGTGGGCTTGCGGTGACGGCCCATGGCGCACCCCCTTCCACGATGCCGCCAATAGCCCGGTAGGCGGTCCGTCTGGAATTCGGGCCGAACCCCGAGGGCGGGGTCCGGAACCATCTCCTTGGAAGGGCGCGCTCCAGAGAACTGGGTCGCCGGGAACAGACATGACCGACTCGGCACCGCCCATACCTCGCGCATCGGCCCCGATGACAACCGCGCCCCCCGACTGCCACGAGCGCCTCCGCACGCCCCTGACGTGCGAGAGGGCCGGTCACCTCACCAGGTGACCGGCTCTCTCGGTGCCGTACGAAAAGCCCGCCCGACCCCTACCGCCGGTGCTGCGAGTCCGCCACCGTCACCTCGACGCGCTGGAACTCCTTCAGCTCGCTGTAGCCTGTGGTGGCCATCGCGCGGCGCAGGGCGCCGAAGAGGTTCATCGAGCCGTCGGGGGTGTGGGACGGGCCGGTGAGGATCTCCTCCAGCGTGCCGACCGTGCCGAGGTCGACCTTCTGGCCGCGCGGCAGTTCCTCGTTGACGGCCTCCATGCCCCAGTGGTTGCCCTTGCCCGGACCGTCCGTCGCGCGGGCCAGCGGGGACCCCATCATCACGGAGTCCGCGCCGCAGGCGATCGCCTTGGGGATGTCGCCCGACCAGCCGACACCACCGTCCGCGATGACGTGCACGTACCGGCCGCCGGACTCGTCCATGTAGTCGCGGCGGGCGGCGGCCACGTCGGCGACCGCGGTGGCCATGGGGACCTGGATGCCCAGCACGTTGCGCGTGGTGTGCGCGGCGCCGCCGCCGAAGCCGACCAGGACGCCCGCCGCGCCGGTGCGCATGAGGTGCAGGGCGGCCGTGTAGGTCGCGCAGCCACCGACGATCACCGGGACGTCGAGCTCGTAGATGAACTGCTTCAGGTTCAGCGGCTCGTGCGAACCCGAGACGTGCTCGGCCGACACCGTCGTACCGCGGATGACGAAGATGTCCACGCCCGCGTCGACGACGGCCTTGGAGAACTGGGCGGTGCGCTGCGGGGAGAGCGCGGCGGCGGTGACCACGCCCGAGTCGCGCACCTCCTTGATGCGCTGCCCGATCAGCTCCTCCCGGATGGGAGCGGCGTAGATCTCCTGGAGGCGCCGGGTGGCCGCCTCGGCGGGCAGACCGGCGATCTCGTCCAGCAGCGGCTGCGGGTCCTCGTGGCGCGTCCACAGGCCCTCGAGGTTCAGCACGCCGAGGCCGCCGAGCTCGCCGATGCGGATCGCGGTGGCCGGCGAGACGACCGAGTCCATGGGAGCGGCCAGGAACGGCAGCTCGAAGCGGTAGGCGTCGATCTGCCAGGCGATCGAGACCTCCTTCGGGTCCCGCGTACGGCGGCTGGGGACGACGGCGATGTCGTCGAAGGCGTACGCCCGGCGGCCGCGCTTGCCGCGCCCGATCTCGATCTCAGTCACGTCTGTGGCCTTTCCCTGATGCGTTTGCAGCGCCTTCCAGTATCCCCGACGGCCGCGGCGCCCACCGCCCCGGACGTACGGCGAGGGCGGCCCCGGAGAGATCCGGGGCCGCCCTCGCCGATGCCCGCCGCTACTGGCGGCTGTAGTTCGGTGCCTCGACCGTCATCTGGATGTCGTGCGGGTGGCTCTCCTTGAGACCGGCCGACGTGATGCGCACGAAGCGGCCCTTGGACTCCATCTCCTCGATGGTCGCGGCGCCCACGTAGCCCATCGTCTGGCGCAGGCCGCCGACGAGCTGGTGCAGCACGTTGGCCAGCGGGCCGCGGTAGGGCACCTGGCCCTCGATCCCCTCCGGCACGAGCTTGTCGTCGGAGGCGACCTCGCCCTGGAAGTAGCGGTCCTTCGAGTACGACCGGCCCTGGCCCCGGGACTGCATGGCGCCCAGTGAGCCCATGCCGCGGTACGACTTGAACTGCTTGCCGTTGATGAACTGCAGCTCGCCGGGGGACTCCTCGCAGCCCGCGAGGAGGCTGCCCAGCATCACGGTGTCGGCGCCGGCGGCGAGCGCCTTGCCGATGTCACCGGAGTACTGCAGCCCACCGTCGCCGATCAGCGGGACGCCCGCCGCGCGGGCCGCGAGGGACGCCTCGTAGATGGCCGTGACCTGCGGAACACCGATGCCGGCGACGACTCGGGTGGTGCAGATGGAACCGGGGCCGACGCCGACCTTGATGCCGTCCACACCGGCGTCGATGAGCGCCTGGGCGCCGTCGCGCGTGGCCACGTTGCCGCCGATCACGTCGATGCCGACGCTCGACTTGATCTTCGCCATCCAGCTGAGGGCGTTGCTGTTGTGGCCGTGCGAGGTGTCGACGACCAGGAAGTCCACACCGGCCTCGGCGAGCGCCTGGGCCCGCTCCAGGGCCTCGGGGCTGGCGCCCACGGCGGCGCCGACGATCAGGCGGCCCTCCCCGTCCTTGGCGGCGTGGGGGTACTGCTCGGCCTTCACGAAGTCCTTGACCGTGATCAAGCCCTTGAGCACACCCGCGCCGTCGACCAGGGGAAGCTTCTCGATCTTGTGGCGGCGCAGCAGCTCCATCGCCTCCACGCCGGAGATGCCGACGTGTCCGGTGACCAGCGGCATCGGGGTCATGACCTCGCGCACCTCACGGGAGCGGTCGGTCTCGAAGGCCATGTCACGGTTGGTGACGATGCCGAGCAGCTTCTTGTTGCCGTCGGTGACCGGGACGCCGCTGATGCGGAACTTCGCGCACAGGGCGTCGGCCTCGCCGAGCGTGGCGTCCGGGTGAATGGTGATGGGGTCGGTGACCATGCCGGACTCGGAGCGCTTCACCAGGTCGACCTGGTTGGCCTGGTCCTCGACGGACAGGTTGCGGTGGAGCACGCCGACGCCGCCCTGACGCGCCATGGCGATCGCCATGCGGGACTCGGTGACCTTGTCCATCGCGGCCGAGAGCAGGGGGATGTTCACCCGGACGTTGCGGGAGATGCGGGACGAGGTGTCAACCGCGTTGGGGAGCACCTCGGATGCGCCCGGCAGCAGCAGCACGTCGTCGTAGGTCAGCCCGAGTGTCGCGAATTTTCCGGGCACTCCGTCGACGTTGGCAGTCATGACACCTTCCCCAAATGGCCTTGCTCGGTGCGGATGTCCATGCTAACGGGAAGCGCGGGTGTCTCATTCCACGGTTTCACACGGCTCCCGGCTTCGTATGTTCGTACGGGAACGGCCGACGGTCCGTTCATACGCCGAAGGGGCGGCGTGAAAGCGGCGGTTACTGCTCCGCCAGGGCACGCAGCCGGCTCAGCGCGCGATGCTGGGCCACCCGGACGGCGCCGGGTGACATTCCCAACATCTGACCGGTCTCCTCCGCCGTGAGTCCCACGGCAATGCGCAGCAGGATCAGCTCCCGCTGGTTCTCGGGCAGACTGGCCAGCAGTTTCTTGGCCCATTCGGCGTCGCTGCTGAGCAGGGCGCGCTCTTCCGGGCCGAGGGAGTCGTCGGGGCGCTCGGGCATCTCGTCGGAGGGCACGGCGGTCGAGCCGGGGTGCCGCATCGCCGCGCGCTGGAGGTCGGCGACCTTGTGGGAGGCGATGGCGAAGATGAACGCCTCGAAGGGCCGGCCGGTGTCCTTGTAGCGGGGCAGTGCGAGGAGCACCGCGACGCAGACCTCCTGGGCGAGGTCCTCGACGAAGTGCCGGGCATCGCCGGGCAGCCGGGACAGACGGGTGCGGCAGTAGCGCAGCGCCAGGGGGTGGACGTGCGCGAGCAGATCGTGTGTGGCCTGCTCGTCTCCGTCGACAGCGCGATGGACGAGCGCACCGAAAGCCCCCTGGGCAGTGCCCGCCTCGTCGTCGCGCATCGGTCCATGGTGCCTTGCGGACGTCTGGTCCGCGGCACCGTGTCCCTGGTTGTGCACCGAAGCGTTATGAGCAGGTGCGCCGGAACTCATACCCGCCGCCCTCCCCTCCCGCTCGACCGACTCGTCCCCGAGGAACTCCACACCTCAAGGATGCGTCATCCGCGGCGAAACGAGCAGCGGGCACCTTCCGGCCACCGCTGACGCCCTGGTGGGCCGGGTCTCCGGGGTGCTTCCCGCGGGTTCTGGGACCGGCGTCGGGGCCGGTCGTACGGACCGGTCCGACACAGGAGGGCCGCTCACGCCCCCGCCGTTCCGCTCGCCTCGCCCGTCCCGGACCCCGGCCCACCGACGACACCGCACGACACCGCACGGGACCGCCGTACGACGCCGGGATGCCCGCAGCGCGGGCCGGCATGACGGCAGGCCGTACGCGGCGCCACGCGCGCGTGCCGGGCCGAGCACGGAAGCGCCGCACGCGCGGAGGACCGGCGCATCCACACCGCCGTGCGCATCCGCGGGAGACACCGGACCACCGCACACCGGACGCGCCCTCACACCCGCACCACCCGACGGGCGAGCGGCCCACGCACCCGGACCGCCCCACACGGGCCAACCCGGAGATGGACCTCACCGCACGCCGCGAACGTCCCGGTGCCCACGCCACCCCACGCGCGAGGCATCCTCACACCCGCACGGCCGCGCACCCGGAACACCCGGGTCTCCGGAGAGCACCGGCTACCCACGGCGCCCCAGGCCGGGCAGGCGTTCCCGGTGCCACGCGGGCACCGGTCGACGCCCGATGCCGTACGCCGCATCCGGACCGGCCCGGCCCGAAGGACGGGCCCTAACGCACCAGGCCCCACCGGAATCCGAGCGCCACCGCGTGCGCCCGGTCGGAGGCGCCGAGCTTCTTGAAGAGCCGTCGCGCGTGCGTCTTGACGGTGTCCTCGGAGAGGAACAGCTCACGGCCGATCTCCGCGTTGGAGCGGCCGTGGCTCATGCCTTCGAGGACCTGGATCTCACGCGCGGTGAGCGTCGGCGCCGCACCCATCTCGGCGGAGCGCAGCCGCCGCGGGGCGAGCCGCCAGGTCGGGTCGGCGAGCGCCTGCGTGACCGTGGCACGCAGCTCCGCGCGGGAGGCGTCCTTGTGCAGGTAGCCGCGCGCACCCGCGGCCACCGCGAGCGCCACGCCGTCGAGGTCCTCGGCGACGGTGAGCATGATGATGCGCGCTCCCGGGTCGGCGGACAGCAGCCGCCGGACCGTCTCGACGCCGCCCAGTCCGGGCATGCGTACGTCCATCAGAATCAGATCCGAGCGATCGGCACCCCAGCGGCGGAGGACTTCCTCGCCGTTGGCAGCCGTCGTCACGCGCTCGACACCGGGCACGGTCGCGACCGCGCGGCGGAGCGCCTCTCGGGCAAGCGGGGAGTCGTCGCAGACGAGGACGGAAGTCATGGCCGCCCTCCGCAGCTGATGCGCGTCACCTTGAGCCTCCAGGCTGGTACGAAATAGTCACCTGTGCGGTCGACCGTCCCGGACACCCGCCCGAGCACTTGTTCCTTCAACCGCCTCGCACTCTCAACGACGGTCACTCGAAAGAGTTACGGGGCCGTCTGCCATCTTCGGCACTCTACGTGAGGAGCCGCTCACGGTGCAGACACGCACGACGGACCCTCGAACTTTCACCACAACCCATGCCCCATTTAGACCCTTTTCTTCCCATTCGTTGGTGTCTGGGGCTAGATTCGCAATGAGTCATATTTTCATCTCCTTTGATCGTAGTTGTACGGTCGTGGACACCGGATCCGCCCAGAACGGCTACAAGGGGTCACGCAATGGCAGATTTCTCCCGCCTTCCCGGACCGAACGCGGACCTGTGGGACTGGCAGCTCCTGGCCGCCTGTCGCGGGGTGGACAGCTCGCTCTTCTTCCACCCCGAGGGTGAGCGTGGTGCGGCTCGGAGCGCTCGCGAGAACTCGGCCAAAGAGGTCTGCATGAGGTGCCCGGTACGCGCCGAGTGCGCCGCGCACGCGCTGGCGGTCCGCGAACCGTACGGCGTATGGGGCGGCCTGACCGAGGACGAGCGCGAAGAGCTGATGGGGCGGGCCCGCCACCGGCTGGTGTCGGCATCGGCCGGCGGTGGACACGCCACCGCCTCGAACAACTGAAGGAACGTTTCTTCAAGAACTCGGGCACGCACAGGTGCCCTTGTTCGTCCGCGGACTGCCGCCACGCCCTCAGCGGGCCGCTGCCGCCGCCAGCTTCTCCAGCGTCGCGGCGACCGCGGGCACCTGGGCGAGATCCAGGAGGGTGAGTGCGACGATCTCCCGCCGCACGGCGGGCTCCAGCGCGACGGCGCGCACACCCCGGGGCCGCACGGACTCGATGGCCAGTTGGGGCAGGACCGCGACCCCGAGTCCCGCTCCGACCAGTCCGGCGACCGCCGGGTAGTCGTCGGTCGCGAAGTCGATGCGCGGGGTGAAGCCCGCCGTCTCACACACCTCGACCAGCTGCCCGCGGCAGCGCGGACAGCCGGCGATCCACGGCTCGTCGGCGAGTTCGCCGATGGCGAGGGACTCCGCGCGGGCCAGCCGGTGCCGTTCCGGCACGAGCCCCACGAGCCGGTCCGACAGCAGCGGCCGTACGACGAGGTCGTCCCACTCCTCAGAGCCCGCCGCCCCTTCGTACCGGAAGGCGAGGGCCACGTCGCAGTCACCCTCACGCAGCATCTGCACGGAGCTGGGCGGTTCGGCCTCCTCCAGGGAGACCCGCGTGCCCGGGTGGGCGTCGCGCAGGGCGGCGAGGGCCGTGGGGACGAGCGTGGAGCTGCCGCTGGGGAAGGAGACGAGGCGGACCCGGCCCGCGCGCAGACCGGCGATGGCGGCGACCTCCTCCTCGGCCGCGGTGAGTCCGGCGATGATCCCGGCGGCGTGCCGCACCAGTGCCTCACCTGCCTGGGTCAGACGCATTTCCCGGCCGCTGCGGATGAGCAGAGGCGTGCCGACCGACGCCTCCAGGGCCTTCATCTGCTGGCTGACCGCGGGCTGGGTGCAGCCCAGCCCGCGGGCCGCCGCGGAGAAGGAACCGGTGGTGGCCACGGCGCGCAGCACGCGGAGATGACGGGCTTCTATCACGCCTCAAGGATAAGCGGCCCTTTGATACGGCGGCGATTAATACGTCGACGCTTTGATACTCATCGCTTACCGTGCGCGCATGAAGCTTCTGTCAGTGAACCTGGGCCGCCCGATGTCCGCGCCCTACACGGACCAGCGCGACGGCGTGACGGGCATCGACAAGCGCCCGGTGGACGGGCCGGTGCGGGTGGCCGCGCCGGGACCGAAGGGGACCGCAGGGAGCGGTCTCTCGGGGGACGCCGTGTGCGAGATGCGGCATCACGGCGGGGACGACCAGGCCGTGTACGCCGTGGCCCGTGAGGACCTCGACGAGTGGGAGCGCACTCTGGGACGCCCGCTGACGAACGGCTCGTTCGGCGAGAACCTCACCACGGAGGGCATCGACGTGTCCGGTGCCCTGATCGGTGAGCGATGGGCCGTCGGGTCCGGGGTGGTCCTGGAGATCACCTCCGGGCGTATCCCCTGCCGCACCTTCCAGGGCCATCTGGGTGAGAAGGGCTGGGTGAAGCGGTTCACGCAGCGGGGTGCGCCGGGGGCGTATCTGCGGGTGATCCGGCCCGGTGAGATACGCGCGGGTGACGCCGTACGGGTCATTCACCGCCCGGATCACGAGGTGACGGTCGCCCTGCAGTTCCGCGCGGTGACCACCGAACGGACGCTGCTGCCCCGGCTGCTCGCGGCGGGTGTGGCACTGCACCCGGAGGCGATCGCGACGGCACGGACGTACGTGGAGCAGCACGGTGCGGAGTCGACGGTCTGACGGCGGCCCCGGGACCGCCGCCGCCGAGCGGACGACTCCGCTCCGGGTAACTACTCTTGCGCCATGACAACGGCTCTGATTACGGGATCGACGGCTGGGATCGGTGCCGCTTTCGCGCGGCGGCTGGCGGCCGACGGACATGACCTGGTGCTGGTGGCCCGCGATGCCGGCCGGCTGCACGAACAGGCCACCGAATTGCACGACCGCCACGGCATCGAGGCGGAGGTACTGACCGCCGACCTGGCGCGGGACAAGGACATCGCGGCGGTGGCCGACCGGCTCGGTGACCGCAAGAACCCCGTCGACCTGCTGATCAACAACGCCGGCTTCGGCAACAAGGGCCGCTACCTCGAGGTCCCCATGGCCGACGAGCTGCGGATGCTCAAGGTGCACTGCGAGGCCGTGCTCCTCCTGACGTCGGCCGCCGTGGAGGCCATGCGGGAGCGCGGACGCGGAGGTGTCGTGAACGTCGCCTCGACCGCCGCGTTCGTCCCGCGCGGGACGTACGGCGCGTCCAAGGCGTGGGTCGTGCAGTTCACCCAGGGCGCGGCAGTGGATCTGGCGGGCCACGGCGTACGCCTGATGGCGCTGTGCCCCGGCTTCGTGCGCACGGAGTTCCACGAACGGGCCGGTATGGGGACCGACAACATCCCGAACTGGATGTGGCTGGACGCGGACAAGGTCGCCTCGGCGGCGCTCGCGGACCTGGCCCGGGGCAAGAGGGTGTCGATCCCGGACCCGCGCTACAAGGCGCTGATGGGGGCGGCGAAGCTGGTCCCACGCGGGATGCTGGGCGGGCTCTCGTCGCGGACGGGGCGGAAGTACGGGCCCCGCTAGCGGCGCGCCCGGGGGCGCGCCCGGGGGTGGGCCCGGGGGTGGGCCCGGGGGTGGGCCCTGACGCCGGGACGCGGCTGACCCCACGGACGCGCCGTGACCACGGGACGAAGCCCGCCCGCCAGAGCAGAATGGGTGGGGACAAGGACCCGGACCCAGGGGGGACCGGAGGCGAGCGGCATGACCTTCCTTCAGCTCATCGACTGCAGGACGAGCCGGTTCGAGGAGATGGACCGGCTCATGGACCAGTGGGCCGAGCAGACCAAGGGGAAGCGGACGGCGACGCATGCGGTGGTCGGCAAGGACCGCTCGGACACGTCGCACGTCGTCGAGATCGTCGAGTTCCCGTCGTACGAGGAGGCGATGCGGAACTCACAGCTCCCGGAGACCGACCGGATCTTCCGGGAGCTGGTGGCGCTCTGCGACGAGATGCCGACGTTCAGGGACCTGGACGTGGTGCGCGACGCGCAGCTGCACACGGACTCCGCACGGCGCTTCTTCGAGGTGCTGACCACCGCGGACGACCTGTCCCCGATGACGGGTCTGATCGAGGAGCATTACCGCGACCACGATCCGGCGAACGAGCAGGACGTGATCGGCCTCGACCACTTCCGGCGCGAGATGGACGTGTGGCGGGGCGGCTTCGACTTCTCGCTCCGGATCGAGGACCAGATCGCCCAGGACGACCGGGTGTGCACCCGCTGGAGCTGGGAGGGCACCCACAAGGCCGACTTCCTGGGCATCCCGGCGACGGGGAAGAAGGTCTCCATGTCGGGCACGACCATCTTCCGCTTCGGGGGCAACGGCAAGATCGTCGAGGGCTGGTGGCAGTACGACCGGCTGGGGCTGATGACGCAGCTGGGGGCGCTGGAGCCGACGGAGCTGTAACCGGGTATGCGCGATCACCGGGCGGGACGGCCAGGCCGCTGCTACGCCTCGGAGGAGGGGAGCGGCAGCAGGCTTCCGCTCCAGCGCTCCTCGTCGTCCCCGGCCGGCGTCACGCGCAGCCCGAAGGCGTCCTCGGCGAGAGCCAGCACGCCGTGCACCGGAGCCGACTCCACCCTGCTGCTCGGCTGGGCCGGCTGGAACCACCGCGACCAGGCCGACGCCCGCGTCAGCCTGATCCGCAGCCGTGTCGAGACCGGCGGCTGGACCAAGGACGACCCCCGTTTCGTACCGCTCCTCGCCGGGCTGCGCGAGGTGCTGCCGTGGGTGCAGCAGTGGTACGGCAAGTACGACGAGGAGTGGGAGGTCAACCCCGCCGAGGAGTTCCAGGCCGCCCTCGACTCCGGCCGCGCGGAGCGCGAGCTGTCCGAGGCGGATCTCGTCAACTGGCGTCCCGAGAAGAAGACGCGTGGGCGGCCGAAGAAGAGCGAGTGAGCAGAGCAGTGCCCTTCGGGCATGAGTGGGGGGCGGTGGGGAGCGCAAACGGCTTCCCACCGCCCCTCGTTCGTCTCAGACGCCTGCGGTCATCCGCACGAACGCCGTCCACTGGGCAGTGGGGACGTTGAGGGACGTCATGTCCGGTCGCTTGGAGTCCCGGATCATCACGGCCGTACCCGCATCGGCGATCTCAACACAGTCACCACCGCTTCCAGAGCTGTAGCTGCTCTTGAACCAGCTCAGCGTGTCAGCGGCAGGCTCGGTGCTGCTTGCCTTCATTGCTCTCCCCACAGCTTCTCGATGAAGGCCAGTGAATCCCGAGGAGTGAGCGCCTGCGCTCGGAGAACGCCGTACGTTGCTTCCAACGGGCTGACCTTCTTGGGCGCGGTGTACAGGATGCTCGCCTCCTGCACCTCCATGTAGCCCATCCTGCTCTGGCCTTTGAGGTGGATCAACGTGAAGGCCCCGCCCAGGCCCGCATGTTCGTCGCGGTCCATCGGCATGACCTGCATCTCAACGTTGCGCTCGTGCCCGTAGAGCAGCAGTTGTTCGAGTTGGCCGCGCAGTACCTGGCGCCCACCGATGGGACGGCGCAGGGCCTGTTCCTCGATCACGAAGCTCAGGAGAGGCACAGGTCGTCGAGAGAAGAGCTTCTGCCTCTCCAACCGGGCAGCCACCCGCTGCTCGATAACTTCGGCGTCCAGCAGGGGCCGCCACATCGTGAAGACGGCGCGCGCGTACTCCTCCGTCTGCAAGAGCCCTTTGATCACGTGGTTGTCGTACGCGTGCAACTCGACCGCCTCGGCCTCCATCTCCGCATACCGCCGGAAGAACCCCGGATACCGCGCCTTCGCCACCCCCCCTTCATCGCCACGAGCAACCCCCGCCCGCCCACCTCCCGATCCACCGCGTCCACCAGCTCCGGCCGGGGAATCCGTCGCCCCTGCTCCACCGCCGCGATCTGCGCCTCGCCGTACCCGACCCGCTCGCCCAACTGCGCCTGCGTCAGCCCCGCGGCCTCCCGCAGCAGCTTCATCTGGCGGCCGAAGCAGCGCAGGAACTCCCCGTTGGAATCAGCGCCCGCGCCGTCCACGCCCGTACCCGAGTCCGTACCCGACTCCATCGCACCCGCCCCTCAGCACATCCGTCCATCGGTCACCCGTGCTCGCACCGTAGGACGCCCTCCGCACCCACCACGCCGAGACCGAAACAAGTTGCGCCGTAAGAGTGGACGAGCAGGTCATCTCACTCTCGTCGTCGTAGACGAGCCAGGTCCCGTGGCCGAGCAGACCTTTCCGGCTGCCCGAATCGGGCAAACCGACGGCATGGAATGGCTGATCTTGACGGTCGAGAACCTCAAGTTCCCCTCAGAGGAATACCGGTTGCCGCTCCGGCGCCACGTCCAGGCGACGCTCTTCCGTCCGACGGGCGACGAAACCCTCTGCCACCGCTGCCTCACCTCACCACCGCCCCATGCCGGTCCGCCGAGCGTCGGCGCGAGGACACATCACCGGCAGACCGGCCTCCATGTACATCTGCTACATTCGCGACATGAGTGAACCGGTAGTCGAGTCCATGGCCGAGGTCCGCAACCACCTCGCCGATGTCATCGACCGCGCCCGCCGCGAGGAGACGCCGACAATCATCACGCGGCGCGGCAAGCAGGAAGCCGTCGTGATCGACATCCAGGAGTACCAGCGGCTGCGCCAACTCGCCGAGGACGCCGAAGAGGCATGGCTCAACCGGCTGGCCGACGAAGCCGAGTCCGAAGGAACCGACGGATCGGTCTCGCTCGAAGAGATGGCCGCCCTGCTCCGCGACCAGCAGGGCTGACGCGCATGGGGTACGTCACGCGCTTCATCCCGCACGCCCAGCGGGACATGCTCAAGATCCCGCGCCCCGACGCCCTGCGCATCCTGCACCGCCTGGCCGAACTCCAGAAGGCGATGGACGCGGGGGACACGGCGGCGTTCGACGTGAAAGCCCTCCGAGGGCACGACGCCCGGTGGCGGCTCAGGGTCGGTGACTACCGGGTCGTCTACACCATCGAGGACGGTCGGCTCATCGTGTGGGTGCTGACCGTGAGCAACCGCCGCGAGGTCTACCGTCAGGTTCCCTGAGACCCCTTTACCCGCATGGTCCGCGTCGGCCTGCCCGGAGACCGCCCCGACAAGCCCGACCGCCTCGCCCGCCGCCCCGACAGAGCACCGCCGTGCGGGCGTCGCTCCTGGTGGGCGGGGGTGTGGGCGCGGGATCTTCGGGGCATGACCACTTCCCCCCGCCAGGAGCGGCGGTCCGCGCTGCCGCTCCCGCTCGCCGATCAGACGGTGTTCTCGTTCCGCTTCACCCCGTCCCCGCGCGGCGCCCGGCTCGCCCGCCGGCTCGCCTCCTGCCAGATGGACGCCTGGGGGTGGCGGTACGGCACCCCGGCGCACGATTCCGTCGAACTGATCGCGGCCGAACTGGCCGCCAACGCCGCGACCACGGCCGGGTCCCCGGCCGGGACGCCGAGATGCGGCTCAGCAGGGAGGACGGCGGGCGCGTCCGCGTCGAGGTCAGCGACGCGCGGGGCGAGCGACTGCCCGAGACACGGGACGCCGGAAGCGAGGACGACGGCGGGCGAGGGCTCCTTCTCGTCGCCGCCCTGGCCAAGGAATGGGGAACGGCTCCGCGCCCCGGCGCCCCCGGCAAGACGGTGTGGGCCGTGGTGCCCGCCGCGCCGGTCCGTGGGTGAGCCGGGGAGGGAACCGGTCCGTCAGTAGTGGTACCGGGCCTTGATGATCACGACTTCCTTCTCGGTGGCCCGGTAGACGAGGCGGTGCTCGTCGTCGATCCTGCGTGACCAGTAGCCCGACAGGTCGCCCTTCAGCGGCTCCGGTTTGCCGATGCCGGTAAAGGGGTCCCGCTGGATCTCGCCGATCAGACGGACGAGTTTGCGGAACAGTTTCGTGTCGGCGGCCTGCCAGTACAGGAGGTCCTCCCACCCGGTGGGACGGAGCCGTACGTCCCTCACTCGCCGTCCTCCGCCAGGGCCTCCAGCTCCGCCATGCTCCTAGTGATCACTGGGGTGTCGGCGGCCTTGTCGGCGGCGACGGCCGCCATGAGGTGGGCCGCATTGGCCGGCGAACGCAGCAGGTAGACGGTCTCCTGCCAGGAACGGAAGTCGTCGGCCGACATCAGTATGGCGTCGCCGCCCCTGGAGGTGATCTCCACGGGCTCGTGGTCGTCGTTGACCTGCTGGATCAGCGGGAAAAGTCTGGCCCGGGCCTCGCTCGCAGTGATGGACATGCCCCTCCTCCGCAGAAACCGGTACGGGAAGACCGTACCAGTCGAATGGTACAAGTATCCGGTACCAGCCGCATGACCTCTTGTTCCCCGGGCCGGGGTTCCCGCTTCGGCCGGCAGGACAAGGAAGGAGATGCGAGGTGCCCGGGTCTGACCGCGCGGGCCCCGGAAGAAGCCCGGCCGCGGGGGTGGCCGGGCGTGTGCTGTGGGGAGCGGGAGCGGCTGATGGCCAGGGGCGCGGGCGAGACGGTCGTAGCCTGAGGGACGTACTCGACATCAAGGAGGACGTCTACGCCGGTGACTTCAAGGTCGAACTGTCCCAGGGGTTCAGCGGCCGGCCCGCCGGGCGGGTCGAGCCGGGGACGCGCGCCGGGAGCGGCTGGAGTCCGCGCTGCTCACCGGGCCGATGCGGTCGTACGCGGAGAGCGCGCGCGGCGACGCGGCGAAGTACGTGCCAAGCGGGTACTGCGGCGGGTGTCACGTCAACTTGACGCATCTGCCGTCGCCGATCACGACGTGCGGTCTGCTGTTCACCGCGTCCGACGCTTATTCCAGGATGGAGACGCTGATGGTGATCGCTCCTGCCCCCGGCCACGTCCTCCGAGACGTTGTGTACGTCTTCGGTCCGGAGGGTGAGGCTGGTGCCACACCCCCTCCTCCATAGAAGCGGTACGGGAATGTCGTACCAGTTGGATGGTGCAGGGCTCAGGTACACGTTGCATGGACTTGCCCTTCACCGACCGGAGCCCTGCTCCCGGTCCACTCCCCGCAGACTGCCACGACCTGACAGGGCGAATCCTCAGCCGTCAGGCGTCCGGGAGACGGACGGCGGTGTAGGCGTTCCGGATCAGTTCATCGAGGTCCGGCGGGGCGTCGTCATGTGTCCACGACTGGAAAGCCGTACGGAACAGGGCCAGGGCCACCTCGACCTGGGCCTGAGCGGTGAAGGGTTCCTCGCCCCGTTCGACGAGTGCTTGCGTGAGCGCCTGTGACCAGGTGCGGAGCTTCCACAGTTCGCGTTCCGCCAGGTCCGGTACGGACTCGATGACGGTCGCGCGTCTGGCCATGGCGCCGCGACGCGGCTCGAAGTCCCGCGCGACCGCACGCAGGGCCTCCCGCAGGGCACCGGAGGCGGACGACCCGGAGTTCGTCACGGCGGTGACCATGAGGTGCTCGATCCGGCCTTCGTCGCCGAACAGCACTTCGCTCTTGTCCTTGAAGTGGCGGTAGAAGGTCCGGTCGGTCACACCGGCCCGCTCGGCGATGGACGCGGTGGTCGTCGCCGAATAGCCGCGTTCCAGGAACAGGTCGAGGGCGGCTTCCTGGAGTCGCGCACGGCTTCCCGGTTTCCAGCGGCTCATGAGCCGACCCTATCAGTGATGTCAGATTGTGACGTCAGGTGCTAGCCTCGTCGATGTCATAGTCTGACATCGACGTGAGGACGATCATGCCCCGTGCAGATGTGGAAGCGCTTCTCTCCTACCTCGCCGCCGCCGACATGCCCGGCATAGAGACCCAGACCCCACACCAGGCACGCGCAGGCCTGCGCGCGTCGGTCAAGGCCGCGGACCTGCCCGTCGGCGAGATCGCCGTACAGCGGCCGCTGACCATCCCGACACGGTCCGGCACGATCGCCGGCCTGCTCCTCGACCCACGAGCGGAGCGTGAGGCCGGCCCGGTGGTCGTGTGGTACCACGGGGGCGGATTCGTCACCGGAGACCTGGAGACGCACGGCGGCTTCGCGGCCGACATCGCACGGACGCTCGACCTCCCGGTGGTGCTCGTCGACTACCGGCTGGCCCCGGAGCACCCGTACCCGGCAGCGGTCGAGGACGCCGAGGACGCCGCCCGATGGGTCGCCTCACGGCCCCGTGAGCTCGGTCGTGAGGCCGATGCCCTGGTGCTCGGCGGAGACAGCGCCGGGGGGACGCTGACCATCGTGACGGCGATGGCCCTGCGTGACGCCCCGGCCGCGGTCCAGGTCCAGGCACACGTCACGATCTACCCGGCCACCGACCTCTCACGTCCGTACCCCTCGCAGGAGGAGTTCGCCACCGGACGGCTGCTGACCGAGGCCGGCCTCCGCTGGTACTACGACCACTACCGTGCCGACGCCCACGACTGGCGCGGCTCGCCGCTCCTCGGCGACCTCACCGGCCTGCCGCCGGCCGTCGTCCTCACCGCGGGCGAGGACCCGATCCGTGACGAGGGCCGCGCCTATGCGGCCGCTCTCGTCACCGCGGGCGTGCCCACGACCTTCCTCGAAGCCGATGGACACATCCACGCCTTCGTCCTGATGCGCGGGGTCGTGCCCTCCACCCAGGAGGACCTGGCGCGGGCCTTCGCCGCCCTGTCCGCCACGGTGCGGGCCGCGCGCAGGGCCGTCCCGACGGCCGCCTGACAGGGCGAACGCGCGGTGTCCGGGGTGCCGGTGAGCCGAACGGCCGAGGTGGGTGAGCTGCCGGTCACGTCGACCGTCGAAAGCCCCTGACGTCGCTCGAACCCGTGCCGTTCCTGCTGTGCCAGGACGGTTGACGCCCCGTCCCCCACACCTGCCCTCGGTCCTCGCCCCTCGCCCCTCACCGCCGGTACTCACGCGGCCTCGACCTGCGCGGTACGCCAAACGGGTCTATATATGACATACAGCGTCAGAAGGGGCTCACGATGCGAAGATTCGGTGTTGTGGCCGCCTGTGCGGCGGTGACCATGGTGGGCGGGCTGGCCGTCGGAGGCTGTGCCGTCGAGGACGACAGCTCCACTCCGGCCCCGGACAAGGGCACCGCGACCACGGAGAAGCAACAGGCCGAGGAGCAGGGCGAGGAGCAGGGCGAGGAGCCGCAGGGCGGGCGGTCGGAGACGGCGGGCGGCGAGCGCGACGATCTCGTCAGCTTCGAGATCGACGACCGCTCGCAGGCCGGGTTCGAGGACATCTGGGTCACCTGGACCATCACGAACCGGAGTTCGGAGAAGTCGGACTACACCTGGGAGTGGGAAGCCGTGGGCCCGGACGGCAAGCGGCTCTACAACTCGACCGAGTGGGCCACCGACGTACAGCCGGGGCAGACGGCGACGGGCGAGTCGCCCACCACGCTCAAGACCGCGGGCGTGACCATCAACATCACGGAGTTCGACCGCAGCAAGGCGTGGTGAGGCAGGTGCTCGGGCGATGGCACGGGGAGAAGGGCCGGTGCGGTCGCCCGACGGCTGGGCTAATCGCCGCCGCCTCCGCCGCCCCCGTCACCGCCTCCTCCGTCACCGCCTCCTCCGTCGCCCCCGCCGCCGTCGCCGCCGTCTCCGCCGTCGCTGCCCCAGCCGTCGCCGCCCCCTGGTTCGTTGTCGTCGCGGTCCCTGCCGAGGTTGCTGAACCAGGGGCGGTCCCAGGCGGCGTCGTCCGTGCCCCGGCGGGAGAGGTGAGCGGGACGGAATCTGGCCGTGCCCGTGGTGTCGCCGAGGCCGAAGGAGACCGCGACCGCGTGGGCCATCACGGCGTCCAGGGGGTCGGGGCTCTCGTGGTACACGTCGGCCAGCGGCAGCAGTACGGTGCCGGGGGCGGGGGTCGTGCCGCGGGGCGGGCGGGTGAGGACGGCGATCCTGGTGCCGTCGCGCAGCAGTGACGAGCTCACCGCGGTCTCGCGGCGCAGGGTCCACTGCCGGTCGGGCAGGCGAATCTCGACCTTGTTCCTGGACTTGCGGAGCTTCTTGCGGAGTTCGAGCCCGGTGGGGATGTCACCGACGGTCAGGACCAGGCCGTGAGCCCGGTCGGCGGAGTCGAGGAGGTAGCCGTGCGGGGCTCTGAGCCGTACGGCCGGGGCGTGCGGGCCCCAGACGTCCACGCGCACCGAGCGGCGGTCCACGGCGACGGTCACCGGTCCGGCGGGGGCGTGCGCGTAACGGCGCGCGATCCACAGCGGTACGCCCTCCGCGTGCGCCCGCGCGGCCAGGGCGGCCACCTGGTCGGGTCCGCCGCATCTGCGCACCGCCAGCCCGCCCAGCGCACGGGCGAACGCGGCGGCCTGACGTGTTTTCAGAGGAACGCTGGTTCCGGTCACCCGGGTGACCGGGACGATGCCGCGGTCGGGCGGCAACGATGCCAGGGGGCGTTCGCTGCCTCCGCCACCGAGCCACTGTCCGCGCAGGAACGCTTCTGCCATGGCGGCGAGGTTCAGCTCGTCCAGCGGAGTCGTTCGGCCTCCTCTGCGCAGCCCGCTCTCGGTGAGTTCCACGGTGCGGGCCAAGGGGTTCCGGGACCGTTCTCCGTAGAGCACCTGGTTCAACGTCTTCCCCTTCCTGCTCCGTCCGCTGTCGGGGTAGACACTCTCCGGCCGTGGCTCGGTTCCATGATCGGGGTACGGCGAGGGCCCGGTTCCCCGTCCTGGTGGACGGGGAACCGGGCCCTCACTCCGGTTCCGGCGACCTTACGTCGTCAGTGGGAGTGGCCGTGGCTGTGTCCACCGGCGGCCGGCTCTTCCTCTTCCTTCTTCTCGACGACCAGGGTCTCGGTCGTGAGGAGGAGGGAGGCGATCGAGGCGGCGTTCTCCAGGGCGGAGCGCGTCACCTTGACCGGGTCGATGACGCCGGCCTTGATCAGGTCGCCGTACTCGCCGGTGGCGGCGTTGTAGCCGCTGCCCTTCTCGAGCTCGGCGACCTTGGAGACGATGACGTAGCCCTCGAGGCCGGCGTTCTCGGCGATCCAGCGCAGCGGCTCGACGGCGGCCTTGCGGACCACGGCGACACCGGTGGCCTCGTCGCCGGTCTTGCCGAGGTTGCCCTCGAGGACCTTGACGGCGTGGACCAGCGCGGAGCCACCACCGGAGACGATGCCCTCCTCGACCGCGGCGCGGGTCGCGGAGATGGCGTCCTCCAGACGGTGCTTCTTCTCCTTCAGCTCCACCTCGGTGGCGGCGCCGACCTTGATCACGCACACGCCGCCGGCCAGCTTCGCGAGGCGCTCCTGGAGCTTCTCGCGGTCCCAGTCGGAGTCCGTGGTCTCGATCTCGGCCTTGATCTGGCCGACGCGACCGGTCACGTCCTCCTTGTTGCCGCCGCCGTCGACGACCGTGGTGTCGTCCTTGGTGACGGTGACGCGGCGGGCGGAGCCGAGCACGTCCAGGCCGACCTGGTCGAGCTTGAGGCCGACCTCCTCGGCGATGACCGTGGCGCCGGTGAGGACGGCCATGTCCTGCAGCATCGCCTTGCGGCGGTCACCGAAGCCGGGCGCCTTGACGGCGACCGCGTTGAAGGTGCCGCGGATCTTGTTGACGACCAGGGTCGACAGGGCCTCGCCCTCGACGTCCTCGGCGATGATCAGCAACGGCTTGGAGGCGTTGGCCTGGATGACCTTCTCCAGCAGCGGCAGCAGCTCCGCGATGGAGCCGATCTTGCCCTGGGTGATCAGGATGTAGGGGTCGTCGAGGACGGCCTCCATGCGCTCCTGGTCCGTCACGAAGTACGGCGACAGGTAGCCCTTGTCGAAGGCCATGCCCTCGGTGAAGTCCAGCTCCAGACCGAAGGTGTTGGACTCCTCGACGGTGATGACACCGTCCTTGCCGACCTTGTCCATCGCCTCGGCGATGAGCTCGCCGACCTGCTGGTCCTGGGCGGACAGCCCGGCGACGGCGGCGATGTCGGACTTCTCGTCGATCGGACGGGCCGAGGCGAGCAGGTCCTCGGAGACCGCGGCGACGGCGGCGTCGATGCCCTTCTTCAGGGCGGCCGGGGAAGCGCCGGCGGCGACGTTCCGCAGGCCCTCGCGGACCAGCGCCTGGGCCAGCACGGTGGCGGTGGTGGTGCCGTCACCCGCGATGTCGTTGGTCTTGGTCGCCACCTCCTTCACCAGCTGCGCGCCGAGGTTCTCGTACGGGTCCTCGATCTCGACCTCGCGGGCGATCGTGACACCGTCGTTGGTGATGGTGGGGGCGCCGAACTTCTTGTCGATGACGACGTTGCGGCCCTTGGGGCCGATCGTCACCTTCACCGTGTCGGCAAGCTTGTTGACGCCGCGCTCGAGGGCGCGACGGGCGTCCTCGTCGAACTTCAGGATCTTCGCCATGGGAGCGGTTCAGCCCTCTCGGAAAGCGTGGGTGAAACGAACTGCGCCCCTGACGCCCGGCTTCATAAGGTCGCGGGGGCCCGGGGCGCAGCTCAAAAGCAATGTGCTTCGGTGGAAGCGGGTGAACTACTTCTCGATGATCGCCAGGACGTCGCGAGCCGAGAGGACGAGGTACTCCTCGCCGTTGTACTTCACCTCGGTGCCGCCGTACTTGCTGTACAGCACGATGTCGCCGGTCTTGACGTCGAGCGGCAGGCGATCGCCGTTCTCGAAGCGGCCCGGGCCCACGGCCAGGACGACGCCCTCCTGGGGCTTCTCCTTGGCAGTGTCCGGGATGACCAGGCCAGAGGCGGTGGTCTGTTCGGCGTCGAGCGGCTGGACCACAATGCGGTCCTCGAGCGGCTTGATGGCAACCTTGGAGCTGGTGGTCGTCACGATCCGACCTCCCCCTTCGGAGATCTCACGGGGTTAACTGTCTGAGGTGGCGACCAGGTGGATCCGTCGTCGCGGGTGCCGGACCTGCCCGTCGCGCATTGGCACTCTCCAGGGGGGAGTGCCAGACCCGAGACTATGACCGGGATTAGCACTCGGTCAAGCGGAGTGCCAGTTGCCGTGCGGCGCGTCGGAGGCCGCGGGCGCCTCTGGGCACCGGGTTGCGCAGCTGACGGTGGTGCGTGACCGTCACTGAGGGCTGTGCCCCCAGGACCCCTTCGGCCCTGAACGGGCCATGTCCTCAAACGCCGGACGGGCTGGAGAGTGGGCGGTGCACGCCGGTGGCCGGCGTCCGGCCTCCGAGGTGAGCGGCGCGCCCAGCGGCCGGCGTACGAACACCGGCGCACGGACTGGAAGGTGAGCCGTGCTCCCCCTTCCGGCATCGGATCCAGCCGGAAGGCACCCCGCGCGCCCCGGACGGCACCGTGGGGACCGGGAAGCGCCCCCCGCCCCGCCGCCGCCGGTTCAGGGACGGTCCGCGTGGTCCTCGAGCCTGCCCACCCTCAGCCCTCGCTGCTCCAACTCGCCCAGCAGCCGTACGGTCCGTTCCGTCAGCGACAGCGACGGCGCCTCGCCCGACGGTACGGAGATGATGTCGCCGGGTTTCAGGTGGTGGGGGCCGCGGGCGTAGGTGAGGTGGCCGTCGGCCTCCAGGGTGACCCGCCACAGGACCACCGCCGCGATGCCACAGCCGGCGGCGGCCCGCAGGGTGGTGGTGTCGTACGTGCCGTAGGGCGGGCGGAAGAGGCGGGGCCTGATGCCGAAGCGGGACGTGAGCTTGCGCTGCTGGCCGCAGATCTCGGCGCGCTGACCGGCGTAGGGCAGACCGCGCAGGGCGGGATGGTCGAGGGTGTGGTTCTGCAGACTCGCGCCGACCGCGCGCAGGCGGGCGAAGTGGGCGTAGCCGGGGCCCATCACACTGTCCGTCAGGAACATGCTGACGGGGAGCCGGCGTTCGCGGACCAGGTCGATGAAGCGGGGGTCGCGTTCGGCGCCGTCGTCGTAGGTGAGGAAGACGACCCGGTCGTCGGTCGGGATGTGGTCGATGACGGGCGGGAGGGCGGCCGGGGAGGGGGCACCGTCCGTTGCCGTCGCCCCGGCCGGTGCGGGCAGCCGGCCCGCCCCGTCCGGCGGAGCGCATCCGGCGGTCGCGGCCGGCAGGACGACGGCCGCGAGGAGGGCCGTCAGGACCCTCCCGCGCCTCACAGGTAGTCCTCCAGCCGCGCCACCGCGTAGCCCTCGGCCGTGGCCTTGTCCAGGAAGCGGCGGATCATGTCCGCCATGGTGCCCTTCCAGTCGTCGCGGCCCCGGAAGTGGGTGAGGACAATATCGCCGGGGCGCAGGGAGCGGTCCCACTCGCGGTACTCCCAGCGGTCGACGAAGACCTCCTCGTTCCAGAGAGGGACATGGGTGATCCCGCAGGACTTCGCGGCGCGCAGGGTGTTCTTGTCGTAGTTGCCGTAGGGCGGGCGGAAGAGGGCGGGGCGCTCGCCGTAGCGCTTCTCGATGATCTTCTGCATACCGCAGATCTCGCGCTTCTGGCGGGCGTGGGAGAGGGCCGGCAGGTAGGGGTGGTGGAGGGTGTGGTTGTGCAGGCCGACGCCCCGGTCCCGCATCTTCCTGAAGTAGCCGTAGTCCTCCTTGACGAGGTAGTCGCTGAGGAAGGCGGTGTACGGGATCTTCAGTTCGCTCATCATCCGCAGGAACGCCGGGTCCTTCTCCTCCCCGTCGTCGATGGTGAGGAAGAGGATCTTCTTCTTGGTAGGGACCGTGGTGAAGACCGGCGGCAGCCCCAGCCGGCGGTGGCCGTCGACCTCGAAGCCGTCGCGGGTGGTGATCTTCGGCTTCTTCGCCGGTGGTGCCGGGGCCGTCAGAGGCACCTTCTTCAGGCCCCAGCGTTTCGCGGCGGCGACCCGCGCGGCGTGTGCGGCACGCAGCTTGGTGGCGTAGGAGTCGAGCGCGCGGGCCGGGGGCGCCTGGAGGGGCTGCTGGCCGCCCGCCGGTGCGACCCTCTCGCCGCCGTCCGGTCCGCAGGCCGAGGCGAGGGTGGCGAGAGCGAGTACGGCGAGACCGGTCCGCGCACCCCGCAGCGGCCACTTTTTATCATTTTGTCCTACTGCTCGCATGGGGCTGGATCATCGCAGCCGGACCGTCCGGCTCCGGCCCGACACCGCGGCCTGAGGCGTACGGTCCACCGACTGGCCCACAATGACCCGGTGAACGACCTCGCCCCGCTCCTCACCCCCGAAGGCCGCGCCCTCCTCGACGAGGTGCGCGACACCGAACCGGCGCACGAACTCGCCGTCGCGACCCGGCTGCGCCGCGAACACCCCGCCGAACTGGTGTCGGCCGCACTCGGCCAGGCGCGGCTTCGGCAGCGGGCGGTGGCGAAGTTCGGGGCCGAGGACGCCCGGCGGATGTTCTTCACACCGAACGGGGTCGAGCAGTCGACCCGGGCGAGTGTGGCGGCGTACCGGGCCGGGCGGTTCAAGGAGCTCGGCGTGGCCTCCGTGGCCGACCTGTGCTGCGGGATCGGCGGGGACGCGATCGCGCTGGCCCGCGCCGGCATCCGGGTGCTGGCGGTGGACCGGGACCCGCTCACCGCGGCGGCCGCGCGGGCGAACGCCGACGCGCTGGGGCTCGCCGACCTGATCGAGGTGAGGGAGGCGGACGTGACGGAGGTGGAGACCGCCGGCTACGACGCCGTGTTCGTCGACCCGGCCCGGCGCGGCGGGCGGGGCCGCATCTTCGACCCCGAGGCGTACTCGCCCCCGCTGTCCTGGGCGGTCGAGGCGGCCCGTACGGCATCCCGTGCCGCCGCGCTGAAGGTCGCGCCGGGCATCCCGCACGAGGCCGTCCCCACCGACGCGGAGGCCGAGTGGATCTCGGACCGCGGGGACGTGAAGGAGGCGGTGCTGTGGTTCGGCGCCGGGCAGGCGGCCCCGGTCCGCGCGACCCTGCTTCCCGGCCCGCGCACCCTCCCCTCCCGGGGACTGCCCGATCCCGCCGTGCGTCCGCCCGGCCGGTATCTGTACGAGCCCGACGGCGCCGTCATCCGGGCGCATCTCGTCGCCGAGGTCGCCGAGCGGCTCGACGGCGGGCTCGTCGACGCGACCATCGCCTACATCACGGCGGACGAACACCGCCCGACGCCGTACGCCACCGCCTACGAACTCACCGACCGGCTCCCCTTCAACGTCAAGAAACTCAAGGCGCTGCTGCGGGAGCGCGGGGTCGGCACGCTGACCGTGAAGAAACGCGGATCGGCCGTCGAACCGGAGGAACTGCGCCGCAAGGTCCTGCCCAAGCCGCACGGCTCCGCGTCCGTCACGGTCTTCCTGACCCGCGTCGACGGTGCCCCGGCCATGCTGCTGGGGCACCCGGCGCGGTAATCACGCGAGGGCGGCCCGTACGGCCGTGGGGCCCCCACACCGGCCCCCACCGGCGGCGCGGCAGCGACCCCGCGATTGAACCGCCGGCGCCCCCGGCACCCCCGGCGCCGCACAGCCCCACGCCCGCCGCGCGGTGCCCCCTCCGCCGCGGTCCTCCCGCCCCACCCCGCGTCCACCGCATCCCGGCGTGCCACTGCCGCCACCCGGTGCGCCGATCAGCCGTCGGCCTCCACCGCCCGGCGCGTCAGCAGCTCCCGTTCACGTGCGTTGCGGGTGAGCGACGCCGCCCGCTCGAACTCCGCCCGGGCCTCCCGCGTACGGCCGAGGCGGGCCAGCAGGTCGCCGCGGAGCTGGGCAGCAGGTGGTAGTCCCGAAGCGCCGGAACGCCGGTCAGGGCGTCGACGAGGGGCAGTGCGGCGGCGGGGCCCTCGGCCATGGAGACGGCGACCGCGCGGTTGAGTTCGACGACCGGTGAGGGGGCGCGGGAGGCCAGCAGGGCGTACAGGGTGGCGATGCGGGGCCAGTCGGTCTCCTCGTAGCGGTGGGCGTGCGCGTGGCAGGCGGCGATGGCCGCCTGGAGGACGTACGGGCCCGGGGCCCCGGCGGCGGTGGCGTCGGCGCGGGTGAGGGCGGTGACACCGCGGGCGATGAGCATGCGGTTCCAGCGGGAGCGGTTCTGGTCCCTGAGGAGGACCGGTTCGCCGTCCGGGCCGGTGCGGGCGGCGGCGCGGGATGCCTGGAACTCCAGGAGGGCGGTGAGCCCGTGCACTTCGGGCTCCTTCGGCATCAGCCCGGACAGCACCCGGGCCAGCCGCAGCGCGTCCTCGCAGAGCGCGGGGCGCAGCCAGTCGTCGCCGGCCGTGGCGGCGTACCCCTCGTTGAAGATCAGGTAGATGACGTCGAGGACCGAGCCCAGGCGGGCCGCGCGATCGGGACCGTGGGGAACCTCGAAGGCGACGTTCTTCGTCGCCAGGGTGCGTTTGGCGCGCACGATGCGCTGGGCCACCGTCGGTTCCGGTACGAGGAAGGCGCGGGCGATCTCGGTCGTGGTCAGGCCGCCGAGCAGACGCAGGGTGAGGGCGGTGCGGGCCTCGGCGGACAGCACCGGGTGGCAGGCGGTGAAGACGAGGCGGAGCAGGTCGTCGTCGATGCCTTCCGGGTCGGCGGGCTCCTCCGGCGGGGCCGTCACCATCGACTGGTCCCGGCCGATCTCGGCCAGCTTGCGGGCGTAGGTCTCCCGGCGGCGGATCAGGTCGACGGCGCGGTTGCGGGCGGTGGCCGTGAGCCAGGCGCCCGGGTTGTCGGGGACCCCGTCCCTCGGCCACTGCTCCAGCGCGGCGACGAGGGCGTCCTGGGCGAGTTCCTCGGCGATGCCGACGTCCCGGACGATGCGGGTCACGCCGGCGATCACCCGGGGGGACTCCATGCGGAACACGGTCTCGACGGTCCGCGCCGTCTCTGCGTTCGCACCTGCGCCTGCGTCCGTGCCTGTGCCTGCGCCTGCGCCTGCGCCTGCGTCCCTGCTCGCACCTGCGCCTGCGTCCATGCCCGTGCTCGTGCCTGCGCCCGTGCTCGTGCCTGCGTCCGTGCCTGTACCGCGGGGGCCTGTGGAGGGCTGTGGTGTCACAACCCCCCATCAGACACCCGTACGGCGGCGGATCCAAGGAAGGAACGGGGTGCGGGGGGTGTCAGCCCTCCACCACCTCCCGCACCTCGCAGGTGACCGTCCAGTGCTCCTCGTGCACCTTCAGGAAGCGCTTGGTCCACTCGATCGCCTCGGCCTTGTCCTTGGCCTGAAGCATCGCGTAGCCGCCGATGACCTCCTTGGTCTCGGTGAACGGGCCGTCGGTCACGGACAGCCGGCCGCCCTCGTAGTGCACCCGGGTGCCCTGGGCGGTCGGGGTCAGCCCGGCGGTGTCCAGCAGGACCCCGGCCTTGGTCATCTCCTCGATCAGCTCGCCCATCCGCTGCATCAGCTCGGAGCTGGGGCCGCCCTCGGGGGCGTTGTTCTCGTCGATCCGGATCATGGAGAGATAGCGCGGCATGGTGGCTCCTCGCATCGTGCGGGCCGGGTCCTTCCCGGCCTCTCATCCCCGTGTCGAACGGGAGGAGTGGGAATCGACATCCGCGCGGCACCTTTTTTCGGCGTCGGTCCCCGCCGCGGACCGGCGCTCGCCGCTCACCGCAGCGAGGCCCACAGCTCTCCCGCCTCCGGCTCGTCCGCCACCACGCGGTCGCGGTCCCAGGGCGCGGGCAGCACCGGCATGGTCACGGTGATGTTGTCGTTGAGCTGCCAGTACACCCAGCCGGCCGCTCCGGCACCCAGCACGAGCAGGCCCGCCAGTGAGAGCCCTGTGATCTTCAGTACCCGCGCCCGCCGGCCGGCCCGTATGCCCGCACCGTCGGCGCCGTCCCCGTCACTCCCGGCGCCCCCGCTGTCCCCGGCCCCGCCGTTCCCGGCCCCGTCGTTCCCCTGATGTCCCGTCACAAGCGTGAACATAAGTCCGAATTATGACGAGCAACGACTACGGGTCAGTTTCTTGCGAAATTCTCAGACTTCCGACGTCTCGAAACTTTCGAAGGGACTCACGCCCCACCCGGCGCCGCCGTACTGCTCCGCACCACCAGACTCGTCGCCAGCTCCACCCGGGTCGCCGCCGCCACGTCCCCGCCCTTGCCGAGGTCGAGGACCAGCTTGGCCGCCGCCTCCGCCATCTCCGTCAACGGCTGCCGTACGGTCGTCAGCGGCGGCCCCACCCAGCGGGCCAACGGCAGATCGTCGAACCCGACCACGCTCAGGTCCTCCGGGATCCGCAGACCCAGCTCCCGGGCGGCTTCGTACAGACCGAGCGCCTGGAGGTCGTTGCCGGTGAAGATCGCGGTGGGCCGGTCCTCGCGGTCCAGCAGGGCGAGACCCTGCCGGTAGCCGGCGTCGTGGTGGAAGTCTCCGGCCACGATCAGTCCCGGATCCACCGGGAGCCCGGCCGTCTCCAGGGCGGCCCGGTAGCCGTCCACACGGGCGCGGCTGCACATCATCCGCGAGGGTCCGCTGATCGCGCCGATCCTGGTGTGCCCCAGCTCGATGAGATGCCGGGTGGCGGCCAGTCCGCCCTGCCAGTTGGTCGCGCCGATGGAGGGGACATCGGTGCCCGGGTCACCGGCCGGGTCCATCACCACGAACGGGATGGAGCGGCTGGTCAGCAGGGCCCGCCCGGACTCGTCGAGGCCGGACAGTACGAGGATCACGCCGTGCGGGCGGCGCGCGGCGACCTGGTCGGCCCAGGTGCGCCCCGGTGTGAGTCGCCCCGCGCTCTCGGAGAGCACCACGCTCAGCCCCGCGTCCCGGGCCACGTTCTCCACGCCCCGGATGACCTCCATCGCCCAGGCGCTCTCCAGCTCGTGGAAGACCAGGTCGATCAAGGGGGAGCGGGTGGCCTCGGCGCGCCGGCGCCGGTAGCCGTGGGCGCGCAGCAGTCCCTCGACCCGGCTCCGGGTGCCGGGAGCGACATCAGCACGACCATTGAGGACCTTCGAAACAGTCGGCGCGGAGACACCGGCCTCGCGGGCGATTTCGGCAAGCGTCGCGGTCTGTGCGCTGCGCCCTTGCGTCCGGGTTTCAGCGGGCTGCGGGGAAGTCATGGGCGCGATCGTATCCCCGCCTGCCCTCTTGACGAAGACCTCCGCACACCATAGGTTCCCGGAACATTCGGCAATTATGCCGAAACATTCGAGCAGCCGTGTCCGTGAGAGAGCCGTTCGTCCACCCGACAGGAGCTCCATGACCACCGCGCCCTGGCGTGACCCCGCCCTGCCCGCCGCCGCCCGCGTCGACGACCTGCTCTCCCGGATGACCCTGGAGGAGAAGACCGCCCAGCTGTACGGCGTCTGGGTCGGCGCCGACACCGACGGCGGGGGAGTCGCCCCGCACCAGCACGACATGACCGCCGACCACGACTGGGACGAGCTGATCACCCACGGCCTCGGTCAGCTCACCCGCTCCTTCGGCACGGCCCCCGTCGATCCCGACCTCGGCGCGCAGGCGCTGGCCCGCGCCCAGCGGCAGATCACCGCGGCCGGCCGCTTCGGCATCCCGGCGGTCGCGCACGAGGAGTGCCTGGCCGGTTTCACCGCCTGGCAGGCCACCGCCTACCCGGTGCCGCTCGCCTGGGGCGCGAGCTTCGACCCCGACCTGGTCGAGGACATGGCCCGCCGCATCGGCCACGACCTGCGCTCGGCGGGCGTCCACCAGGGTCTCGCGCCCGTCCTGGACGTCGTACGGGATGCACGCTGGGGCCGGGTGGAGGAGACGATCGGCGAGGATCCGTACCTGGTCGGCACCATCGGTGCCGCCTACGTACGCGGCCTCGAATCCGCCGGGGTCGTCGCCACCCTCAAGCACTTCGCCGGGTACGCGTCCTCGGCAGGGGCGCGCAACCTGGCGCCGGTACGGGCCGGGGTACGGGAGTTCGCGGACATCACCCTGCCGCCGTTCGAGATGGCGCTGCGCGAGGGCGGGGCGCGCTCGGTGATGGCCGCGTACACCGAGACCGACGGCGTGCCCGCGTCGGCCGACCCCGGGCTGCTCACCCAACTCCTGCGCGGAGCATGGGGCTTCACCGGCACGGTCGTCTCCGACTACTTCGGTGTCGGCTTCCTGCAGAGCCTGCACCGGGTGGCCGGCACCCCCGCGGAGGCGGCGCACACGGCGCTGCTGGCCGGCATCGACGTCGAACTGCCCACGCTCAACTGCTACGGCAGCCCCCTGTCGGCGGCCGTCCGGGCCGGCGATATCCCGGAGGAACTGGTCGACCGCGCGGCCCGCCGCGTACTGCTCCAGAAATGCGAACTGGGCCTCCTGGACGAGGACTGGGTCCCGGAGCCGAAGGCGCTGATCGACCTCGACTCCTCCGGGAACCGAGAGCTGGCCCGCCGCCTGGCCGAGGAGTCCGTGGTCCTCCTCGACAACCCCGACGGCCTGCTCCCCCTCTCCCCCGACACCCGGATCGCGGTCGTCGGCCCCCGCGCGGCCGACGCGCTCGCCATGCTGGGCTGCTACTCCTTCCCCTCCCATGTCCTCACCCACCACCCCGGCGTCCCGGCCGGTATCGCGATCCCGACCGTGCTGGAGGCGCTGCGCGCCGAACTGCCCGACGCCAAGGTGACGTTCGCGACAGGATGTGACACCTCCGACCCGGACACCGTGGGTCTGGAAGACGCGGTCACGCGCGCCGCCGAGGCGGATGTGTGCGTGGCGGTGCTGGGCGACCGGGCAGGCCTGTTCGGCCGGGGCACCTCCGGCGAGGGCTGCGACGCCACGGACCTGAACCTCCCCGGCGTCCAGGCGGAGCTGCTGGACGCACTCGTCGCGACCGGCGTCCCCGTCGTCCTGGTGCTGCTCACCGGCCGCCCGTACGCGCTGGGCCGCTGGCAGGGCCGCCTGGGCGCCGTCGTCCAGGCCTTCTTCCCCGGGGAGGAGGGTGGCCCGGCGGTGGCGGGAGTGCTGTCGGGCCGCGTCCATCCCTCCGGCCGCCTCCCGGTGAGCGTCCCGCGCCTGCCGGGTGGCCAGCCATGGACCTACCTCCAGCCCCCGCTCGGTCTGGCCGGCGAGGTCAGCAACCTCGACCCGACCCCGCTGTACCCCTTCGGCCACGGCCGGTCGTACACGACGTTCGCGTGGGAGGGCGGTTCTGCCGGCGCCGCGCCAGTGGAGCTGGGTACGGACGGCTCGTACGACGTCCCGCTGACCGTCCGCAACACCGGCGACCGCGCCGGCGCCGAGGTCGTCCAGCTCTACCTGCACGACCCGGTGGCGTCGGTGACCCGCCCGGACGTCCGCCTGATCGGCTACCGGCGACTGGAACTCGCCCCGGGCGAGGCGGCGCGCGTGACCTTCCGCTTCCACGCCGACCTGTCGTCGTTCACCGACCGCTCCGGCCGCCGGGTCGTCGAACCGGGCGCACTGGAGCTGCGGTTGGCGGCCTCCAGCGCGGACATCCGCCACACGGTCCGGCTGCGCCTCACGGGCCCGGTACGCGAACTCGGCCCGGGGCGGCGGCTGCGGTGCGACGCGGAGGTGTCGCCGCTGGGGTGACCCGACGACACCCCTGACCGGCCGGGCAACCACAGGTACGGATGCGGGGCGCTCCCGCTCCCGCTCCCGCTCCCGCTCCGGGCAGAGCCTCTCGGACTCCGTCACCGCGCCCTCACCCGGGGGCAGTCGTCCCCGGCCTTCGGGATGGGCACGCGTGACGCGTCCGAGACTCCGCGGGGACAGGAGGATGTCAGGGCCACCGTCAGACGAGAGGGCACCTCACCATCCGTCAGGCCGGGCGCCCTCCCCAAGGCGTGTGACGCCGGCGTTCAGACGCCACCCAGCGACTCGAACCGCCACCGGTGCACCGGGCGGGTGATCAGCTCGTCGTCCGGTTCCGGGAGTTCGGGGAGGTCCGCGTCGAACGGGGCGTCCCACCAGGTGATGACCAGGACGCGGTCCTGCGGAGCGCGGAAGGTCTCGCGGCGCAGGGGGCGCCCGGTGAGTTCGCGGACCCGCTCCTCGGTCCAGGCCAGCAGGTCCGGGCAACGGCCGGGGAGCGCACGGGCCTCCCACATCAGGGCCACCGTCATGAGTACAGGTTCTCCTTGGCGGTCTCGTGCACGTGGTCGTGGGAGTGCGAGCCGCCCGGCACGTGCGGCTCCGTCACCGGGAGCGAGGAGTCGGCCGACAGGTCCCAGTCGGAGGCCGTGCGGCCCCGGGCGACCATCTCCGCGCCCAGCGCGGCCACCATCGCGCCGTTGTCCGTGCACAGCTTGGGGCGGGGCACGCGCAGCCGGATACCGGCCGCCTCGCAGCGCTCCCGGGCCAGCGCCCGCAACCGGGTGTTGGCGGCCACTCCGCCGCCGATCATCAGATGGTCGACGCCTTCGTCCTTGCAGGCCCGTACGGCCTTGCGGGTGAGGACGTCCACGACCGCCTCCTGGAAGGACGCCGACACGTCACGCACCGGCACCTCCTCCCCGGCCGCCCGCTTGGCCTCGATCCAGCGGGCCACGGCCGTCTTCAGCCCGGAGAAGGAGAAGTCGTACGCCGGGTCCCGGGGGCCGGTCAGTCCGCGCGGGAACGCGATCGCGTCCGGGTCGCCCTCGCGGGCGTAGCGGTCGATGACCGGGCCGCCGGGGAAGCCCAGGTCCATCACGCGGGCGATCTTGTCGAAGGCCTCGCCGGCCGCGTCGTCGATGGTCGCGCCGAGGGGCCGGACGTCGGAGGTGATGTCCGCGGACAGCAGGAGCGAGGAGTGGCCGCCGGAGACCAGCAGGGCCATCGTCGGCTCGGGCAGCGCGCCGTGCTCCAGCTGGTCGACGCAGATGTGGGAGGCGAGATGGTTGACGCCGTAGAGCGGCTTGCCGAGGGCGTAGGCGTACGCCTTGGCCGCCGAGACGCCGACCAGCAGCGCGCCGGCCAGCCCGGGACCGGCGGTGACGGCGATGCCGTCGAGGTCGCGGGCGCCGACGCCCGCCTCCCTCAGGGCACGCTCGATGGTGGGGACCATCGCCTCCAGGTGGGCGCGGGAGGCGACCTCCGGGACGACGCCGCCGAAGCGGGCGTGCTCGTCGACGCTGGAGGCGACGGCGTCCGCCAGCAGGGTGGTCCCGCGCACGATGCCGACACCGGTCTCGTCGCAGGAGGTCTCGATCCCCAGTACCAGGGGTTCGTCAGCCATGGGTCTCGGTTCCTTGTACGCCGTTCCCGTCGACGGGACTCGCCGGGTTCACTGAGGTGGACGGATCGGTCAGGCGCATCACCAGGGCGTCCACGTTCCCCGGCTGGTAGTAGCCGCGCCGGACCCCGATGACCTCGAAGCCGAAGCGCTCGTAGAGCTTCTGGGCGCGGACGTTGTCGACCCGGCACTCCAGCATCACTTCCGCGCACTCGAACACGGTCGCCGCCCGCAGCAGTTCGGTCAGCAGCAGTGAGCCCAGGCCGGTGCCCCAGTGGTCCCGGGTGACGGCGACGGTCTGGATGTCGGCCCCCTCGGCGGAGCCGCCACCTTCGGACTCCGCGCCGGATGTGGTCAGGCCCGCGTACCCGACGATCCGGTCGCCCTCCTGGGCCACGACATAGTGCCGGGTCGCCCCGGGCCCGCGCGCATGGGCCAGCTCGGACCAGAACATCCCGCGCGACCAGGCGTCCTCGGGGAACAGGTTCCGCTCCAGCTCCAGTACGGAGTCGATGTCCCACCAGCGCATCTCACGCAGCACGGCCGTCTCGGTTCCCGTCACTTGGGGGTGACCACCTTGTAGTTCTTGGGGACCTGGGCATCGGGCCGGCGCATGTACAGCGGCCGGGGCGCGGGCAGCTCCCCGCCCGCCGCGAGCCGCTCCACGGCCAGCCGGGCCAGCGCCGCCGCGGTCACGTGCTCGGGCTCGTGCGCCTTGGGGAAGGTGTCCGGGTAGAGCAGCGCGCCGGCGCCGACCGCGGGCAGGCCCGCGACCTCCCCGGCGATGTCGGCGGGCCGGTCCACGGCCGGCTCGGTGAGGCGGGTGCGCGAGTCGGCGTAGCGCGCCCAGTAGACCTCCTTGCGGCGGGCGTCGGTCGCCACGACGAAGGGGCCCTCCAGGTCGGCCGCGTAGGCGAGGCCGTCCAGCGTGCACACGCCGTGCACGGGCACACCGAGCGCGAGCCCGAAGGTGTCCGCCGTCATCAGGCCGACCCGCAGTCCGGTGTACGGGCCCGGTCCGACGCCGACGACGATCCCGGTGACGGCGTCCAGCCGCAGGCCTGCCTCGGCGAGGACCCGGTCGACCGCCGGGAGCAGCAGCTCGCCGTGCCGGCGGGCATCCACCTGGCTGGACGAGGCGATGACGTCGTCGCCGTCGTGCAGCGCGACGGTGACGGCGGGGGTTGCGGTATCCAGAGCGAGCAAGAGCACGCAAACAGCCTACGGCTCCCGCGCCCCGGCCACGGCCGCACCGGGTGGACGGTCACGTACTGCTACCGTCGGTCGGTATACGTACATAGCGGAGCAGATCTGGACAGAGGTGACGGCGGTGTCAGGCACCAGCTCGATGGTCGTGGCGGGGCTGACCGCGGCGGCCCTCTCGACGGTCGGCTTCCTCGGCCACCAGGCGTCGGCGAACGTCCCGCCCGAGCTGCGCCGCGCCGCGGCGGCCGGGGCGGCGGGGGCCGCACGCAAGGCGCTGCCGGACAAGGACCACCCCACCGCACTGCCCGCGTGGTCGGGAAGGGGCAAACGGGTCGTGTACTCGCTGAAGGGCGACCGGGTGTGGCTGGTGGAGGACGGGGACACGGTGCGGCACACCTTCGGGGTCAGCCCCAGCACGGTGGACCCGGCTCCCGGCACCTACCGGGTCACGTCCCGGTCCGGGGCGGTCACCGGATCGGACGGTGTTCCGATCGAGCACGTCGTGCGCTTCGCCGGCGTGGACGGCACGGCGATCGGGTTCAGCGCGGCGGTCGACGGTGCGGCGCCGGCGCTCGACCCGCGGGAGCGCACGGGCGGCATCCGCGAGACGCGCGCGGACGGCGCGGCCATGTGGAAGTTCGCGACGATCGGACGCACGGTCGTCGTCGTCCCGTAGAACCCGGGGACGCGACGACCGGACGGACGGCCGCCGCCCCCGGAACCCCGGGGCTACGCCGCCTCGCGGTGGTTCCGGACCGGCTCGGAGCGCCGGGACTCGGGGGCGCGCGGCTCGGGAGCGCGCGGCGGGGTGGAGACCGCCGCCGCGGCGGCGCAGGCGGCGAGCAGATCACGCATGGGCACCCCGGAAAGCGACTGCGGCTGCGCCGTGGCCTCACGAGAGTTCTGGGTGGCCGGCATGGACGCCTCCTGAAGGCCGGGGGCGGACGTGGTTAGGCAGACCTAACTACGAACTGGATACCATGTGACCACGCCGAGGACACCGAACGCAACACTTTGCCGACACTGTGTCGGAACGAGGTCCGCAGGGCGCTTCACCAGGAGGATCGCAACCAGGTACGGCGCCGCACCCGCTCAGGCCGACAGCACGCTCAGGCCGGCCCCCGCCCACCGCGCGCCCAGACCGGTCACGGTCACCTGCCGCACCTCGTCCGTGGTGTCCCCGACCGCCCGGTGGATGCCGATCCGCAGCCGGTCGTCGGTCAGCTCCTCGACCTTCCCCTCGCCCCACTCCACGACGATCACCGACTCCGGCAGCGAGACGTCGAGGTCCAGGTCCTCCATCTCGTCCAGCCCGCCGGCCAGCCGGTACGCGTCGACGTGCACCAGCGGTGGACCGTCCCCCAGCGACGGGTGCACGCGGGCGATCACGAACGTCGGGGAGGTGACCGCGCCCCGCACGCCGAGCCCCTCGCCGAGCCCCCGGGTCAGCGTCGTCTTGCCCGCGCCGAGCTCGCCCGAGAGCAGGACGAGGTCGCCCGCGCGCAACAGCTTGGCGAGCCTGCGCCCCAGTTCACGCATCTGCTCGGGGGAGGTGACGGTCAGCTCGACGGAGTTCGCGGCCGGCCCCTGTTCAGCCGGGTTCTGCGGTGCTGCTGCTTCCATAGCCACCCACCGTAACGCCCGCGGGTATCGCACCCGCGCGGACGAGCAGGTCGGCGAGCCGGTCGGTGACCACCTCCGGGTGCTCCAGCATGACCAGGTGTCCGGCGTCCGGGACCAGCACCAGTTCCCCGTCGGGGAGCATGTCGGCGATCGCCTCGCTGTGTTCACTGGGCGTCACCAGGTCCTGGGTCCCGGCCAGCACCAGCGCCGGAAGTCCGGTGAAGTGGGCGAGGGCCTCGGTCTTGTCGTGGTCGTCGAACGCCGGGTAGTACTCGGCGACCACGTCGATGGGCGTGCCCTCGATCATCCGCTCGGCGAACCGGACGACGGCCGGGTCCACGTCCCGGGACGCGAACGAGTACCGCTTGATGATCCCCGCGAACAGGTCCGCGGTGGCCCGGCGCCCCTTCTCCACCAGTTCGGCCCGCTGCCCCAGCGCCTTCAGCACCCCCGGCAGCAATCGCCGCACCGCGTTGACACCGGCCACCGGCAGCCCGAAGTTGACCTCGCCGAGCCGCCCCGACGACGTACCGACCAGGGCGACACCGACGCACCGCTCCAGCATCAGCTCCGGATACTGCTCGGCGAGGGCCATCACCGTCATCCCGCCCATGGAGTGACCGACGAGCACCACGGGCCCCTCGGGCGCCGCCGCGTCGATGACGGCCTTCAGGTCGCGCCCCAGCTGATCGATCGTGACCGGCTCGCCCCGTTCCGTCTGGGCCGCGCCCCGCGCCGAGCGGCCGTGGCTGCGCTGGTCCCAGTACACGGTCCGTACGACGCCCTTGAGCGCGGCCCGCTGGAAGTGCCAGGAGTCCTGGTTGAGGCAGTAGCCGTGGCTGAAGACGACGGTCACCGGAGCCGGGGACTTGCGGCCGAACAGCCGACGCCGCCGGGCGGGCGTCGCCTCCGGGTCGGGGTCGAGGTCGTCGACCTCGTAGTACAGCTCGGTGCCGTCATCGGCGTACGCCTTGCCGGGTGTGCCGCGCATCGAGCCGTACGGTCCGGCGGAGTCGAGGGCGAGTCTGGCCTTCTTGCGCATGCCCCGGCCGACCGTCATCCGCTCTATGGCGACGCCCGCGGCGGCGCCGGTCGCGAGCACGCCTATCGCGACGCCCGCGACGCCGGTGGCCCGGCGCCAGCCCCCGCGGGACACCTCCGCCGCGGAGGCCACGGCCTCCGTGATGCTCTCGCTCACGTACCGCTCCCCCTCGGGCCACCGACCGGATCCTCGTTCACATGGACGCGCGGAACGCGGGTTCCGATCCGCGTGACGATCTCGTACGCGATGGTCCCGGCCGCCTGCGCCCAGTCCTCGGCGGTGGGCTCGCCGCGGTCGCCGGGGCCGAAGAGCACGGCCTCGGCGCCCGCCCCCGGGAGGTCCCCGCCCAGGTCGACGGTGAACTGGTCCATCGCGACCCGCCCCGCGACCGTACGCCACTTGCCCTCGACCAGCACCGGTCCGGCGGAGGAGGCGTGCCGCGGGATGCCGTCCGCGTAGCCGAGCGGGACCAGCCCGAGGGTGGTCGCGCCCGGGGTGACGTAATGGTGGCCGTACCCGACACCGTGGCCGCCGGGGACGTGCTTCACCAGGGCCAGCGAGGCGGTCAGGGTCATCACCGGACGCAGTCCGAAGTCGGCGGAGGTGCCGATCGCGGGGCTGGGCGAGACACCGTACAGCGCGATGCCGGGCCGGACGAGATCGAAGTGGCTCTCGGGGAGGGTGAGGGTGGCGGGCGAGTTGGCGATGTGCCGCACCTCGGGGTCGAGGCCCCGGCCCTCCGCGTACGCGATCATCTCCCGGAACCGGGACAGCTGGGCGGCGATGGAGGGATGCCCGGGCTCGTCGGCGCAGGCGAAGTGGGACCACAGGCCGGTGATCCGCAGCAGCCCCTCGGCCTCGGCGCGCAGCGCCCCCGCGACCAGTTCCGCCCAGTCGCCGGGCTGGCAGCCGCCACGTCCCAGCCCGGTGTCGGTCTCCAGCTGCACCCGCGCGGGCCGCCCCGCGAGACGCGCGGCCCGTGTGACCTCGTCCAGCGCCCACATCCCGCTCAGGGACACGTCGACACCGGCCTCGATCGCCTCCCGCCAGGGCCCGCCGGGTGTCCACAGCCAGCACATGATCCGTACGTGATCCGGCAGCCCGGCACCGGGCGCGCGCAGCGCGAGCGCCTCCTGCGGGGTGGCGGTGCCCAGCCAGGTCGCCCCGGCCTCGACAGCGGCCCGGGCGCAGGCGACCGCGCCGTGCCCGTACCCGTCGGCCTTGACGACGGCCATGAGGGCGGCGCCGGGCGCGCGCTCACGCAGGGCCCGCACATTGGCCCGCACGGCGGCCAGGTCGATCTCGGCACGGGCCCGCAGCTCCGCGCCTGTCGGGGCAACTGTCTCGTTCATCCCGCACAGTCTCTCAGAGCACCGCAATCAGCCCCCCGCCCCTCCCTCCCCCACCCGCGCAACACCCCCTCCCCCGCTCCCCCTCTCACCCCCGCACCACACTCCGCCACGCCTCCGCGACCCGCTCCGCCACATCCCGCGCCCCCACTGGAGCCCCGTCCGCCGCGAACCGGCCCGCCAGCCCGTGCAGATACGCCGCCGCACTCGCCGCGTCCACCGCCGACAGCCCCGCCGCCAGCAACGACCCCCCGAGACCCGACAGCACGTCACCACTCCCCGCCGTGGCCAACCACGACGTCCCCGTCGGATTCACCCGCACGGGCCCACCGCCCCCACCACCGCCGACGCCACCGCCCGCACCAGCACCAGCACCAGCACCAGCACCAGCACCAGCACCAGCACCAGCACCAGCGACCAACGTCGTGGACCCCTTCAACAGCACCGTCGCCCCGTACCGCCCCGCCAGCTCCCGCACCGCCGCCAGCCGACCCTCCTCGACCTGCTCCCGCTCGACACCGAGCAGCGCGGCGGCCTCCCCCGCATGCGGGGTCATCAACGTCGGCGCCCGCCGCCCCCGTACCGCCGACGCGTCCGCCAGCCGCAGCCCGTCCGCGTCGATCAGCACCGGGACGTCCGCCGCCAGCAGCTCCGCGACCGTCGCCGCGTCGTCCCCGGCCCCCGGTCCGACCACCCACGCCTGCACCCGCCCCGCGTGCCTCGGCCCCCGGTCCGACACCAGCGTCTCGGGGAAGCGGGCGATCACGGCCTTCCCGGCGGGACCGACGTACCGTACGGCCCCCGCCCCGCCCCGCAGCGCGCCCGCCACCGCGAGCACCGCGGCCCCCGGATAACGGGAGGACCCGGCCGCGATGCCGACGACGCCCCGCCGGTACTTGTCGCTCCCGGCGGCCGGCACCGGCAGCAACCGGGCCACGTCCGCGTGCTGCAACGCCTCCACCTCCGGCTCCTCGGGGAGCGACAGCCCGATGTCGACCAGCCGCACCGCCCCCGCGTACTCCCGCGCCGGATCGATCAGCAGCCCCGGTTTGTGCGTCCCGAACGTCACCGTGAGGTCGGCCCGCAGCGCCCTCCCCCGCACCTCGCCGCTGTCCGCGTCCACCCCGCTCGGCAGATCGACGGCGACCACCGCCGCCCGCGCCCGCTCGGCGGCCTCGGCGAGCGGTACCGCATCCGGGCGCAGCCCGCCCGTACCGCCGATCCCGACGATGCCGTCGACGACGAGATCGGCCCGTCCCACGAGCGCGGCGGCCCCGTCCGTCCCCACCACCCGGCCCCCCGCCCGGCGCAACGCCGCGAGCCCGCCCGCGTGGGCACGCTCCGGCGCGAGCAGTACCGCGCTCACCCCCGCGCCGCGCCGGGCCAGCCGGGCACCGGCGTACAGGGCGTCACCCCCGTTGTCCCCGCTGCCGACCAGCAGGACGACCCTGCTGCCGTACACCCGCCCCAGCACATCCGCGCAGGCCGAGGCGAGCCCGGCGGCCGCGCGTCGCATCAGCGCACCCTCCGGCAGTCGCGCCATCAGTTCCCGCTCCGCCGTCCTGACCGTCTCCACGCTGTACGCAGTACGCATGCGTCCGAGTCTCCCGCAGACGGCCCGTCAACTCCTGTCACCCGCGACATCGAGGTGCAGCACCTCAACGTCACCGGCACCCCGCTGAACGGCATCTTCCTGCGCAACGTGCAGAACGTGGTCCTGGGCCAGATCGACATGCGCCTCTCGCGCGGCCTCGGCGTCCGCATCGACAACCGGGGCGACACCAGCCAGTGGACGCGCAACGTGCGCATCGACAACGTCTACGTCTCCGGCGCGTCCAGCCACGCCGTGGAGACCTACGGCGTCGACCGCCTGGCCATCGGCACGGTGACCGCGGGGGGGGGGGGGGGGCCCCCCCCCCCCCCCCACCCCCCACCCCCCCCCCCCCCCCCCCCCCTCCCCCCCCCCCCCCCCCCCCCCCCCCCCCCCCCCCCCCCCCCCCCCCCCCCGCCCACGCACACCCGTCGTCGCCTCAGCTCGTGCTGAGCATCCCCGCCCGCAGCCGCTTCAGCGTCCGCGAGAGCAGCCGCGACACGTGCATCTGGGAGCAGCCCAGCCGCTCACCGATCTCCGCCTGCGTCAGCTCCTCCACGAACCGCCAGTGAACGATCTTGCGCTCACGCTCGTCCAGGTCGGCGATCATCGGCGCGAGCGCGTGGAAGTCCTCGACGAGCTCCAGCGCGGCGTCCTCGGCCCCGATGAAGTCCGCGAGCACGCTCTCGCCGTCCGGCTCACTGCCGATGGTGGCGTCGAGGGAGGAGGAGTTGTAGCCGTTGGAGGCGATCCGGGCCTCGTTGACCTCGGCCTCGGTCAGGCTCATCAGCTGGGCGAGTTCGGCGGTCGTGGGCGTACGGCCCAGCCGGCTGCGCAGTTCCTCGGTGGCACGGGCGAGCTGCACCCGGGCCTCCTGAAGGCGCCGCGGCACGTGCACGGACCAGGAGGTGTCCCGGAAGAAGCGCTTGATCTCACCGACGATGTAAGGGATCGCGAAGGAGGTGAACTCCACCTCGCGGGACAGCTCGAACCGGTCGATCGCCTTGATCAGACCGATCATGCCGACCTGGACGATGTCCTCCATCTCCTCCGGCCCGCGGCTGCGGAACCGGCCCGCCGCGTAGCGGACGAGGGACATGTTCATCTCGATCAGCGTGTTGCGCGCGTACTGGTACTCGTGCGTGCCCTCCTCCAGCTCCGTGAGCCGGCGGAAGAACTGCTTGGAGAGCTCCCGGGCGTCCTGCGGCGCGACCTGGCCGGGATCGGCGATCTCCGGCAGCTCGGTCACGCTCTGAGCTCGGTCCGTCCTCGCCATCGTCGACGTCACAGTAAGCCCTCCCAAATCCATCGGCACCCGTCCGGGCACCGGCTCGATGCGTCTACCCCGGTTCAGGCGGAGCACGCACCGCCGTACGAGAACAACCGTAAGGGAGTCACCGGCGACGCCCGCGGATCAGCCGTAGGAGGGTGAAGACGACGGTGAGCACGGCGGCGACGACGAGGAACGCGTCGCCCCAGACCGGCAGGTCGACCCCGGCCCCGGGAAAGGCGAGCAACACCCTCATACGACGACCTCATCCCTCCGCGACGACGACCGCCGACGCCACTCCGGCGTCATGGCTGAGGGACACGTGCCAGGACCGCACGCCCAGTTCGGCCGCGCGGGCCGCCACCGTCCCCCGGACCCGCAGCCGCGGCTGCCCACTGTCCTCGCACCACACCTCGACATCGGTCCATGACAGTCCCGCGGGCGCACCCAACGCCTTGGCCAACGCCTCCTTGGCGGCGAACCGCGCGGCGAGGGAGGCGACACCGCGCCGCTCCCCGCCGGGCAGCAGCCGTTCGCTGTCCAGGAAGAGCCGCTGAGCCAGCGCGGGCGTCCGCTCCAGCGAGGCGGCGAACCGGTCGATCTCGGCCACGTCGATGCCGACTCCGATGATGCTCATACGGGCACCCTACGGCGGCCGGCCGGATCGGCCCCGCAAAGCCCCTTACAAGGTGTCACCGGCCCCGATGCACCGGCGCCGCTGCGGAATCCAGTCGACCGATTCATTGAGCTCGACGAGTATTCCGCCGACGTCCTCCCGCGGGCCGTCGTAACTGAGTTCCACCGCCGGGGAGCGCCCATAGGTCGTGAGCACACTCACGCCCTCCGCTTTCAGCCTGTCCTCGTCCAGGACCCAGTCGACCCCGTCCGCCGAAACACAGAGGTCGATATTGGGCTGGAGCTCCTCGACCCCGCAGCGCAGCACCAGCGAGCGGTCGCCCCACGAGGCGACACCGTCACCGAGAGCCCAGTCACGCGCGTGCGCGCCGGCCTCGTCGGGGAGCAGATCCACGACGTCGGAACACTGGGACGTCCCGCCCCGGGGAGCGGAATCGATCCTGTGGGAATCCACCACGAGGAAGGCGGACACCACGGCCGCCGCGACGACGCCCGCCACCGCCACCCGCATCGGGGTGAACACCTTGCGCAGGGTCCGCCGACGCGGTTCTGCAGCTTCTTCGGGTCTCACGGACTCCATCCTTCACCACCCCGGCCCAGCGTCACACACTCCCCCTCCACCAAGCCCCACCGTGATCGGCGCCACGCAGGGAGCGCCGACCACCGGATTCCTCACGACCCATCCCCACGAGCGTTCCGGACCGAGCCCCGCGGACGCCGACCGCGCCTACTCCACCGTGACCGACTTCGCCAGATTGCGCGGCTGGTCCACCTCGTTGCCCCGGGCCGTCGCCAGCTCGCACGCGAACACCTGCAACGGCACCGTCGCCACCAGCGGCTGGAGCAGCGTGGGGGTGACCGGAATCCGGATCAGGTGATCCGCGTACGGCACCACCGCCTCGTCCCCCTCCTCCGCGATGACGATCGTCCGCGCACCACGCGCCCGGATCTCCTGAATGTTGGAGACGATCTTGTCGTGCAGGACGGACCGCCCCCGCGGCGACGGTACGACCACCACCACCGGCAGGTCGTCCTCGATCAGGGCGATCGGCCCGTGCTTCAGCTCGCCCGCCGCGAAACCCTCCGCATGCATGTAGGCGAGCTCCTTCAGCTTCAGAGCCCCCTCCAGCGCCACCGGATAGCCCACGTGCCGGCCCAGGAACAGCACCGTGTTCTTCGCCGCGAGGGAACGCGCCAGCTCCCGTACTGGTTCCATGGTCTCCAGGACCCGGTCCACCGCACCGGAGACCGAGGCCAGGTCCCGCACCACCGCGCGGATCTCGTCGGCCCACTTGGTGCCGCGCACCTGGCCCAGGTACAGCGCGACCAGATAGCAGGCGACCAGCTGGGTCAGGAACGCCTTGGTCGAGGCGACCGCGACCTCCGGCCCGGCATGCGTGTACAACACCGCGTCCGACTCGCGCGGGATCGTGGAACCGTTGGTGTTGCAGATCGCGAGGACCTTGGCGCCCTGCTCACGTGCGTGGCGCAGCGCCATCAGCGTGTCCATGGTCTCGCCGGACTGGGAGATGGCGATGACCAGGGTCTGCTGGTCGAGGATCGGGTCCCGGTAGCGGAACTCGCTCGCCAGTTCCACCTCGCACGGGATCCGCGTCCAGTGCTCAATGGCGTACTTGGCGATCAGCCCGGCGTGGAAGGCCGTACCGCAGGCGACGATGACGACCTTGTCGACCTCGCGCAGCACACCCGCCGGAATCCGGACCTCGTCCAGCGTCAGCGAACCCGACCCGTCGATGCGGCCCAGCAGGGTGTCGGCGACCGCCTTCGGCTGCTCGGCGATCTCCTTGAGCATGAAGTAGTCGTATCCGCCCTTCTCGGCGGCGGAGGCGTCCCAGTCGATGTGGTACGCGCGGACGTCGGCCGCGCCCCCGTCGAAGTCGGTGACGGTCACCGCTTCGCGGCGCAGCTCGACCACCTGGTCCTGCCCCAGCTCGATGGCGTCCCGGGTGTGCGCGATGAAGGCGGCGACGTCGGAGGCGAGGAAGGCCTCCCCCTCCCCCACACCCACCACCAGCGGCGAGTTGCGGCGCGCGCCGACGACCACGTCCGGCTCGTCGGCATGGACGGCGACCAGGGTGAACGCGCCCTCCAGGCGCCGGCACACCAGCCGCATCGCCTCCGCGAGGTCCGCGCAGACGGAGAACTCCTCGGCGAGCAGATGGGCGACGACCTCGGTGTCCGTCTCGGAGTGGAGGTCGTGGCCTCGCTCGGTCAACTCCTCGCGCAGGACGGCGAAGTTCTCGATGATGCCGTTGTGGACGACGGCGACGCGCCCCGCGTTGTCGAGGTGCGGATGGGCGTTGGCGTCGGTCGGGCCGCCGTGCGTGGCCCAACGGGTGTGGCCGATGCCGGTGGTGCCGGCCGGCAAAGGCCGGTCGGCCAGTTCCTTCTCGAGGTTGACCAGCTTTCCGGCCCGCTTCGCCGTGGCCAGTCCGCCGTCGGCCTGTACGGCGACGCCCGCCGAGTCGTAGCCCCGGTACTCCAGTCGTTTCAGTCCGGCCGTCACGACGTCCAGCGCCGACTGCGGCCCCACGTATCCCACGATTCCGCACATGACCGGCAGCCTACGATCCCTCCGCCGCCGCAAACGGCCACCGCCTGCCCGAAATCGGAAATTCCCACCGGTGCACGAGACACCGGTGGGAACGGAAACGGGGTACCTCAGCCGAGCTTGCCGACCTGGGCGGCGACGACGTCCGCCGGGACCTCGAAGTCCTCACCGGTGGCCATGGCGGCGAGGTTGACGGCGCTGAAGGAGACCAGGGTGGCGCCCTTGCGAACGACGACGATCTTGTTCGGGGCCTTGACGTCCTCGTCGGCGGCCACGGTCAGGGTGATGGCGGTGCCCTCGTCCCCGCCCTCGGGCGCGGCGGTGGTGGCGACCTTGACGACCTCGGCCTTCTCACCGGTCACGGTGGCGGTGAAGCCGCCCGCGCACTTCTCGGCGGCGGCGGCCAGGCCCTTCATCGCCTGCACGGCGCCCTCGCCCTCGTAAGAGGCGAGGTTGACCAGCATCTTGTCCACGTCGAGGGCGGCCATCAGGGCGTCCTCGGGGTCCGTGCCCTCGGAGGGCTTCACGGGCTCGCCCGTCCAGGACCGCTTCACGGTCGCGGCCGGCTCACCCTGGGCCACACCGGCCTGGGCGTGGGCCAGCGGCAGACAGGCCGCGTCGTCCGCCTTCACCTGGTCCTTGGCGATGTCGTCCGTCGCCGGGAGCTTGGTGGCGACCTTGCCGTTCTTGACGTCCGACTGGGCGAGCGCGGCCTTCTCCAGCTCGGCGGCGGTGAGCGCCTTGCCCGCCGGGGCGGTGGAGGCGGTCGCGTCGGCCTTGCCCTTGCTGTCGTCGGCCTTCTTCTCGTCACCGGAGCCACCGCAGGCGGTGACGAGCAGGGCGAGCGCGGCAGCGGAAGCGGCGAGCACGGTACGACGGACGGGACTGGTTCTCACGGAAAACTCTTTCTCGAAGATGCGGAGGGACCGCAACGCATAGCGCGCACTGTAAACACAGCGGACGCACAAATGATCACCGGATCACCACCCGGTACACCCTCGTGATCGCCACGTGATCTCGGACCGGCCCCGGCGACGGGTGAGCGTGACGCAGCCCACCTGTCGCCCCATTCGAACTCCGTTAACAATGGAATGTGATCTCTCCGGTCTCCCCGATACCCCGGAGCGCCCACCGGCAGCGGCCGGAGGCGACTCCCTACCTCGATCTCACGCGCGCCGAATGGAGCGCGCTGCGCGAGAAGACGCCATTGCCGCTGTCGGCAGGGGAGGTCGAACAGCTACGCGGTCTCGGTGACGTCATCGACCTCGACGAGGTGCGGGACATCTACCTCCCGCTGTCCCGGCTGCTCAATCTCTACGTCGGCGCCACCGAGGGCCTGCGAGGCGCGCTGAACACGTTCCTCGGGGAGCAGGGCTCCCAGTCCGGCACGCCCTTCGTCATAGGGGTCGCCGGCTCCGTCGCCGTCGGCAAGTCCACGGTCGCCCGACTGCTCCGCGCCCTGCTGTCGCGCTGGCCGGAGCATCCGCGCGTGGAGCTGGTGACGACGGACGGCTTCCTGCTGCCGACCGAGGAACTCCAGGAGCGCGGCCTGATGTCGCGCAAAGGGTTCCCCGAGTCCTACGACCGCCGCGCGCTCACCCGCTTCGTCGCCGACATCAAGGCGGGCAAGAGCGAGGTCACCGCCCCCGTCTACTCCCACCTGATCTACGACATCGTCCCCGGCGAGAAGCTCACCGTGCGCCGCCCGGACATCCTGATCGTCGAAGGGCTCAACGTCCTCCAGCCCGCGCTGCCCGGCCAGGACGGCCGCACCCGCGTCGGCCTCGCCGACTACTTCGACTTCAGCGTGTACGTCGATGCCCGCACCGAGGACATCGAGCGCTGGTACCTCCACCGCTTCAAGCGGCTGCGCGAGACGGCGTTCCAGGATCCGTCCTCGTACTTCCGCACGTACACCCAGGTCTCCGAGGAGGAGGCCCTCGACTACGCCCGCACGATGTGGCGCACCATCAACAAGCCGAACCTGGTGGAGAACATCGCCCCCACCCGGGGCCGGGCCACGCTGATCCTGCGCAAGGGCCCGGACCACAAGGTCCAGCGCCTCAGCCTGCGCAAGCTGTAGCCGGACTCACGGGGCGGTCATGGGCTGTACAGCCCGGGGCTCCATCGGCTGCCGGTGTCGGCGCCGGCCGGATGGGCGGTGGGCCCGGGCCTCCCTGGCCGCCGACCACCCCGGCGGCGGACTTCACCGCAGGCGTCCCGCCCGCACCCCCGGCTACCCCAGCGCCGACTTCACCGCGTCCGCCAGCCGCCCCGCCACCGACCGTGCCTGGTCGATGTCCGCGGCCTCGACCATGACGCGGACCAGCGGTTCCGTGCCCGAGGACCGAAGGAGCACGCGCCCCGTCTCACCCAGCTCACGCTCCGCCTCACCCACCGCGGCAGCGAGTTCCGCGGAGGTCTTCACCCGGGACTTGTCCACGTCCGGCACGTTGATGAGCACCTGTGGGAGACGCTCCATCACCGACGCCAGCTCCCGCAGCGGCCGCCCGCTGCCCGCGACCCGCGCGGCGAGCAGCAGACCGGTGAGCGTGCCGTCACCGGTCGTCGCGTGGTCCAGGATGATGACGTGGCCGGACTGCTCCCCACCGAGGGCGTAGTCCTTGTTCTTCATCTCCTCGAGGACGTACCGGTCCCCGACAGCGGTCTGCACGAGCTGGATACCCTCGCGCTCCATGGCCAGCTTGAAGCCCAGGTTGGACATCACCGTCGCGACGACGGTGTCGGACCGCAGCGCGGACCGCTCCCGCATCGCCAGCGCCAGCACCGCGAGGATCTGGTCGCCGTCGACCTCCTCACCGGTGTGGTCCACGGCCAGGCACCGGTCGGCGTCGCCGTCGTGCGCGATGCCCAGCGCGGCTCCGTGCTCGACGACCGCGGCCTTCAGCTGACCGAGGTGGGTCGAGCCGCAGCCGTCGTTGATGTTGAGCCCGTCCGGGTCGGCGCCGATGGTGACGACCTCGGCCCCGGCCCGCGTGAACGCCTCCGGCGAGACCTTCGCGGCGGCGCCGTGCGCCTCGTCGAGGACGATCTTCAGACCGTCCAGCCGGTTGGGGAGCACGCCGACGAGATGGGCGACGTACTTGTCCAGCCCGTCCTCGTAGTCCCGCACGCGGCCGACGCCGGCGCCGGTCGGGCGGTCCCAGGGGGCACCGGTGCGGTGCTCCTCGTACACGGACTCGATCCGGCCCTCCAGCTCGTCGGCGAGCTTGTGACCGCCGCGGGCGAAGAACTTGATGCCGTTGTCCGGCATGGCGTTGTGGCTCGCGGAGAGCATCACACCGAGGTCGGCGCGGAGCGCGCCGGTGAGGTACGCGACCGCCGGTGTCGGCAGCACGCCGACGCGCAGGACGTCCACGCCCGCACTCGCGAGGCCCGCGACCACGGCGGCCTCGAGGAACTCTCCGGACGCGCGCGGGTCACGCCCGACCACGGCGGTGGGCCGGTGCCCTTCGAACGTGCCCGCCTCGGCCAGTACATGCGCGGCGGCGACGGACAGGCCGAGCGCCATCTCCGCCGTCAGGTCCGCGTTGGCGACACCGCGCACACCGTCCGTGCCGAAGAGTCGTCCCACTTGTCCTCCTGAGGAAGCGTCAGTATCGGAAGCCGAACCAGGGCTCCGCCACCGAGGTCCCGCCGGGGCGCCGGACCCGTCAGAGGTCCTGCCGAGGCTGTGGACCCACCCGTACGGCCGACGGTTGTGCCACTGACGAAGCTTGTGATGTGTTCGGCGGTCGCGATGCGAGTGCGGCTCCGCATCTGCGGGCATGCACCGCAGCGGTCATGCCCGACGCCCGACCATCCGATCACACTAGCGTTTGAGCGCCTTGTGCCGTTATACGCCCACGGCGTTGAATAAACGAACGCCCCGGCAGCACTGTGGCGTGCCGCCGGGGCGTTCGGAGTACGCGCGAGCGCCTTGTGACTAGCGCTTGCTGTACTGCGGGGCCTTACGGGCCTTCTTCAGACCGGCCTTCTTGCGCTCGACCGCACGGTCGTCGCGCTTGAGGAAGCCGGCCTTCTTCAGCGCGCCGCGGTTGTTGTCGACGTCCGCCTCGTTCAGCGCACGGGCGACACCGAGACGGAGCGCACCGGCCTGACCGGAGACACCGCCACCCGCGATGCGGGCGATGACGTCGTAACGGCCTTCGAGCTCGAGCACCTTGAAGGGCTCGTTGACTTCCTGCTGGTGCACCTTGTTCGGGAAGTAGTCCTCAAGGGTGCGACCGTTGATCTTCCACTTGCCGGTGCCCGGGACGATCCGGACGCGGGCGATGGCGTTCTTGCGGCGGCCCAGGCCGGCGGCCGGCTGGGGCTCGCCGAAGCGGGAGGCCATGGACTCCGAGGTGTACTCGCCCTCGACGGGCACCTCGGACTCGGTGGTGTAGCTGTCGATGTCGATCTCTTCGAGCGGCTGCTCGGCAGTGGTCTCGGCCACGATGCTCCTCAGATTCTGTTCAGTCTTAGGGGGTGGCCGGACTTACTGCGCGACCTGGGTGATCTCGAACGGCACCGGCTGCTGGGCAGCGTGCGGGTGCTGGTCGCCCGAGTAGACCTTCAGCTTCGAGAGCATCTGACGGCCCAGGGTGTTCTTGGGGAGCATGCCCTTGACGGCCTTCTCGATGGCCTTCTCGGGGTTCTTGGCGAGCAGCTCGTCGTAGCGGACGGAGCGCAGACCACCCGGGTAACCCGAGTGGCGGTACGCCATCTTCTGGGTCCGCTTGTTGCCGGAGAGGTGCACCTTGTCCGCGTTGATGATGATGACGAAGTCACCGGTGTCGACGTGGGGCGCGTAGATCGGCTTGTGCTTGCCGCGCAGGATGGAGGCCGCAGTGGAGGCCAGACGACCCAGGACGATGTCCTGAGCGTCGATGACGTGCCACTGGCGCGTCACATCGCCGGGCTTGGGGCTGTACGTACGCACGGTTCGTAGCCTTCGCTTCTTCAGTGAATGGTCCTGACAAGGTCACCGAAGACGATCACGACAGCCTTGACCGCACTACGGTGACGCAAACCGCGCGCTGGTCGCTGGTCATCGGTCCGGTGGACCGGTGTAAGGGCCCCTCACGTGAGAATGAGCAAGCCACTACACACAACAGAGATGCAGAATACCCATGCTCGGCCGGACGGGTCAAAACGAGCCCGCCGCCGGTGGGCTACACCGATTCTACGGCCGCACGCCGCTCCTCCGGCGCCTCCCGCGCCCCGTCCGCCCCGCGAGCCCCGCGCACGCCCCGCGCGCAGTGGTACGCGACCGTCACGGCCAGGACGCACAGCGTGAACGCGTCCCGGAACGCCCGGCGCTTCCCCGACTCCAGCCACGGCCAGGTCACCCCCGGCAGCTGCGGCACCAGCGCGAGCCAGAACCAGGGCCTTCGGGCCACCGACCCGGCGTACGGCAGACCGGCGAGCAGCAGCGGCAGGACGACCAGGAGGTAGTGGTTGTAGGAGGGCCGCGAGACGAGGAACGCCGACAGCATCAGCGCCGCCGACGTCTCCGTGAGCCGCAGCGCCACCGGCCCGGGCCCCCGCCAGCGCAGATACGCGCACACCACTCCCGCGGCGGCCGCCGGCAGCGCGAGCGGCGAGGCCAGGGCCTGGGGCACGCCGAGCCGGGGCAGCACGGCCGCCGGCCCCGCCTCGTAGAGCCGTACGAAGGCGTCGTCGCCGCTCAGCAGGAAGGGGAGGGTGCGGGTGAGGAAACCCGTGGGGTCGGGCAGGAACAGTGCCGCCACCACGGAGGTGACCGCCGGGACCAGGACCACCACGGCCAGCGCCCCCCACCGGCGCGCGAAGAGGAACAGCAGCGCCATCGGCGCGAGGAGCGGCTTCACCGCCACGGCCACCCCGATGACCGCGCCCGCCGCGACCCATCGGCCCCGGCCCGCCGCCAGCAGGCACAACGGCAGCGCGAGTGCGGCCGTCACGGTCCAGTTCCCCAGCCGGACCACCTGCCCGAACGGCGCGAAACCGGCCGCCAGGCCCAGCAGCCCGAGGACGGCGAGCCTGCTGCGCAACGGCACGCGGTGCAGTCGCAGCGCGCAGGCCCAGCCCAGCACGAGGGCCACGGTCGCCGCCGCCGGCACCAGCACGTCGAGCACGGACCGCGGCAGCAGCGCCTGCGGCACGGCGGCCATGACCGCGCTCGGGAAATAGAGGAAATGCCGATCGTCGTACGGCGACCCACCGTCCAGCCAGGTGCGCGCGGCGTCCACGACGATCGCGTTGTCCATGCCTCCACCCGAGGTCACCAGCACCGTATGGACCGTCAGGGCCCCCAGTACGGCCGCCAGTCCGGCCCACGCACAGCCGCTCGCGGGTCGTACCAACCACCCCGAGATGTCGCTTTTGTCCGTCACCATGCGCGCAACGCTAGGCCCTGCGGGGCCGGTTGAGTCGGACCAGCACACCCCTTGGCCCGTCTAAGATGCGCCCCATGAGCTTTGGGCAGGGGGGACCTCCGCAGCAGTGGGATCCCTGGAAACCGAATTCCCAGCAGCCGTGGAGCGGCGGCGACGGCGGCCAGTCACCCGACTGGGCCGCGCTCGCCGACGCGTCCGAAGCCCGCGCCAAGCGGCGCCGGTTGCTGTTCATAGGCGGCGGCGCACTGGCCACCGTCGCGATAGGCACGGCCGTGGCGGTCGCCGTCGTCTCGGCGAACGGCGGCAACCAGGCCTCGCCGGGTGCCTCCTCCCAGCTGCCCGGCGCCTCCGGCACACCGAACCCTTCGGGCACGGTCCCGTCGTTCGCCCCGACGAGCGCCCCGCCGCCGCTGGACCCGAACGACTTCATCGCCAGCGCGACGAAGGACAAGGCCCCGCTGAGCCCCGACATCCTCTTCCCGGGCACCCAGCTGACCATGGGTGAGACGGTGTACAAGAAGGGCCCGACGGCGGACACCGAGAACTGCGCCTCGGCCGCGAAGGCCACGCTCCCCAAGGCGCTCACCGACAACGGCTGTACCCGCCTGATCCGGGTCACCTACACCAAGGGCGACGTGGCGGTGACGGTCGGCGTGGCCGTCTTCGACACCCAGGCGAAGGCTGCCAGGGCCAAGCAGCAGACCGACGGCAAGAGCATCGTCAAGTCGCTGTCGGGCGGCGGCGTCAAGGACTTCTGTGCCGGCGCGGTCTGCCGCTCCACCCGCAACGCCCTCGGCCGCTACGCCTACTTCACCCTGGCCGGTTTCACCAACGGCAAGGACGTGACGGAGAAGGACAAGGCCGTCTTCGCCACGGGCGACGACCTCCAGGAGTTCACGTTCCGTCAGATCCGCCGCCGGGGCGAGGCCCAGGCGTCGGCGGCGGCGAACGAGTAGCCGCCGCCGACGGCGGCACGTCGCAGCCGCTTGGCGCTGCGCAGCGGCTTGGCGTAGTAGCCGTTGCCGTCCAGACGGAAGACCCCACCGATGTCACCGATGGTAGGGCCGTTGGCCTCCTCCCGGCTGGAGAGACTCGCCCCCGCGGCCCGTGGTGACGGGCGCGATGCCGAGGAGGCCGCGGACACCGTGTCCGGACTGCTCTCCGACCGGGCGGACGACTGAGCCGGCCCGCCCTGGTTCAGCAGCAGCCGGCCGTCGGCAGGGAGCGCTTGTTGCGGGCCTCCCTGCTGCGGGCCGCGAGGAGTTCGTCGGCCGGGTAGCCGACCTCCTCCAGGGTCAGGCCGTGCGGGCGTACGACGTGGACGGCCGAGTCCCGTACGCCCGCCGCCAGCACCTTGCCGGGCCAGTCCGGCGGGCGGTGGCCGTCGCCGACGAACAGCAGCGCGCCGATCAGCGAGCGCACCATGTTGTGGCAGAAGGCGTCCGCCCGGACGGTGGCGGTGATGATCCCGTCCTCGCCCCGCACCAGGCTCAGTTCCTGGAGGGTCCGGATGGTCGTGGCCCCCTCCCGCTTCTTGCAGTACGCGGCGAAGTCGTGCTCCCCGAGCAGCCCGCGCGCGGCCTCGTTCATCGCGTCGGCGTCCAACGGCCAGTCGTGCCACAGCACATGGCCGCGCAGCAGCGGGTCCACTCCCCCGGGGTTGTCGGTGACGCGGTAGGCATAGCGCCGCCAGACCGCGGAGAAGCGGGCGTTGAAGCCACTGGGCGCCTCCCTGAGCGCCCACACCCGTACGTCCCTCGGCAGCCGCCCGGCGAGCCGCTTGAGCAGCTTCGTGTGATGCTCGGCCCACACCTCGCGCGGCAGATCGACGTGCGCGACCTGCCCCCGTGCGTGCACACCGGCGTCGGTCCGCCCGGCCACGGTCAGCTCGTACGTCGTCCCCCCGGACCGTGTCACGGTCCGCAGCGCGTCCTCGATCTCCCCCTGCACGGTCCGCCGCCCGCCGGCCTGCTTGGCCCAGCCGGAGAATTCGGTCCCGTCGTAGGACAGGTCGAGACGGACACGCACGAACCCGGGAGGCACTTCGTCACTCACGTACAGATCCTCTCACCCACGCAAAAAGCGGGCCCGCTCCTCAAGGGAACGGGCCCGCGTGAGCGCCCCTCAGGGGCGCGGGGAACTGCGCGACCAGCCGCAGCGAAGCCGCAGCCGCAAACGCACAGTCCCCACCAGAACGCTTACGCGTCCTTCGACTCCTCAGCCGGGGCAGCCTCGACCGCCTCGTCCTTGGACAGGTCCGCCTTCGCCTCAGCGGAAGCGCCCTCCGCGTCCTTCGCGGAACGCTTCGTTGCGGCCTCGGCCTCGCCGACCGCGGTCTGCTGCACCGTCAGCGCCTCGACCAGCTCGATGACGGCCATGGGCGCGTTGTCCCCACGGCGGTTACCGATCTTGGTGATGCGGGTGTAGCCACCGGGACGGTTCTCGTACCGCGGGCCGATCTCGGTGAAGAGCGTGTGGACGATGCTCTTGTCCGTGATGACCTGGAGCACCTGACGGCGGTTGTGAAGGTCGCCCTTCTTCGCCTTGGTGACCAGACGCTCGGCGTACGGACGCAGCTTGCGCGCCTTCGCCTCGGTGGTGGTGATGCGGCCGTGCTCGAACAGCGCCTTCGCGAGGTTCGCGAGGAGCAGCTTCTCGTGCGCGGCGCTGCCGCCCATACGGGCACCCTTGGTGGGCCTCGGCATGGTGTTTCTCCTAGGTGTCTGCCCCGGCCGTATCAGGTACCGGGGTCAGTATCCGAGCGGGCGGTTGCCCGTCGGAGATCCGGTCGCTCTCGCAAGCGCCGGAAGACCCGCGCCCCAAAGGGGCGCGGGGAACTGCGCGACCAGCCACAACGGGCCCGCAGCCGTTGAACCGGCCTCCTCGCGGAGCGCTCAGTACTGCTCGGTCTCCACGAACCCGGCGTCCGCGTCGTCGTCCGCGCCGAACGCGTCCGCCGCGGCGGTGGGGTCGAATCCGGGGGGCGAGTCCTTCAGCGCGAGACCCATGCCCGCCAGCTTCGCCTTGACCTCGTCGATCGACTTCGCACCGAAGTTGCGGATGTCGAGCAGGTCGGCCTCGCTGCGCGCGACGAGCTCACCCACGGAGTGGATGCCCTCACGCTTGAGGCAGTTGTACGACCGAACGGTGAGCTCCAGCTCCTCGATCGGCAGCGCCAGATCGGCGGCGAGGGCGGCGTCCGTGGGGGACGGGCCCATGTCGATGCCCTCGGCGTCGATGTTGAGCTCGCGGGCCAGACCGAACAGCTCGACCAGGGTCTTGCCGGCCGACGCCATGGCGTCACGCGGACGCATGGCCTGCTTGGTCTCGACGTCGACGATCAGCTTGTCGAAGTCGGTGCGCTGCTCGACACGGGTCGCCTCGACCTTGTAGGTGACCTTGAGAACCGGCGAGTAGATCGAGTCGACCGGGATGCGCCCGATCTCCTGACCGACCTGCTTGTTCTGGACCGCCGAGACGTAACCGCGGCCGCGCTCGACCGTCAGCTCCATCTCCAGCTTGCCCTTGCCGTTGAGCGTGGCGAGGACGAGGTCGGGGTTGTGCACCTCGACACCGGCCGGGGGCGCGATGTCGGCGGCGGTGACCAGACCCGGGCCCTGCTTGCGCAGGTACATCACGACCGGCTCGTCGTGCTCCGAGGAGACGACCAGCTGCTTGATGTTCAGGATCAGGTCGGTGACGTCCTCCTTGACGCCCGGCACGGTGGTGAACTCGTGCAGAACGCCGTCGATGCGGATGCTGGTGACAGCGGCACCGGGGATCGACGACAGGAGGGTGCGGCGGAGGGAGTTGCCGAGGGTGTAGCCGAAGCCCGGCTCCAGCGGCTCGATCACGAACCGGGAGCGGAATTCGTCGACGACCTCTTCGGTCAACGAGGGACGCTGAGCGATCAGCATGTGGAGATCCTTCAGTCAGGGGCGCCCGCTATTTGACGCCCGACCATTACTGCAAGGGTACGGGCGATACGACCCGAAAGAGCCGTACCGCCCGGAAACCCTGGTGGAGCGAGATCAGACGCGACGGCGCTTCGGCGGACGGCAGCCGTTGTGCGGGGTCGGGGTGACGTCCTGGATGGAGCCGACCTCGAGGCCCGTGGCCTGCAGGGAACGGATCGCGGTCTCACGACCGGAACCCGGACCCTTGACGAACACGTCGACCTTGCGCATGCCGTGCTCCTGGGCGCGGCGGGCAGCCGACTCGGCGGCCATCTGCGCGGCGAACGGCGTGGACTTCCGCGAGCCCTTGAAGCCGACGTGGCCGGCGGAGGCCCAGGAGATCACGTTGCCGGACGGGTCCGTGATCGAGACGATCGTGTTGTTGAACGTGCTCTTGATGTGCGCGTGGCCGTGAGCGACGTTCTTCTTTTCCTTGCGGCGCACCTTCTTGGCAGCGCCCTGACGACCCTTGGGGGGCATCTATTACTCCTACGGGAGGTGGTCGGTCCTGCAGCAAGACCGCTGGATGAGCGTCCGCTGAGGACTACTTCTTGCCCGGCTTCTTCTTGCCGGCGATGGCGCGACGCGGGCCCTTGCGGGTACGCGCGTTGGTGCTGGTGCGCTGACCGCGGACGGGCAGACCGCGACGGTGGCGCAGACCCTGGTACGTGCCGATCTCGACCTTGCGGCGGATGTCGGCCTGGATCTCGCGCCGAAGGTCACCCTCGGTCTTGATGTTGTTGTCCACGAACTCACGGATCGCGACGAGCTGCTCCTCGGAGAGGTCGCGAACGCGGGTGTTCGGGTCGACGCCGGTAGCGGCCAGCGTCTGCTGCGAAAGGGTCCGGCCGATGCCGAACACATAGGTGAGGGCGATCTCCACGCGCTTTTCGCGCGGAATGTCAACACCGGAAACGCGTGCCATTCAATGGCTCCAGTTGATTGTCGGAGGTCTTCCACAGGGCCGGATCCCAGCCCGCCGTACGAGGTACGGACCGGGTCCCCGGCCTCCGAGCCGGGGGTGTCGAGCCGTGCGGCTCGGGACCTGCGTATGAACGTGTACTGCTCGCGTCGCGCGAAGTTCTGCGGAAGTCGCAGAGGGTCGATCGTGCTGCGGTCAGCCCTGGCGCTGCTTGTGGCGCGGGTTGTCGCAGATGACCATGACCCGGCCGTGACGGCGGATCACCCTGCACTTGTCGCAGATCTTCTTGACGCTCGGCTTGACCTTCATGGGTGTGAGGTTCTCCGGGTCAGTGCCATCACCCCGGCGGGCCGGGGCGCGGGCAAGATCTACTTGTACCGGTAGACGATCCGGCCACGCGTCAGGTCGTACGGAGACAGCTCCACCACGACCCGGTCGTCAGGGAGGATGCGGATGTAGTGCATGCGCATCTTGCCGCTGATGTGTGCCAGGACCTGGTGGCCGTTCTGGAGCTCGACCTTGAACATGGCGTTCGGAAGAGACTCGACGACAGTGCCCTCGATCTCGATGGCACCTTGCTTCTTGGCCACGCTTCGCCCTTCGAATCGACTACCTTGATCGACTCCGACGTGCATCGCGTGAGTATCCTGCGTGATTACATGCAGACATGCGGGTGCACAAGAGCCGACGAGTCAGTCTACGTCAGCGCACCCGGAAACACGAATCGAGCAATCCTGCCCCGCACCGGAGATCCTTAACCAAGAGGATCCGGAGCGGCCGTGATGCCCATCTCCGCCAGCTTGGCCTTGCCACCGTCGGGGGCGGTCAGGACCAGGGGGCCCTGTTCCGTCAGGGCGACGGAGTGCTCCCAGTGGGAGGACCAGGTGCCGTCGGTCGTGATGACCGTCCAGTCGTCCGAGAGGACCTTCGTCTTCGGGGTGCCCAGGGAGACCATCGGCTCGATGGCCAGGCAGAAGCCGGGGACCAGCTTGGGGCCCTTGCCCCGCTTGCGCTCGACGTAGTTCAGCAGATGCGGGTCCATGTGCATCTCGGTGCCGATGCCGTGGCCGCCGTAATCCTGGATGATCCCGTACTTGCCACCGCCGGGCCTCGGCTGGCGGCGGATGTACGTCTCGATCGCGCGGGAGATGTCGACGAGCCGGTTGCCCTGCTTCATGGCCGCGATGCCGGCCCACATCGACTCCTCGGTCACCCGGGACAGCTCGATCAGCTCGGGGGCGTGACCGGAGCCGACGAACGCGGTGTAGGCGGCGTCGCCGTGCCAGCCGTCGATGATCGCACCGCAGTCGATGGAGATGACGTCGCCGTCCTTGAGGACGACGTCGTCGGAGGGGATGCCATGGACCACGACCTCGTTCACGGAGGTGCAGATGGTGGCGGGGAAGCCCCCGTAGCCGAGGAAGTTCGGCTTGGCGTTGTGCTCGGCGAGTACCTTGCGGGCGACCTGGTCCAGATCGTTCGTCGTGGCCCCGGGCACGGCGGCCTCGCGCGTGGCCGCGTGAATGGCTGCGACGACCAGCCCCGCCTCACGCATCTTGGCGATCTGCTCAGGGTTCTTGATCTGCACCATGGGGACGACGGCCTTTCTGGGACCAGTGAGACGTACGAACGCTTCCAACGATAAGGGCCACGGCCCGGTGCCCCGAGAGCGGCCGACGCCGCCCTCCAGGCCCTCCCGCGGGCACTCGCGCCGGCCGCCCCGCCCTCCGCGGCGGGCAGCCCTCCCCTCGAGGGCCTGGGAGGCGCCCTCGGAGCGGCACGGGTGGGCGGCACGGGTGGGCGGCGGGGGTCCCCCTCCCGCTCATGAGAACCCTCCCGCTCGAACGGAGCCGGGAGTGGAGGGGTGAGGCGGCAGTGGCGGAGACGCCGACAGCGGCGAAGGCACACCGCGCCCCTCAGACACCGGGCTGCGCGCACTCACCCCCGCCAAGCCACAGCCGCGGCCCCTGGTGCGAAGGGACCGCGGCTGTGACCGACAAGACGAACTACTTACCGCTCTTCAGCGCCTCCAGCGCACGACCCGTGACCTCGTCGACGGGCCCCATCGCCGAGATGGTCACCACCAGGCCCTGCGCCCGGTAGTAGCCGATGATCGGCTCGGTCTGCGTGTGGTAGACCTCCAGCCGCGTCCGCACCGTCTCCTCGGAGTCGTCGTCCCGCTGGTACAGCTCACCACCACAGGTGTCGCACACACCCTCCCGCTGCGGCGGGCTGTACGTCACGTGGAACACGTGCGCGGAGTCCTTGCGGCAGACGCGCCGTCCGGCGATCCGCTTGACCACCTCGTCCTCGGGGGCTTCCAGGTCGAGCACGGCGTCCAGCTTGATGCCCTCGTTCTGCAGCAGCTCGTCCAGCACCTCGGCCTGCGACACGTTGCGCGGGAAACCGTCCAGCAGGAAGCCGCCCTCGGCGTCGGGCTGCTCCATGCGGTCCTTGGCCATGGCGATGGTGACCTCGTCGGGGACGAGATTGCCCGCGTCCATATACGACTTCGCGAGCTTGCCGAGCTCGGTCTGCCGGCTGATGTTGGCGCGGAACAGGTCGCCCGTGGAGATGTGCGGGATGCGCAGTTTCTCGGCAAGGCGGGTGGCCTGCGTACCCTTACCGGCACCCGGCGGCCCGACGAGGACGATTCGCATCAGCGGAGGAACCCTTCGTAATTGCGCTGCTGGAGCTGGCTCTCGATCTGCTTCACGGTCTCGAGACCGACACCCACGATGATCAGGATGCTGGTCCCGCCGAACGGGAAGTTCTGGTTTGCCCCGAAACCAGCCAACGCCATTGTCGGCACGAGAGAGATCAGGCCCAAGTACAGCGAACCCGGCCAGGTGATCCGGTTGAGTACGAAGCTCAGGTACTCAGCGGTCGGTCGGCCAGCCCGGATGCCCGGGATGAAGCCACCATACTTCTTCATGTTGTCGGCGACTTCCTCGGGGTTGAACGTGATCGCCACATAGAAGAAGGCGAAGAACACGATCAACAGGAAGTACAGAATGATGTGCGGCGTCGCTCCCGGATCCGCCAGGTTCTTCTCGACCCAGGTCTTCCAGCCGGCTGTTCCACTCGCGAACTGCGCGACCAACGCCGGAATGTACAGCAGCGACGCGGCGAAGATGACGGGGATCACACCCGCCTGGTTCACCTTCAGCGGGATGTACGTCGAGGTACCACCGTAGGAACGGCGGCCGACCATGCGCTTGGCGTACTGCACGGGGATCCGGCGCTGGGCCTGCTCGACGAAGACGACCAGGGCGACCATGACGAACCCGACGATCATGACGGTGCCGAACTCGATCCAGCCGTCCGCGAGGGTGCCCTGCTCCTTGATCGCCCACAGGGCCGAGGGGAACGTCGCGGCGATCGAGATGAACATCAGGATCGACATACCGTTGCCGATGCCGCGGTCGGTGATCAGCTCACCCAGCCACATCACGGCGGCCGTGCCGGCGGTCATGGTGACGACCATGGTGATGGTCACGAAGATCGACTGGTCCGGGACGATCTGGCCGGCGACCGGGCAGCCCGGGAAGAGGGCGCCGCTGCGGGCGGTGGCCACCAGGCCGGTGCCCTGGAGGATGGCGAGCGCGACCGTCAGATAACGGGTGTACTGCGTGATCTTCGCCGTACCGGCCTGGCCCTCCTTCTTCAGGGCCTCGAGGCGCGGGATCACGACCACCAGCAGCTGCAGAATGATGCTCGCCGTGATGTACGGCATGATGCCCAGTGCGAAGATCGTGATCTGGAGCAGCGCGCCGCCGCTGAACATGTTGACCAGACCCAGCAGGCCCTGGCCGGCCTCGGCGTTGTCGATACAGGCCTGGACGTTTCGGTAATCGACACCTGGGATCGGGACGTTCGTACCGATTCGGTACACGACGATGATGCCGAGCGTGAAGAGCAGCTTCTTGCGCAGGTCGGGCGTCTTGAACGCCCGGGCGAACGCGGTGAGCACGGTGCCTCCTGCGACCCCCCGCGCGACTGCGTCAAGGGTGACGGTTTTGAGATTCCGACTAAGGACGAATACGTAACGGTCAACTGCCGCCCTGAGTGCCCGTATGGGGCGCCCGAGGTCAATGGGCAGCGCAGGCCACCTTACCGGCGACACCGCCACCCTAGGAACGACCAACCGGGGATACCCCATTTGTGGGGTATCCCCGGTCGGGATCGCTCTACGTCATCGAGACACCTGATGGAGTCAGACGAGCTCGGTGACGGTACCGCCGGCGGCGGTGATCTTCTCCTTGGCGGAGCCGGAGACGGCGTCGACCGTCACCTGCAGCGCCACGGAGATCTCGCCCTGGCCCAGGACCTTGACGAGGCTGTTCTTGCGCACGGCACCCTTGGCGACCAGGTCCTCGACCGTGACCTCCCCGCCCTCGGGGTAGAGGGAGGCGAGCTTGTCCAGGTTGACGACCTGGAACTCGGTCTTGAACGGGTTCTTGAAGCCCTTGAGCTTCGGGAGACGCATGTGGAGGGGCATCTGGCCACCCTCGAAGCGCTCCGGAACCTGGTAACGGGCCTTGGTGCCCTTGGTACCACGACCGGCCGTCTTACCCTTCGACGCCTCACCACGACCGACACGGGTCTTCGCGGTCTTGGCGCCGGGGGCGGGACGGAGGTTGTGGATCTTGAGCGGGTTCTGCTCCGCCATGATCAGTCGACCTCCTCGACCGTCACGAGGTGGCGGACGGTGTGCACCATGCCGCGGAACTCGGGACGATCCTCCTTGACGACCTGCGTGTTGATGCCCTTGAGACCAAGGGAGCGCAGGGTGTCACGGTGGTTCTGCTTGCTGCCGATGTAGGACTTGACCTGCGTAACCTTGAGCTGCGCCATGATTACGCACCCGCCCCGGCACGCGCACGGAGAAGAGCCGCGGGAGCGACGTCCTCGAGGGGCAGACCGCGGCGGGCCGCGATCTCCTCGGGACGCTGCAGGCCCTTGAGGGCCGCCACGGTCGCGTGCACGATGTTGATCTGGTTGTCGGAGCCGAGCGACTTCGACAGCACGTCGTGGATACCGGCGCACTCGAGCACGGCACGCACCGGACCACCGGCGATCACGCCGGTACCCGGGGACGCGGGCTTGAGCAGCACGACGCCGGCAGCCTTCTCACCCTGGATGGGGTGCGGGATGGTGCCCTGGATGCGGGGGACCTTGAAGAAGTGCTTCTTGGCCTCCTCAACGCCCTTGGCGATGGCGGCCGGCACCTCCTTGGCCTTGCCGTATCCGACACCCACGGTGCCGTCACCGTCGCCCACCACGACCAGCGCGGTGAAGCTGAAGCGACGACCACCCTTCACAACCTTGGCGACACGGTTGATCGCGACGACGCGCTCAACGTATGCGGTCTTCTCGGCGGCGGATGCGCCACCGTCACGGCCCTTCCGGTCCCGCCGCTCGCCGCCACCGGCACCGCCACCGCGGCGCTGGGGTCCAGCCATTGGAATTACCTCTCTCTGTTTCCGCTAGCTACGGAACCGACTCAGAACTTGAGTCCGGCTTCGCGGGCGGCGTCCGCCAGGGCGGCGATGCGCCCCGCGTACTGGTTACCACCGCGGTCGAACACGACGGCCTCGACACCGGCGGCCTTGGCGCGCTCCGCGACCAGCGCACCGACCTGCTTGGCCTGCGAGGACTTGTCGGCCTCGCCACCACGGATCGATGCGTCCAGCGTGGACGCCGAAGCCAGCGTGTGGCCCTTCAGGTCGTCGATCACCTGCGCCACGATGTGGCGGTTGGAGCGGGTCACGACCAGGCGAGGACGCTCGGCGGTACCAGAGACGTTCTTGCGGATCCGGATGTGACGACGCTTGATAGCAGCACGCTTGTAGGCGTCGCCCTTGAGGATCTTCTGCCCGTATGCCATGGCTTACTTACCCGCCTTTCCGACCTTGCGTCGGATGACTTCGCCCTCGTACCTGACGCCCTTGGCCTTGTACGGGTCGGGCTTGCGCAGCTTGCGGATGTTGGCCGCAACCTCGCCGACCTTCTGCTTGTCGATGCCCTCGACCGAGAAGTGCGTCGGGTTCTCGACCTTGAACGTGATGCCCTCGGGCGCCTCGATCGTGATCGAGTGGCTGTAGCCGAGGGAGAACTCCAGGTTCGAACCCTTGGCGAGCACGCGGTAACCGACACCGCTGATCTCGAGCTTCTTCACGTAACCCTGGGTCACGCCGGTGATCATGTTCGCCACCAGCGTGCGGGACAGGCCGTGCAGGGCCTTGTTCTGACGCTCGTCGTTGGGGCGGGTGACGTTCAGCACGCCGTCCTCACCCTTGGCGATCTCGATCGGCGCCGCGACGGTGTGGGTCAGCGAGCCCTTGGGGCCCTTGACCGAGACCGTCTGGCCGTCGATGGTGACGTCCACGCCGGCGGGAACCGCGATGGGGAGCTTGCCGATGCGCGACATAGCTGTTTCCTCCGTTCCCTTCCGCTACCAGACGTAGGCGAGGACTTCTCCGCCTACGCCCTTCTTGCCGGCCTGCTGTCCAGTGAGGAGCCCGTGCGACGTGGAGATGATCGCCACGCCGAGACCGCCGAGCACCTTCGGCAGGTTGGTGGACTTCGCGTACACCCGGAGACCGGGCTTGGAGATCCGCTTGATGCCCGCGATGGAGCGCTCACGGTTGGGACCGAACTTCAGGTCCAGGACGAGGTTCTTGCCGACCTCGGCGTCCTCGACCTTCCAGCCCGTGATGAAGCCCTCCTGCTGGAGGATCTCCGCGATGTGCGACTTGATCTTCGAGTGCGGCATCGCCACGGTGTCGTGGTACGCCGAGTTCGCGTTCCGCAGACGCGTAAGCATGTCTGCGATCGGATCAGTCATGGTCATGAATTGGCCTTCGGCCTCTCTCGCCGGGGTTTCCTGGTGCGCCATCCCTCTCCCCGATCCGAGACGGGACGGGTGCGGCGCGGTGGACCTACGGCGTAGTAAGCAAACATGAGCGGGCGTCGCCCGCGTGTGTGTGGGCACGGCAGGCGCCCAACCCCGCAAGCCTAAGCCATGCGGAGTGGGCCTCCTGCCGTTCCCCTTGCTTACCGAGAGCCCTGGGAGTCCGGAATGAACCGACTACCAGGAGCTCTTGGTCACGCCCGGCAGCTCGCCACGGTGAGCCATCTCACGAAGGCACACGCGGCACAGGCCGAACTTGCGGTACACGGAGTGCGGACGACCGCAGCGCTGGCAGCGGGTGTAGCCGCGCACTCCGAACTTGGGCTTGCGAGCAGCCTTCGCGATGAGAGCCTTCTTCGCCATCTCGCTCACGCCTCCTTGAACGGGAAGCCGAGGTGACGGAGAAGGGCACGGCCCTCTTCGTCGTTGGTCGCCGTGGTGACCACGGTGATGTCCATACCCCGGACGCGGTCGATCTTGTCCTGGTCGATCTCGTGGAACATGACCTGCTCCGTGAGACCGAAGGTGTAGTTGCCACGGCCGTCGAACTGCTTGGGGGACAGACCACGGAAGTCGCGGATGCGCGGGAGCGCGAGCGACAGGGTGCGGTCCAGGAACTCCCACATGCGGTCGCCACGAAGCGTGACGTGGGCACCGATCGGCTGACCCTCACGCAGCTTGAACTGCGCGATGGACTTGCGGGCCTTGGTGACGGCCGGCTTCTGACCGGTGATCGTGGTGAGGTCGCGGATGGCGCCCTCGATCAGCTTGGAGTCGCGGGCGGCGTCGCCCACACCCATGTTGACCACGATCTTGACGAGGCCGGGAACCTGCATGACGTTCTCGTAGGAGAACTGCTCGCGCAGCGTGCCCGCGATCTCCTCGCGGTACTTCGTCTTCAGACGCGGAGTGGTGGTGGTCGTCATCAGATGTCCTCACCCGTCCGCTTGGCAACGCGGATCTTGTTGCCCTCGTCGTCGAAGCGGTAACCGACGCGCGTGACGACCTTGTTGCCGTCCTTCTCCACGACCAGCTGGACGTTGGAGACGTGGACCGGGGCCTCGGTGGTCACGATGCCGCCGGCCTGCGAACCGCCTGCGGTCGGGCCGGCCTTGGTGTGCTTCTTGACCCGGTTGACACCCTCGACCAGGACGCGCTCCTCGCGCGGGTAAGCGGCAATGACCTTGCCCTGCTTGCCCTTGTCCTTGCCGGTGATGACCTGGACCAGGTCGCCCTTCTTGATCTTCATGCTCACAGCACCTCCGGCGCGAGGGAGATGATCTTCATGAACTTCTTCTCGCGCAGCTCTCGGCCGACCGGGCCGAAGATACGGGTGCCACGAGGGTCGCCGTCGTTCTTCAGAATGACGGCGGCGTTCTCGTCGAAGCGGATGTACGAGCCGTCCGGACGGCGGCGCTCCTTGACGGTGCGAACGATGACCGCCTTGATGACGTCACCCTTCTTCACGTTGCCACCGGGGATCGCGTCCTTGACGGTGGCGACGATGACGTCACCGATGCCCGCGTAGCGGCGACCGGAGCCACCGAGCACACGGATGCAAAGGATTTCCTTCGCCCCCGTGTTGTCGGCGACGCGCAGTCGCGACTCCTGCTGGATCACGTCTATCTCCTGTTTGTCTGCCGGTTCCCCGGGGGCCGCTCACCCTGTCGGGCGAGCGGACCCCGGAGCCTGGCGGAACTGCCCTGCGAGGGATGCCCCGCAGGAACGAACTCGTGGGAACTCCCTTGCGGGAATTACCTACTTGGCCTTCTCGAGGATCTCGACGATGCGCCAGTGCTTCGTCGCGGACAGCGGCCGGGTCTCCATCAGGAGGACGCGGTCGCCGATACCGGCGGCGTTCTGCTCGTCGTGGGCCTTGAGCTTGCTCGTGCTGCGGATGACCTTGCCGTACAGCGCGTGCTTCTTGCGGTCCTCGACGGCGACGACGACGGTCTTGTCCATCTTGTCGCTGACGACGATGCCCTCGCGGGTCTTACGGTCGCCCCGGACCTCGGGGTTGGTCTCAGTCACGTTGTTCTCGCTCATCAGGCGTTCTCCACCGTTTCGATGCCCAGCTCACGCTCGCGCATCAGGGTGTAGATCCGCGCGATGTCCTTGCGGACCGCCTTCAGACGGCCATGGTTCTCAAGCTGTCCGGTCGCCGCCTGGAAGCGGAGGTTGAACAGCTCTTCCTTGGCTTCGCGGAGCTTCGCCAGAAGCTCCTCGTCACCCAGCTCGCGCAGCTCGGACGCCTTGGTACCGGCCGACATCACGCTTCACCTGCCTCGCGCTTGACGATCCGGCACTTCATCGGCAGCTTGTGCGCTGCGCGGGTGAGGGCCTCACGGGCGATCTTCTCGTTGGGGTAGGACAGCTCGAACATGACCCGGCCCGGGTGCACGTTCGCGATCCACCACTCCGGCGAACCCTTACCGGAACCCATGCGGGTCTCGGCCGGCTTCTTCGTGAGCGGGCGGTCCGGGTAGATGTTGATCCAGACCTTGCCGCCACGCTTGATGTGGCGGGTCATCGCGATACGGGCCGCCTCGATCTGGCGGTTGGTCACGTACGCCGGCGTGAGGGCCTGAATGCCGTACTCGCCGAACGCGACCGTCGTACCGCCCTTGGCCTGACCGCGGCGCTTCGGGTGGTGCTGCTTGCGGTGCTTGACCCTACGGGGGATCAGCATGTCGGTCAGGCCTCCGTTCCGGTGCTCTCAGCCGGAGCGGCAGCCGGAGCCTCGGCCTTGGGGGCCTCGGCAGCGGGAGCCTGCTGCGGCTTGCGGCCGCGACCGCCACGCTCGCCACCGCGGCCACCACGGGCCGGGCGGTCGGCGCCGCCGCGGGCCGGGCGGTTGCCGGCGCGGGCAGCAGCGTTCTCGGCGCGGACCTCGGCGATGTTCTTGACGTCGCCCTTGTAGATCCAGACCTTCACACCGATGCGGCCGAAGGTCGTCTTGGCCTCGAAGAAGCCGTAGTCCACGTTCGCGCGGAGCGTGTGCAGGGGCACACGGCCCTCGCGGTAGAACTCCGAGCGGGACATCTCGGCGCCGCCGAGGCGGCCACCGCACTGGATCTTGATGCCCTTGGCGCCCGCCTTCATCGTGCCCTGCATGCTCTTGCGCATGGCACGACGGAAGGAGACACGCGAGGACAGCTGCTCGGCGACGGCCTGGGCCACCAGCTGAGCGTCCGTCTCCGGGCTCTTGACCTCGAGGATGTTGAGCTGGACCTGCTTGCCCGTGAGCTTCTCGAGGTCACCGCGGATGCGGTCGGCCTCGGCGCCGCGGCGGCCGATCACGATGCCCGGACGCGCGGTGTGGATGTCCACACGCACACGGTCGCGGGTGCGCTCGATCTCCACCTTCGAGATGCCGGCGCGCTCCATGCCGGACGTCATCATCCGACGGATGGCGACGTCTTCCTTGACGTAGTCCTTGTACAGCTTGTCGGCGTACCAGCGCGACTTGAAGTCGGTGGTGATGCCGAGCCGGAACCCATGCGGGTTAACCTTCTGGCCCATTACCGGGTTCCTTCCTTGCTGCTGACGACCACGGTGATGTGGCTGGTCCGCTTGCGGATCCGGTAGGCGCGGCCCTGGGCACGCGGCCGGAACCGCTTCAGGGTCGGGCCCTCGTCGACGTAGGCCTCGGAAATGAAGAGGCTGTCGGCGTCGGTGTGGTCGTAGTTGTGCGCGGCGTTGGCAATGGCGCTGTCCAGCACCTTGCCGACCGGCACGCTCGCGGCCTGCGGGGCGAAACGCAGGACCGCCTGAGCCTCCGTGGCATCCATGCCACGGATGAGGTCCACCACGCGGCGGGCCTTCATGGGCGTGACGCGGATGTACCGCGCCTGGGCCCTGGCTTCCATGGTTGTCCCTTCAGTGTCTGTCATGGTCGATTGCACCCCGCCGACTAGCGGCGCTTCGACTTCCGGTCGTCCTTGACGTGGCCCCGGAAGGTGCGGGTCGGCGAGAACTCGCCGAGCTTGTGGCCGACCATCGACTCGGTGACAAACACCGGGATGTGGGTCTTGCCGTTGTGCACCGCGATCGTGTGGCCCAGCATCGCCGGGACGATCATCGAGCGACGGGACCAGGTCTTGATGACGTTCTTGGTACCGGCTTCGTTCTGGACGTCCACCTTCTTGATCAGGTGGTCGTCGACGAAGGGTCCCTTCTTCAAGCTACGAGGCATCTCAACCCGTCCTTAGCGCTTCTTGTTCGTCTTGCGGCGGCGGACGATGTACTTGTTCGACGCCTTCTTGGGCGAACGAGTACGGCCTTCCTTCTTGCCCCAGGGGGACACGGGGTGACGGCCACCGGAGGTCCGGCCCTCACCACCACCGTGCGGGTGGTCGACCGGGTTCATCACGACACCACGGACGGTCGGGCGGACGCCCAGCCACCGCTTACGGCCGGCCTTGCCCCAGTTGATGTTGCTCTGCTCGGCGTTGCCGACCTCGCCGACCGTGGCGCGGCAGCGCTGGTCGACCAGGCGGATCTCGCCGGAGGGCATGCGGAGGTGGGCCATGGTGCCCTCCTTCGCGAGCAGCTGCACCGAGGCGCCGGCGGAGCGGGCGAACTTGGCGCCGCCGCCGGGACGCAGCTCGATGGCGTGCAGCGTCGTACCGACCGGGATGTTGCGCAGGGCAAGGTTGTTGCCCGGCTTGATGTCGGCCCCGGGACCGTTCTCGACGCGGTCGCCCTGCTGCAGGTTGCGCGGGGCGAGGATGTAGCGCTTCTCGCCGTCGGCGTAGTGCAGCAGCGCGATGCGCGCGGTGCGGTTGGGGTCGTACTCGATGTGCGCGACCTTCGCCGGCACGCCGTCCTTGTCGTGACGACGGAAGTCGATCACGCGGAAGGCGCGCTTGTGGCCACCGCCCTGGTGGCGGACGGTCACACGACCGGAATTGTTACGGCCGCCCTTGCTGTGCAGGGGACGGACCAGCGACTTCTCCGGCGTGGACCGCGTGACCTCGACGAAGTCGGCGACGCTGGAGCCACGACGGCCCGGAGTCGTCGGCTTGTACTTGCGGATACCCATTGTCTCTCAGTCCTCGGAAGTGATCCCGAAATCTGGACGATCCCGACCGCTTACGCGGTCGGACCGCCGAAGATGTCGATACGGTCGCCCTCGGCGAGGGTCACGATCGCGCGCTTGGTCGCCGCACGCTGGCCGAAGCCGGTGCGGGTCCGCTTGCGCTTGCCGATGCGGTTGATCGTGTTGACCCCGGTGACCTTGACCTCGAAGACCGCCTGGACGGCCTGCTTGATCTGGGTCTTGTTCGCGTGGGGGTCGACGAGGAACGTGTACTTGTTCTCGTCGATCAGCGCGTAGCTCTTCTCCGACACGACCGGCTTGAGCAGCACGTCACGGGGGTCCGTGTACGACTTGCTCACCGGGGTGACGACGGTGTTCTTGCCTTCGGCCTCGTGGCGGCGCGCCTTGGCGACGCGACGGGCCTTGGCCGCCTTGGCGGCCTTCGAGGCGATCGAGGGGTGACGGGCAGCCATCAGACCTCGCTCCCTTCGTTGTCGTTGGCCTTGTTCGGGCCGGCGACGAAGGACTCGAAAGCGGCCTTGGTGAAGACCACGTCATCCGAGACGAGAACGTCGTACGTGTTCAGCTGGCCCGGCTCCAGGATGTGGACCTGGGGCAGGTTGCGGGCGGACAGCCACGCGGCCTCGTCGGCGCGGTCGACGACCAGGAGCAGGTTCTTGCGCTCCGAGATCTTGCCGAACAGCGACCGGGCGGCCTTCGTGGAGGGCGTCTCACCCTCGATCACGCCGGTGACGACGTGAATGCGGTTGTGGCGGGCCCGGTCGGTGAGGGCGTGGCGCAGGGCCGCGGCCTTCATCTTCTTCGGGGTCCGCTGCGAGTAGTCACGCGGCTGCGGGCCGTGGACGACGCCACCGCCGGCGAACTGCGGGGCGCGGGTCGAGCCCTGGCGGGCGCGGCCGGTGCCCTTCTGGCGGTACGGCTTGCGGCCGCCACCACGGACTTCACCGCGACGCTTGGTCTTGTGCGTGCCCTGGCGGGCAGCGGCGTTCTGCGCGACGACGACCTGGTGGATCAGCGGAATGCTGATCTTCTCCACGCCGAAGATCTCCGCGGGGAGCTCGACGCTTCCGGTCTTCTCGCCGGCAGGCGAAAGGATGTCAACAGTGCTCATCGGTTACCTCAGGCCCCCTTGGCCGCGGTGCGGACCAGGACGAGGCCGCCGTTCGGACCGGGAACCGCGCCCTTGATGAGCAGCAGACCCTTCTCCGCGTCAACGGCGTGGACGGTCAGGTTCTGGGTGGTGACCCGCTCGTTGCCCATGCGACCCGCCATGCGGAGGCCCTTGAACACGCGGCCCGGGGTGGCACAGCCACCGATGGAGCCCGGGGAGCGGTGCTTGCGCTGGGTGCCGTGACCGGCGCCGAGGCCCTTGAAGTTGTGACGCTTCATGACACCGGCGAAGCCCTTGCCCTTGCTCTTGCCGGTGACGTCGACCTTCACACCGGACTCGAAGACCTCGGCGGTGACTTCCTGGCCCAGCGTGTACTCGGAGGCGTCCGCGGTGCGGATCTCGACGAGGTGACGACGGGGGGTGACGTCGGCCTTGGCGAAGTGACCCTTGAGGGGCTTGTTCACCTTGCGCGGGTCGATCTCGCCGAAGGCGATCTGGACCGACTCGTAGCCGTCGACATCGTTCGTACGGACCTGGGTGACGACGTTCGGGCCGGCCTTGACGACGGTGACCGGAACAACACGGTTGTTCTCGTCCCACACCTGCGTCATGCCGAGCTTCTCGCCCAGGATGCCCTTGATCTGCTTGGTCATCTTCAGATCACCGCCCTCAGAGCTTGATCTCGATGTCGACACCGGCCGGGAGGTCGAGTCGCATCAGAGAGTCAACGGTCTTGGGGGTCGGGTCGAGGATGTCGATCAGGCGCTTGTGCGTGCGCATCTCGAAGTGCTCGCGCGAGTCCTTGTACTTGTGCGGCGACTTGATGACGCAGTACACGTTCTTCTCAGTGGGCAGCGGCACCGGGCCCGCGACCGACGCACCAGTGCGAGTCACCGTCTCGACGATCTTCTTCGCCGAAGAGTCGATGACCTCGTGGTCGTAGGCCTTGAGCCGGATGCGGATCTTCTGTCCCGCCATGGCTACTCCGTAGTCCTGTTTCTCTCAACGCTCTGGAGCCCGGTGCTCCACACTCTCGTCCTCCGACCCACGCGGTCGGGCGTGTCGCTCTCTCGCTGACATGGATGTCCCACGTTCGAACATCCCTGCGGGGATTGACACGGCCTTACCAGAACCGTGGACCGAGGGCGAAAGGCCCACCGGGCGCCTGGCCGGCATCGCACACACGCTTTCCGGAAGATTCCCGTACGTCCGCCCCTCATCAGGGGCGACGAGTACTGTGGGACTCGCTTCCAGCCCTCCCGGCGGGAGGCGCGCAGCATCAACACTCGACCGAGCAACTCCGACAGTTTGCCACACCGGCCGGGGGCCTGGCCAATCGGGCGCAAGACAGTACCCCGCGAGTGACGTAGGTCAAACGCGGGAGCGCCCGGAGCTCGGCTCGCCCGCTCTGTCGCGTGCCGCCGGGCAACGTGCAGATCTTCCGGGTGCCGGATCATTCTCCCGTCGGGTGATCTCACCGAATTGCGCTCCTCAGCGCGACGTGAGCAGGGCAGACTGACCTCTCACGGATCACGGACACCGGGAGGTCCCGATCATGGTCAGGGTGAGGCTGGAAACCAGCCGTGAGCATGTCGCCGAACTGGCACGTCTGCGGGATCCGGTCGGTGCGGTCGAAGAGCTGCTGTGGAACGCCCTCGACGCCGACGGCGGATGCGTCGTCGTCACCCTGGAACGAAACGACCTCGGTGGCGTGGACCGTGTCCGGATCCAGGACGACGGTCATGGAATGTCCGCCGAAGAGTGCGAGGAGTACTTCCGGCCCATCGGCTCGTCCTGGAAGAAGCGGGCGAAGGGCACGCCGGTCAGGAACCGTGCTCTGCACGGCAAGAACGGACGGGGTCGGGTACGCGCCTTCGCTCTGGGTTCCGTCGTCCGCTGGACCAGCGTGAGCGATGCCCGTCAGGGGAGACGACAGCTCGTCACCGAGGCCGACAGGCATTCCATGGACGAGTTCGACATCGGTGAGCCCGAGCCGGCGGACGAGGCCACAGGCACACTGTTCGAGGCCTTCGGCGGCGATGAACTGGACGTGCTCGCCGACGAGCGCGCCAGATCCTCGCTCACCGCGGCTTTCGCCACCTACCTGGAGAAGTACTCGGACGTCCGTATCGAGTACGACGGCCGTGATCTCGACCCCGCGGCGGAACAGCTGCACGCCGGTGACTACCTGCTCGATGCGCCCTCCAGCGGGAGGAACAGCGAGCCCGCGAAGCTCAGAGTCGTCGAGTGGCGCAGGCCGGTCCCCCGCGCACTCTTCCTGTGCGACGCGGAGGGTATGTCCCGCGCCCACCTCAAACCGGGGATCCAGGCTCCCGGCTTCGAGTTCACCGCTCATCTGAGCTGGAGCGGTTTCGACGACATCGACTCCGAGGAACTCGCCTTCACCGACTGGGCACCGGACGGCCCCCTGACCGAGATGCTCGCGGCAGCGCGTGAGCATTTGCGTACCCACTTCCGCGCCCGTGTCGACGAACGACGACGTGAGCAGGTCGCCGAGTGGCAGCGCGACGGCATCTACCCCTATTCCGCCGATCCGACCGACGAAAGGGAACGGGCGGAGCGCGAGACCTTCGACGCTGTGGCCACCACCGTCTTCCGGCACCTGCCGAAGTCGAGGCGCGCTCCGCCATCGAGTGGATCATCGACCGGTACCAGGTGAAGACCGATCCCAAGTCCGGCATCGTCAACGATCCCAACGAATGGTCCGACGACCCGCGTTACATCGTCGACCTGCTGAGGCGCATCGTGACGGTCAGCCTCGCGACCGTCGAGATCGTCAAGCACCTCCCGCCGCTCGACATCATCGAAGACACCGACTGATCCGCCGCCAACGCGGAACACCCCACGCGAGGCTCCGGCTTCGCGTGGGGTGCGGGCGTCGTGGGCTCAGCTCTGCGACGCGTAGGACACGAAGTCCGCCCATGCCTCCGGCGTGAGCGCGAGTCGCGGTCCGGACGCGTTCTTGGAGTCCCGGACGTGGACCGTGGCGGGGGTGGGGGCGACTTCGATGCAGTCGTTGCCGTTACTGCTGTCGCTGTAGCTGCTCTTGAACCAGCGGAGTTCCGGCGTGCTCATAGCTCTCCCAGGGTTTGCTCGATGAAGACCAGAGACTCCTCTGGCGTGAGCGCCTGAGCCCGGATGATGCCATAGCGCAGATCGAGGACGCGGAGCTGCCTGGGCTCCGAGACCGGGCGGCCTCCGAAGTCACCGTCGGTACGCCCTACACCCGTACCGTCCGCGAACTTCAGCACCTGGATACGCCCTCCGGTTCCCGGGTGGTTCGCACGGGCAGTCGGGATCACCTGAAGCTCCACGAACGGCAACTTCGCCATGTCCAGCATGTGTTCGAGCTGTCGGCGCAGCACCATTGTGCCCCCGACCGGGCGGCGCAGGGTCACCTCTTCCAGGACGAAGCTGAACTCCGGCGCGGGTGAGCGCTCGAAGACGGACTTCCGGGCCATGCGCGCGGTCGCCATCCGCTCCAGCTCGTCCGGCGGGTAGGCGGGCCGCCAAGTGCGAAGCAGCGCCCGCGCGTACTCCTCCGTCTGCAACAGCCCGTGGATGTTGTGGTTGCTGTACAGCAGCATCTCCACGGCCCGCTCCTCCAGCTCGGCCAGTTGCCGCACCTTCTTCGGATACCGCGCCTTGCGCATGTCCTCCATGAAGGCCCTCAGATGCCCCTGTGCCTTCAGGATCTGGTCCGCCCTGTCCAGGCACTCCGGGCGGGGGATGCGGGCCCCGCGTTCGATCTTGCGGATCATGTCCTCGCCGTATCTGAGGGCGTCCGCCAGTTCGGACACGCTCATCCCGGCGGACTCCCGGCAGACCCTGAGCAGGCGGCCCACCGCCTGCACCACCGGCTCGATCTCGTCGCCCGGCTCGACGTCCCAGCCCGCCTCGTCGACACCCTCGTCCACGGCTCCTCCTCCGGCGCGTACGTGTACTCGTACTCGTACAACGCCGAGACAGCCGAGACAGCCGAGACAAAAGCCGGGACAGTGACGGTACGTGCAGGCGTTGTCACTCATCCACGGAAGCATGTTCCGACACGCTGAGTGACGTGAATCAGGAAATCAGTGACCCCGCGCCCCGACTTGCCGCCGCCCCCGTCCGTAACCTCAGCCTCCAGCTGTCCTCCACACCGCGCGGCGCCCGTCTCGCCCGGCTGCTCGCCACCGAGCAACTGCGCACGTGGGGACTGCCGACGCACCCGGCGGAACTCGTCGTCGCGGAGCTGTCGGCCAACGCTGTCACCCATGGCCGCGTCTCCGGCCGGGACTTCCGGCTGTTGCTGTACGTCGTCGGCGACACCCTCCGCATCGAGGTCACCGACACACGCAGTGACCGGATGCCGTGCCCGCAGCACTCCGCCGACGAATCCGAGTCCGGCCGCGGACTGCTGCTCGTGGACGCCCTGGCCGACCGCTGGGGAGTCGTCCCCGGCCCGCCCCCGCTCAAGACCGTCTGGGCCGAGGTGGGAACTGGCTCCACCGGTTCCCGGCCCGTCGTCCCGCCCCGGTGACCGAAGACTCGGCTCGGCGCATGACGAGACGGCCGTACGGGCCAGGCTCAGGGCAGCTCGGCCCACGTCCCCATCGTGGCCTCCAGCGTCCAGATGCGAACCTCGGCCCTCGCCCGGTCCGCGTACAGGTCCGCTCGGAGACGATGCTCAGATCGCCGGTGCCCAGTTGCTGTCGTACGGCGTGCGCGGCCAGGTCCATGCCCGTGGTACCGCCGCCACAGAGCGAGGTGAGGAAAGAGCCGTCCCAGGTCCGCTCGTGCAGCGCCCTGACGCGCCACGCCCATGGGGCCTATGCCCCGCCGAGCATGTCGTCCTCGTCGAATCCGAGCTCGTCCTCGATGCCCAGTTCCTCCGCCGCGTGCCAGCGCAAAGGGTTCGGCCAGGCGCCCGGCTCGCTCACGGCGACGCTCCGCAGGAACCGCTCGGCTTCGGCACCACCGATCTCCCCCAGCGCCTGGATGCCTTTGGCGCAGAAGGAGAAGAAGGGCCCGTCCGTGTCCTTCCTCTCCTGGACGAGTGAGGAGATCGGCTCCACCCCCTCCGGGGCCCGCAGCTCACCGAGCATGTCGACCAGGTCCTCGGTGTTCACGCCCGAGGGGCGTGAGACGAGCACCGAAGTCAGCAGCGGGGCAAGGCCGTCGGGGCGCAGGTGGACCGCCACGCCCGCAAGCCGTTCGAACCGGCGCCAGTCCTTCGCTTCCGAAACGGTCCGCAACCAGCCGAGAACCCGGGTACGCACCTCGGGGATCTCCGTCGCGACGCCCTCGGCACACTCCCGTCCCACGTATCCGCGGCCGGCGATGAGAGAGTCCGCCCGTTCCAGCAGCGCCTTCGCTTCCACCGTGTCGTCCGGCATGTGCGTCGCTCTCCTGATCTCGGTCCCGACAACCCCGCCGGTGCACTGGTGCGCGGTCAGAGCAGTTCGTGCGTCTTTCGGAGAATGTTCGCGTTGAACACGTCGTCACGGATCGAGACGGTCCTCCAGCGCGTGGGCGAACGAGCGGAACGCCGACCTGCCCGCGGCGGTGGCGCCCGAGTCAGGACGGAGGATGTCGGACAGGCACGCCGTCCGCCACATCCTGAAGACCGTGGCCGCCGCGGCGGGCTCGCTCCGGTTCGCCAGAGCAGAGCGACGTCCAGCGCCTCCGCGATTTTCCCTGCCGAGTCGTCGGGGGTCCTCCGGCCGACGACGGCGGCGGTCACCATCGCCTGCAGCAGACGGGTGAGCTGAAGATCCGCGCCCATGCGGCCCATGCGCCGTACCGCGCGCGGTTGTTCCAGGTCCTCGAGCCGTGGCGGGATCTCCTCGATGCCGACGGCCCACAGCAGCAGTGAGGGGGCTGTGACGGGATGCTCGCGCAGCCAGCCGAGTTCGTCCACGATCGCCATGCTCGGCCCGGAGAACCGCCGGATCTCACGCACGAGCACCAAAAACCGGTCCACCTCGCCCCGATGACGGCTCACCCAGCCGGCCACCGAGGCCCGCGTGACTTCCCACGTTCCCGCGGCGGCCACGGTACCGGCCTCGAAGAACCGCGAGTGCACCTCGGGCTCACCCGTACGGATTCACGGAGAACTCAGGCCGCTCACCAGGGAAGTCGACGGGGAAGAACGGAACACGCAGTACGCCCGTGAGCAGGTCGAGAATCGTGGCGGTCGAGCTCCCCGTGGAAACGACTGCTCCCAGCTGACCGGCTTGGATGATCACGGTTGGCCAGTCGGCGGGGTCTCCCCTGGTGATCCATGCCAGCAGATCGGCATTGTCCGTGACCCCCCACTGGACGAGGTCGTCGGGACCGGCTTGGTACTTGTTCAGCGTACGGCTGAGTTCGGTCAGCGCCTTGCCCCGGAGAATGACACGCAGCTGCTCAGTGCGCTCGGCGATGTCGAGATGGCTGTTGAGTGCGCCGTCCACGAAGACCCACAAGAACTCGTCGAAGCAACCGGTTCCATACGCGTCGGTCAAAGCCTTGTGACTGACTGGAACGGTCAGGTTCCCCGCTCCACACATCACTGTCCGGACAGGTACGGAATCACCTGGAGGGGGACACAGCGCCTTGAGCCGGGACAATTCTTCACCAAGATATGCGCCCTCCATATTTGAATTCCTCTCACAAGTTGGGCAATCTTCTGCTGAACGACCATCCGAAATCGTCGACAGCCTCGATGAGGATGTCACTGGGAACATCTCCCCCGTTCGCATACTCGGGAGTGACGCTCATGGTGACAGTGTTCCCCGAAGACCTGACGTGAGCGGCTATGAGGTCCTCGGCGTCGGATATGGGTCCGTTGTTCTGGGCGCTTCCCTGCGTAACGATGTTCCGCATGTCCCTGCCGTCACCACCGAACTGCTGTCCGATCAGGTGCCCGCGCGAATGTCCGGCAGGTCCACCCTGGAATCCAGGAGGCGCGTACCGGGCACCACGCCCCGGCGGACTGCCGATGAGTCCGGCAGCAGCATCGTCCAGTGTCTGAGGCGTCACAACGGCGTAGGCAGGGCCTCGCTGCCCGTTGGGCGCGATTTCGCTGTAATAGGGACTCAGTCCGAGAAGGTCGACTCCAGTGTGCGGGTTGGCCACGTATGCGACCGGGTTGGGCGCTGGAGCCAGACCGAGGGGGTCCGGCGTCAGGTACCGAGCCGTCTCGGGATCGTAGTGCCTGAAGTAGTTATAGTGCAGTCCGGTCTCGGGATCGTAGTACTGTCCGGGAAAACGGAGCGGTGTATAGGCGGAGGCGTCGACATTCCAGGCCGTGAGGCCCCACAGTGTGGCGCGTGTGCGCCACACGACATCACCTCCTTCGTCGACGAGTTCCGTCGGCGTGCCGACGAGATCAGTAACGATGGAAAAGAACCGGGAGTCGATTTCTTCCTGAGACGCGTCCGCAGCAAGGATGCGCTCCGTCTGCGTGATCGGCTGGAATCCGTCGTAGTCCCACGTCGTCACCACCGAAGGAGAGCCGGGCCCCGCGCCGGCCGCCTGCTCGCACAGGACGACTCCGTCCCAGGTGAAGTCGGTCTGCTCCACGACACTCTCGCCGTCCGGAGCCAATCGTTGTTTGGCGACACGCCGACCCAACGGGTCGTAGAGATAGCGCCAGCAGGTGTCGTCCGGCGTCCTGACGGATATCAGTCTGTTTTCCGGGTCCCAGGTATAGCGCCAGGTTTCGTATGTACCGGAGAGGTGCTTCTTCTGACGTTGCACGACGCGGCCCAAGCCGTCGTACGAGTAGCGAGTGCGGCCCGCGCGACTGATCCGGGTCCCGTTGTAGGTACGCGGACCGGTCGCCTCCGAGCCGGGATGACGAGTCGGCCAGGACGCGGCCGTCAGATTTCCCGCCTCGTCGTAGGCATAGCGCTCGGTCCAGTTCTCGGCACTCACCACCGTGACCCGGTGTGCGGCATCGAGGTCGAACCGGCGACTCCCTGAACGGGAGTCCTGTATGCCGACTAGGTTTCCGTCTTCGGCGTACGCGTACGCGCGGTGCATCCGCCCGTCGTCTCCGCTTGTGAGCCTCTGTTCCGTCAATCGTCCCAGGGCGTCATAGGTCTGAGTGAAGACGGTACTGTCGCCTATCCACCGGGCGGTCTCCAGGCCCGACCAGTCGTGCTCGAAACGTATGTCGCGGCCGGAGGCGTCAAGCCGTGAGCGGTTCCCCGCCTCGTCATACGTCCATTTACTCGTGGCCCCGGACGGCGTCGTGCGGCGGGAAACACGTCCCAGCCGGTCGTACTCGTAGGTCATCCGCCTCCCATTGACCTTCTGACACGTGACCTGTCCATTGGCGTCGCGCGCAAGGACCAACTCCACCTCGGGCGCTGTCGCCGCGGTCATGTGCCGATTCGTGTCGTAGACGAACTGGGTCACCCGGTCACCACTGCGCTTCTGCACCAGGTTGCCGACAGCGTCGTAGGAGTAATGGAGAGTCTGCCCGAGCATGTCGGTGCGTGAGGTGAGGCGTCCGGCGGCGTCATGGGTATACGTGAGAGTGCGCCCGTCGAAGTCCGTCTCCGCCACCAGGCGCCCTGCGGCATCATGCTCGTACGTCCACGTCAGTCCCTGCGGGCTGAGAACCTGGACGAGACGCAGGCTGTGATCGTGGACGAACTCGTAACGCGCCCCGTCGGGTCCTGTTCGCGCCGATGGCAGATCGAAGTGGGTGTATTCGAAGTACGTAATGGCACCGGTAGGGGTGGTGTGGCTGACGCAGTTGCCCTCCCCGTCATACGCCCAGGACTCAACGGCACCGTCCGAGGTGATCAGCTGGGTCAGGTGCCCCTCGACCGTCCAGCTCAGGCGAGTACTCCCACCCAGTGGATCGACGTATTCGACGATCCTGCCGAAGGCGTCCCGTCTCCACGTGGTCATGGCACCGAGGGCGTCTGTGGTGGCCACGGGCAGCCCGGCGGCATTGCAGCGCACGGTCCGGGTTCCATCCAAGGTATCGACCACCTTGATCACGGCCCCTGTCGTGTCGTAGGTGAACCGCGTGGTGCCTCCCGCCGGGTCCGTCATGGCCGTGCAGTTGCCACGTTCGTCGTACGTCCGGCGCCAACTGTGACCGTCGGGCCGGCCTATGACCGTCAGCAACCCCTCGACGCTGTACTCGAAGCTGAAGACCTCTCCGTCCGGCCGGATGACCTCTGTGGGACGACCGGCCTCGTCGCGGTTGATCGTCGTACGGCCACCGAGCTCGTCTGTCCTGGAAACGACGTGATGGTGATCGTCGTAGACCGTGCGCACCACGCTTCCCAGGGGATCGACGTCTGCGACGACCTGGCTGTTGTCGTTGACGACGAAGCGGGTTATCGCGCCTTCGGTAGTGGTGAGTGTCGTGACACGACAGTCGGGCCATTGGGCTGAATCGAGGCCCTCGTAGTCGAGTGTGATGGTGATATGTCCGGCCTCGCCTCCCTCGGCAACGCAGCGATCCCGGTCGTCGTACGAGTATGAGTAGCGACTGTTGTTCGTGTCCGTCCAGGACGTGACACGCAGTCGTTCGTCGTAGGTGAACCGCAGAGGCAGACCGGAGGAGTTGTATATCTCTGTGAGGTTGCCGTCACTGTAGCCATAGCGCTTGAGGACGACGTCGGAGCCGTCACCGGCCGCATGGACCAGGCTCAGGGCAGTGACACGTCCCCCGTCGGTGGTGAGCTTGATGTGGTAGCCGGCAGAGTGGCGTATCGCCCGTGGAACACCGTCGTCGCTGTAATCGAAGGTGATCGTTCGCTGATTGCGGTCGGTGATGCGGGCAGGGAGGGCGACGCCACGAACAGGTGAGGTGAAGTGGATGGTTTGGCCGGTCAGAGGGTCGTCGATCCGGTAACCACCATCGCCCAGCCGAGTCAGCGGCCTTCTCGGGCCGGCCTCGGGCAGCACCGGGGTGTGCGGTGCCACGGGCTGAGCGTATACGAGCAGCAGGCCGTCGTCGGTGACGAAGACGATGCCTTCATCGTCGATCTCGAGGCGCTGGTCGACGGTGGAAGACCAGGTTGGACCGAACCACCAGCCGCACCTGTAATCGGACGCGACACGGCGAGTGAAGGACAGCGGAAGGTCACCGGGGAGTTCCACATCGACCTGCGGCAAATACATGGCTCCAGTGGCCATGTCCACAGGGTCGCTTCCCCGAGAACGGACGACGCTCCGTACCCGGTTGTAGGCGCCTCTCGGGCCATTCGCAACCATGCTTCTCGCGCTCTTGCCCAGTCCCTTGACTCCGAGTGCCATGCCCTTGAGGCCGGTCTTGCCAAGGGTCTTGAGGCCTTTGGCGAGGCCGCCGAGGGTGGTCAGGCCCTTCATGCCGGGGATGCAGTCCAGCGCGGCCAGGCCGACGTCCCATAGAGAGGCTTGGCCTTTGGAATATTTGTAGAGGGTGTCGGCGAGGACGACGAGGGCGGCAATGAGGACGATCGCGCCGAGGATGGGCCCGCCGATGATCATAGCGACGATGCCGACGACCGCGACGACGATCTTGCAGGCGGCGACGATGCTGTCCCAGTTGTCGGTGAACCAGTCTCCGACCTCCTCCCACCACGACCGGTTCTGGATTCCCGCGTCGGACGCCTCGTCGATCTTCGACTTGGCGTCCCGCGCGGCCTCCTCACGCATGGTGCGCGCGTCCGCGGCCATCTTCTTCGCCGCGGCGAGCGCGTCCTGCGCCTCGGACACGTCCGACTGGGCCTTTTCCTGGGCCGACTTGGCGCTCTGCACGTCCCGGGTCGCGGCCCGCACCTTCGCCTCGTCCGGCTTGTCCGCATCCGACTTCGAACCGGTGGGGTCGTCCTTGTACTTGTCGGCCTCCTTCGTCGCCCGGCCCATCCACGACTCCGCCGACGACAGCTTCGACTGAGCGGAGGACAGGTCCGCGCGCGCCTCACGCGCCTTCGCCAGCGCCTTGTCCGCCAGCGCCTGCGCCCGCTCCAGCTTCGGCCAGTAGTCCGCGAGCGCGTCACCGCACATCGCGTACGACTTCTCCAGCTTCTTCAGGTTCTTCGGAACCCCGGAGAACTCCTCCTTGAACACATCGGCCGACTTGCCCGCCCACTCCGCCAGCGTGCCCTCACCGGCCATCCCCTTCACCAGACGCAACGCCTCGGAGACGTCATCGGCGAAGTCGTGCAGGACCCTGGCGAGGGTGCGCACCCGGTGCGGATCACCGGGGACCGGGTCCTTGTCCAGGTCAAGGACATGCCAATCACTCGGCCGATGGCCCACCATGCCGCAACCCCCGTCACACGCACATCGTCAACGCCCGTAAGCACAAGTGAACCTACACAGCACGACAGTTCGACGGAAAGGCCGACCCGTTCTGCGTCAGGAACGTCGCCGTCGCAAAGCCCGCCAGGCGTCCCCCACCGCGTCCCCGGACCGCAACCACCAGCCCTCCAGCTTGTTCCGGACCGTCGTATACGCACTCCACCGCTTGAGCCACGGCGGCAGGTCCCGGAACGACACGAAGGTCAGGGTGTCGTCGACGGCGTTCACGGCGATGCTCATACGGCCGGGGCCCGCCGCCCGCAGCGCGGCGTACAGCTCCGGTGTCAACGCTCCGTTGAGCCGTGCCACGGTGCCCACCGCCGTGAACGCGAACCCCCGCTGAGCGATGTCCGGCAACCGCGTCGCCCGGACGATCCGGGGCGACGCCTCCTCCAGCGGACAGTTGAAGGCCAACCCGATCGCCGCCGTCCCCAGACGCCGCTCACCACGCTCGAACGCGGCGTCCCACTCCTCGGGGTCGTCCGGCCCCAGCAACCCTTGCCGGTTCCCCAGTCCCATGCGGACACTGCGCTCACCCGGCCGCACCGTGCGTACTCGCCCGGTTCATTGCCGCCGACCACGCAGGGCCTTCCATGCGTCACTCACCGCGTAGGCGCACTCCAGCCGCCAGGTCTCCAGTTTGTCCAGCGCCTTTGACACGACCTTCCACCACTTGAGCCACAGCGGCAGCTCCCGGAAGGGCACAAAGGTCAGGGTGTCGTCGACAGCGTTCTCAGCGATGCTCCTGCGTCCGGGGCCTGCCGCCCGCAACACGGCGTACAGCTCCGGTGTCAACGCTCCGTTGATCCGGGCCGCGGTGCCCACCGCCGTGAACGCGAACCCCCGCTGAGCGATGTCCGGCAACCGCGTCGCCCGGACGATCCGGGGCGACGCCTCCTCCAGCGGACAGTTGAAGGCCAACCCGATCGCCGCCGTCCCCAGACGCCGCTCACCACGCTCGAACGCGGCATCCCAGTCCGCGGGGTCGTCGATACCCAGCAACCCCTCGCCGGTCTCCCAGTCCCATTCGGACGCCATGACCGGTCTTCCCCCTTCGCCTGTCACCCGTCGCACTTGGGCGGGAGCACCTTCTGTTTCTTCTTGTTGTTGATCATTCCGGCCCTGACGAGTTTGGTCAGGTCCCTCTCCTTGACAGCGCCCGACGGGTACGAGGCCTGCACGTGGCCATGGTAAATCTCCTTGACGATCTTGCCGTTCTTGTCGGTTTCGTAGTCGTGCCGGTCGAGGACCACGATCTCGTTGTTGACGTGGTCCACACCGATGCGCCGGAAGTCATCCGGGTTGCTGCCGTCGCCTCGTGTGATGGACCGGTCCAGCGCGGCCTGGCCGTTCGCGGGGGCGCGCCCGATCTCTCCCTTGGCGGACGAACCGCTGCTCGAACCATGCTTGTCATATGTCGAGTCGTCGTAAATGCGGATCGGCTCGTCGCCCTCGAGGCCCAGTGGGTCGATCCAGCGCAGCGGGTTGTCGACATACGCGTGGTGGTTCGGGGCCGGGAGCAGGCCGAGGGGGTCGGGGGTGAGGTAGCTCGCCGTGTCCGGGTCGTAGTAGCGGGCCAGGTTGTAGTGCAGGCCCGTCTCCGGGTCGCGGTACTGGCCCGGGAAGGCCAGCGGGCAGAGGGCGTCGTCTTCGCCGGTCAGGGAGCGTCCCCACAGGCTGGTGGCGGCCCGCCAGGCGACCGCGCCCTCCTCGTCGATCAGCTCGCTGGGGGTTCCGGCCAGGTCGGTGACGATCGCGTAGAACTGCCTGTCGATCGCGTCCTGGGCGTCGGTGCCCCGGCGGGTCCGCACCTGGGCCGCCGCCCGGTGGGTGCCCGGCTCCCATTCCCAGGTGTCGGTCTCCACCCGCCCGTCGTGGAATCTGTGCTGCTCGGCCAGGTTGGCGCGGTCCCAGCTGAAGAGGGTCTCGTCGCCGACCGAGCCGTCCTCGAGCACGCGCCACTTGGCGGTGCGCCGGCCGAGTACGTCGTAGCGGTACCGCCACACGCCTCTGTCGGGCGTCACGGCCTCGGTGAGGCGGTCGTCGGCGTCCCAGGCGTAGGTCCAGATCCGCCGCAGCCCGGACAGCGTGCGCCGGATCATGCGGACCACGCGGCCCTGGCCGTCGTGCTCGTACGTGGTGCGGCCCGCCGAGGTGACCTTCGTGCCGGTGTGCCGCAGCAGGCCCTGCGCGTCCTGTCCGCCGGGGGCGGGGTGAGCGGCTTCGGTGAGGTTGCCCAGGTCGTCGTAGGCGTAGGTCTCGGTCCAGGTGTCGGCCGACACCCGGGTGACGCGGCCCGCGTGATCCAGGCCGAAGCTGCGGGTGCCGCCCAGCCGGTCGGAGATCGAGGTGATGTGGCCGTCACCGCGGTAGGCGTACGAGCGTGCCTGGCGCACCTGCTCGCCTCCCTGGGCGCCGGCACTGATGACCTGCTCGACGAGGCGGTGGCCCGCGTCCCAGGACTGCGTCAGCAGCGCCGCGCCGGCCAGGCCGCGGGCGGTTTCCCGGCCGGCCGCGTCGTGGGTGAAGGTCAGCTCTCCGGCGTCGGTGACGAGCGACGTGGGCAGTCCTGCCGAGTCGTACGACCAGTGCGAGGTGGCGCCCGACGGTGTGGTGCGCCGTGTCCGTCGGCCCAGTAGGTCGTACTGGCTGGTGACCGTACGGCCGTCGACGGTTTCGGTGAGGATCCTGCCCAGGGCGTCGTAGCCGTAGGCGACCCTGCTGCCCGGGTTCACGGCCTCGGCCAGCCGGCCGGCCGTGTCGTAGCGCAGGGTGGTGACGTCGCCTTCGCCCGTCCGTGCCGTCACCACCCGCCCGGCGGCATCGCGGGTGAGGCGGACCGTCTGCCCGGTGCCGTCGGTCCGCTCCACCTGGTGGCCGGCGGCGTCGAGGACGTACCCGAGCCTGCGGCCGTTGAAGTCCGTTTCGCCGGTCAGGCGGCCCGCCGCGTCGTACTGGTAACTCCATGCGTCACCGCGCGGATTGGTCACGCCCACGAGCCGCAGCTCCGCGTCGTGGGTGAAGCGGTAGCGGGTGCCGTCCGGGTCGGTCCGGGCACTCGGCAGGTCGAACGCGCCGTACTCGAAGGCGGTGACGAAGCCACCGGCGTCGCGGTGCGACGTGAGGTTGCCCTCGGCGTCGTACGACCAGGTCTCCCGACGGCCGTCGGCATGCTCCCGCCAGAGCAGCCGGCCGTCCGGGTCCCACTCCTGCCGGACGGTTCCACCGACCGGGTCCTCGATCCGCACGACGCGCCCGAACGCGTTCCGTCGCACGGTGACGACGCTGCCGCGCGGGTCCACGGCCCGCACCGGAAGCCCCGCGGCATCCGTTTCGAAGCGGAACGTGTTGCCGAGCGCGTCGGTCTGCGCGATCCGGTGTCCCCGCTCGTCGTAGCTGTACGAACTCACCGCACCCAGCGGATCGGTGCTGGTGAGGAGGTTGTCCCGGTCGTCGTAGGCGCACTCCCAGCGCGCCCCGTCGGATTCCGTGACGGCGACGGGCAGGAAGCCGTCGTACTCCACCTGGACGCCGGTCCCGTCCGGTCGGTCCATCCGTGCCGGCTGACCGTGCGCGTCCAGCGTGAAGCGAGTGGTGTTGCCCAGCTCGTCGGTACGGGAGAGCAGCCGCCCGAACCGGTCCCACTCGGTGTGCACACTGTGGCCGAGGGGGTCGGTCTCGGTGGTGAGCCGGTACAGGTCGTCGTACCGGTACGTCGTCGTGTTGCCGAGCGCGTCCGTGTAGTACGTCCGGCGGTCGTCGGTGTCGTACTCGATGGTGCAGGAGAGGCTGCCGTCGGCGCCCTCACCGGCGATGCAGCGGTCCAGGGCGTCGTAGGTGAAGCGGTACCAGTAGTCGTTGCGGTCGGTCCACGACGTGATGCGGGCACGCTCGTCGTACGTGAGCTTCAGCGGCCGGCCGCTCGAGTCGCGGATCTCGGTGAGGTTTCCTTCGGGGCTGTAGCCGAAGCTCCTGAGAACCGTGCCCTCGGGGCCGTCTTCCGTATTGCGCAGGCGGAGCCGGGTGACACGTCCGTCCGTCGTGTCGACGTGCAGGTGCCGGCCGCCCGAATCGCGTACCGCGACAGGGGTACCGCCGGCGTCACGGTCGAAGTCGACACGGGCCCCGTTGCGGTCGGTGATCGCGGCAAGGGGCAGCGCGAAGGCCTCGTTTGCCGCGGCCGGGCTCGACCGGGGTGCGAAATGGCGCGTGATCCCCGTGGCGGGGTCGGTGACGCGGAGAGGGGCACCCGCCGTGCCGTCCCAGTCCAGCGGCCAGCGGGGGCCCTCCAGCGGCATGACCGAGGTGCCCGGCCGGGGCACCGGGTAGAAGAGCAGCATGCCGTCCTCGGTGGCGAAGACGGCGCCCTCGTCGTCCAGTTCGAGGCGTTCGTCCAGGGTGGAGGCCCAGGACGGGCCGAAGCAACGGCCCCACTGGTATGTGGACAGGTGGGTGCGGCGCAGTACCAGTGGAAGCAGGCCGGGAAGTTCGGCATCGGTCGCCTCCATGAGCATTTCGCCGGAGACCATGTCGATCGGGTCGCCGTTCTTGCAACGGCCCTTGGACGGCTTGGACTTCGCCGCAGCGTCGTCGGCTTCCCGGCGCAGGCCCTTTCCGAGCCCCTTGGCCATGGCTTTCAACCCTCCCTTGGCCAAGGTTTTGGCGCCCTTGGCCAGGGCGCCGAGGGTGGTCAGGCCCTTCATGCCGGGGATGCATTCCAGCACCGCGAACCCGACGTCCCATAGGGACGCCTGTCCCTTTGAGTATTTGTAGAGCGTGTCGGCGAGCAGGGCGAGCGCTGCGACCAGCACGATCGCGGCCAGGATCGGCCCGCCGATGATCATGGCGACGATGCCGACGACCGCGACGACGATCTTGCAGGCAGCGATGATGGTGTCCCAGTTGTCGACGAACCAGTCGCCGATCTCCTCCCACCACGACCGGTTCTGGATACCCGCGTCCGACGCCTCGTCGATCTTCGACTTGGCGTCCCGCGCGGCCTCCTCGCGCATCTTCCGCGCGTCCGCGGCCATCTTCTTCGCCGCCGCGAGCGCGTCCTGCGCCTCGGACACGTCCGACTGCGCCTTGTCCTGGGCCGACTTGGCGCTCCGCACGTCCCGGGTCGCGGCCCGCACCTTCGCCTCGTCCGGCTTGTCCGCATCCGACGTGGAGCCCGTGGGGTCGTCCTTGTACTTGTCGGCCTCCTTCGTCGCCCGGCCCACCCACGACTCCGCCGACGACAGCTTCGACTGAGCGGAGGAGAGGTCGGCACGCGCCTCGCGCGCCTTCGCCAGCGCCTTGTCCGCCAGCGACTGCGCCCGCTCCAGCTTCGGCCAGTAGTCCGCGAGCGCGTCACCGCACATCGCGTACGACTTCTCCAGCTTCTTCAGGTTCTTCGGAACCCCGGAGAACTCCTCCTTGAACACATCGGCCGACTTGCCCGCCCACTCCGCCAGCGTGCCCTCACCGGCCATCCCCTTCACCAGACGCAACGCCTCGGAGACGTCATCGGCGAAGTCGTGCAGGACCCTGGCGAGGGTGCGCACCCGGTGCGGATCGCCGGGGGTCGGGTCCTTGTCCAGGTCAAGGACATGCCAATCACTCGGCCGATGGCCCACCATGCCGCAACCCCCGTCACACGCACATCGTCAACGCCTGTATGCACCCGTGAACTTACAAGGCACAGCAGTTCGACGGAAAGGCCGACCCGTTCCGCGTCAGGAACGTCGCCGTCGCGCCGCCCGCCAGGCGTCCCCCACCGCGTCCTCGGACCGCAGCCACCAGCCCTCCAGCTTGTCCCGGACCGCTGTGAACGCGAACCCCCGCCGGCCCCGGTCCGGCAGCCGCGCAGCCCGGACGATCCGGGGTGATGCTTCCTCCAGCGGACAGGTGAAGCCCAACCCGATCGCCGCCGTGCCGAGATGGCTTTCGCCGCGCCAGAACGCGGCGTCCCACAATGCCGGGTCGTCCAGACCGAGCAACCCCTCGCCGGTCTCCCGGTCCCACGCGGATTCCACGGGGTCCCCCGCCCTCCTTCCCCCTCATACGGACGCGGTTCCGTCGGCCCCGGTACGGAAGCGCGCCCGGACCGCTCAGCCCACGAACCGGAACGTCGACGTGATCGCGTCGAAGATGTCGAAGAAGGAGTCCGCGAGGTCCAGCACCTGGCTGCTGCCGGCGACCAGGGCGACCTTGCCCTCCTGGCCGGGCACGGGGATGAAGGTCTGCATCAGTACGGCGCGGATGGTCCGGTTGAGTTCGTCACCGGGGACGGGGATGTCCTCGATGCCGTAGGTCCGTGCGGCCGGGCCGACGCCGGGGATGTCGACGGTGGTGACCTTGCGCCAGGAGTCGCCCGGCTTCTTCGCCTCCTTCACGGCGAGTTGGGCAACGATGGCGGCCGGGTCGGTGGGCAGCGGGTCGCCCTTGCTCGTACGACCGCCGACCAGGGACACCGTCACCGAACCGGTGATCGGGGTCTCACCGCCGAAGCTCTCCGCCATGCAGCCGCAGTACAGCGCGCCCGACTTCCAGGCGTCCGCGGCGGCCTTCCGCAGGAAGGAGACGTACGTGTCCCGGTGGGGGGCCAGCTCCGGGTGCACGCGCAGGCGTTCGTTCACCATCTGGTGGATCGAGTCGTCCCGCGACTCCGGCCGCACGTCGAACTCCCACCACGACTCCGGCACCTTGATCCGGAAACCGCCCCGTTCGACGGTCAGCGCCTCCATGTAGCGGGCCATGACGCCGGTGTCCCCCTTCGGTCGATGACTCGATCGTCGTTGCGACATCGTGCCACTGGGCGACACCGGCTCGTTCGGCCGGGCGGCTTCCTCAGTCCGTCTTGGCCACCGTGAGGAGTACCGCCGCGTCCTCCAGGGCCTCCAGGGCGTGCCGGGCCGGGGGGATCGCGATGAGGTCGCCGGTGCGGCCCTCCCACTCCGTGTCGCCGCTGGTGAGGCGGACCCGGCCGCGCAGGACCAGCAGGGTCGCCTCACCGGGGTTCTCGTGCTCCGCGAGGCTGGTGCCGGCGGTCAGCGCGAGGAGGGTCTGGCGCAGGGTGTGTTCATGGCCGCCGTAGACGGTGGTGGCGCTGCGCCCGCTGGACGTGGCGGCGGCGCGTTCCAGGTGCTCACGGGCGAGGGCGTCGAGGGAGAGCTTCTGCATGGTCTCAAGCCTTCCCGCACGAAGCCGGAAGCCACCAGGGCCATGTGGGGCACATCGTGGTGTCGGCCACGTTCACCCGTATAGCCGTACCGCGGGCGGGACCCTCCGTGATACTGGCGCTGTGCCGTCGACACCGCTGCCGCTGACCCCGGAGCCCATCACGCCCGACCCTCCGGAAGCGATCGCGCGCCCGCTGCTCACCCAGTCCTGGCTCGACCTGACGTTCGTGCACTGGGCGGTGGACCCGGCCGACGTGGCCGGTCTGCTCCCGCCGGGCACCGTGCCCGACACGCTGGACGGGGTCACGTACGTCGGTCTCGTCGCGTTCCGGATGCACCGGGTGGGGTGGCTGCGCCTGCCGGGGGTCCCGTATCTGGGGAACTTCCCGGAGACCAACGTCCGCCTCTACTCGGTGGACGCGCACGGACGGCGCGGGGTCGTCTTCCTCTCCCTGGACGCCTCCCGGCTGGTCCCGGTGGCGGTCGGGCGCCTGGGGTTCCGGATGCCGTACCTCTGGTCCCGGATGAGTGTGGAGCATGTCGACGGCGGCACGGTGAGGTACACCGCTTCCCGCCGCTGGCCCGGACCGCGCGGCGCGGGCGGCCGTCTCACCGTCCGCAGGGGCGGGGCGATCGGGGAGCCGACGGAGCTGGAGCACTTCCTCACCGCGCGCTGGGGCATGCACGGGGCGTTCTTCGGGCGGTCGATGTATCTGCCCAACGCGCATCCGCGCTGGCCGCTGTACCGGGCCGAGCTGGTGGAGTGCGAGGAGAACCTGATCGCGGCGGCCGGTCTGCCGGCGCCGGCCGGGGAGCCGGTGAGCGTGCTGTACTCACCGGGCGTCCCCGCCCGCTTCGGACGCCCGGCCCGTCCGGCCGGCATCCCCACACCGTGACGTGGTCGCTTTCCGGTCACTTGCCGGTCAGATGACGCCCTGCGCGAGCATCGCGTCCGCCACCCGCTCGAAGCCGGCGATGTTGGCGCCGGTCACGTAGTCGCCGGGGGCGCCGTAGCGCTCGGCGGTCTCGGCGCAGGTGGTGTGGATGTCGGCCATGATGCGGGCCAGCTCCTGCTCGACCTGGTCGGCCTTCCACGAGGTGCGCGAGGCGTTCTGCGTCATCTCCAGCGCGCTGACCGCGACACCGCCGGCGTTGGCCGCCTTGCCGGGGCCGAAGGCGACACCGGCCTGCTGGAACAGGACGACGGCGTCGGGCGTGGTGGGCATGTTCGCACCCTCGGAGACCGCCTTCACACCGTTGCGGATCAGGGCGGCGGCGTCGTCCGCGTTCAGCTCGTTCTGCGTGGCCGAGGGGAGGGCGACGTCCGCCGGGACGTCCCACACCCGCCCGCCGGGCACGAACCGCGCGGAGGCGCCCCGGCGCTCGGCGTAGGTGATGACCCGGCCGCGCTCGACCTCCTTGATCTGACGCAGCAGCTCCAGGTCGATGCCCTTCTCGTCGACGACATAGCCGCTGGAGTCGGAACAGGTCACCGGGTTGGCGCCGAGGGCGGCCAGCTTCTGGATGGTGTAGATCGCCACGTTGCCGGAGCCGGAGACGACCGCGGTCTGCCCCTCCAGGTCCTCGCCGCGGGCGCGCAGCATCGCCTCGGCGAACAGCACGTTGCCGTACCCGGTCGCCTCCGGGCGGATCAGCGAACCGCCCCAGCCGGCGCTCTTGCCGGTCAGGACGCCGCCCTCCCAGCGGTTGGTGATCCGCCGGTACTGGCCGAACAGGTAGCCGATCTCGCGGGCGCCGACGCCGATGTCACCGGCCGGGATGTCGGTGTACTCACCGATGTGCCGGTACAGCTCGGTCATGAAGGCCTGGCAGAAGCGCATGACCTCGGCGTCGCTGCGCCCCTGCGGGTCGAAGTCGCTGCCGCCCTTGCCGCCGCCGATGCCGAGTCCGGTGAGCGCGTTCTTGAAGATCTGCTCGAAGCCGAGGAACTTGATGATCCCGAGGTTCACCGAGGGGTGGAACCGCAGGCCGCCCTTGTAGGGGCCGAGGGCGCTGTTGAACTCGATCCGGAAGCCCCGGTTCACGTGCACCTGACCGGCGTCGTCCTGCCACGGCACCCGGAACATGATCTGCCGCTCCGGCTCGACGAGCCGCTCCACGAGCCCGGGTACCGCGTACTCGGGCCGGGCGGTCAGCACCGGAGCGAGCGTCTCCAGCACCTCACGCGTGGCCTGGTGGAACTCGGGCTCCGCCGGGTTACGGCGCTCCACCTCGGCACGCAGCTGGTCGAGCGAAATCTTGGGATCAGGGCGTGAGGTCACGGGGTCCCTTTCTGGCACGGCGGACACCGGTCCGGGAACCGGTGAGGGGCGCTCGGCGCCGTTGCCGACCGCGGGACAGCGGCCGCCCCGTTGTATACGACAGGTCGGCCGACCCTCCCAGTGTTACCCCTGCGTTAACGCGATACCAAGGGCCGGGCCTGAATGTCCGCTATCTGGACAGAGCGTACGGAGTGCGGATGGCTCGAAGGCCGGCTTGTGGGCCATGCGAGCAGCGACCGGACTCTCCGTCTCCCTCCGGGTGCGGCGGCCGCCGTCGACCTCGCGGACCAGGCACTCCCGTACCCGATCGCCGTCCCGGACCGGCCGGCCCGCATCCCCGCCGCCTCGCGCCTGTGTGAAGGTGCGCCGCCACCCTGGGCGCCATGCATCAGGACCCGCCACCACCACGGCTCGACCGGCCAGCCACCCGCGTCGGGGTCACCGGCACCCGCGGCCGTGGCCGACCCGGGACGCCGCTCGAAGAGGCGGCGGACGACGGCGATGCCGTCGCCGAAGCCCCGCGCCTCGTAGGCGTCCGACAGCGAAGGACCACAGGCGCCCCGTTCACCACGCGAGCCGGGGGCTGGCTATCGTGGCGATCCACAGCACCTTCGCAGGTCAACTCCCGCGCGGAACAGAGGGACTCACGGTGGATGAGCAGGACTCCGGTATGGGCGCTCCCATACGGATCGACACCAGTAGGCCGCATCCCGCGCGGATGTACGACTGGTTCCTCGGCGGCAAGGACAACTACCCGGTGGACGAGGAACTGGGCCGGCAGCTCGTGGGGTTCGCGCCGGTCATTCCGGTCATGGCGCGCATGAACCGGGCCTTCATGCATCGCGCCACCCGCTGGGTGGCCGGCCAGGGCGTGCGCCAGTTCCTCGACATCGGGACAGGCATCCCGACGGAGCCGAACCTGCACCAGGTGGCCCAGGACGTCGCCGCCGACGCGCGGGTCGTGTACTGCGACAACGACCCGATCGTCCTCGTCCACGCCGAGGCGCTGCTGCGGGGGACCGAGGAGGGGAGCGTCGACTATGTACAGGCGGACGCCCGTGACACCGCCGCCATCGTCGAACAGGCCCGGAACACACTGGACTTCGGGCGTCCGGTCGCGCTGTCCCTGATCGCGCTGCTGCACTTCATCGGCGACGAGGACGGGGCGTACGAGCTGGTGGAGCGACTCAAGGAGGCTCTGGCGCCGGGCAGTTACCTGGTCATGTCCCACCTCACGCCCGACTTCCACCCGGAGGAGGCCTCGAAGAAGGTGATCGACCTCTACCGTGCGGGCGGGCTCACCATGGACATGCGCAACCGGGATCGGTTCACCCGGTTCTTCGAGGGCCTGGAGATCGCCGACCCCGGCATCGTGGCGGCCGAGGAGTGGCATCCGGAACTCGGTGAGCCGGTTCCCGGGCAGGAGGGCGTTCACAGCGGGGCGTATGTGGCGGTGGCCCGCAAGGTGTGAGTCCCGCGGGAAGGGGGCCGCCCCCGGACCGGGCGTGGGCTGCCGGTCCCGGGGGCGTCCGAGGGGTGGGCGGTCTCAGCCCTTGCCGTGCCGGTGGTGCTTGCCGTGCTTCTTGCAGTCCTCCTCCCGGGCCGCCTCCTTCAGCGTGTCCCGCAGGGCGTAGAAGGCGGGCTTGCGCTCGAACTCGTCGGTCATGACGTTCGCGAAGCCCTCGCCCTCGAAGAACACCGGCACCCACGAGTACTTGTCGGTGAAGCCCCAGATGGTGAACGAGTTGCAGCCGTCGACGGCCAGGCACGCCTCGAGCGTCCGCTGGTAGTAGTCGGCCTGCTTCTCCTCCTGCTCCGCGGTCGGCACGCCGCTCTCCGGCAGGTCCATGCGGACGTCCAGCTCGGTGACGGCGGTCTCCAGACCGAGCGCGTCGAAGCGGTTCAGGTTGTCCTTCAGGTCGCCCGGGAAGCCGTAGCGCGTGCTGAGGTGTCCCTGCACGGAGAACCCGTCCACGGGCACGCCCTGCTCCAGCAGGTCCTGGATGAGGGTGTGGTAGGCGTCGCTCTTGGCGTTGACACTCTCGACGTTGTAGTCGTTGAAGAACAGCTTCGCCCTGGGGTCGGCCTCGTGGGCCCAACGGAAGGCGTCGGCGACGATGCCCGGCCCCAGTTCGCGGATCCAGATGTTGTCCTGGGTGCGCAGGTTGCCCTGGTCGTCGAAGATCTCGTTGGCGACGTCCCACTGCTGGATCCTGCCGGCGTAACGGCCGACAACGGTCGTGATGTGGTCGCGCAGGATCGTGCGCAGTTCCTCCTTGGAGAAGTCACCTTCCTCCAGCCACGCCGGGTTCTGGCTGTGCCACAGGAGGGTGTGGCCGCGCACGACCTGCTTGTTGCGCTTGGCGAACTCGACGATGGCGTCGGCCTGCGCGAAGTCGTAGCGGTCGCGCTCGGGGTGGATGTAGTCCCACTTCATCTGGTTCTCGGCGGAGACCGAGCTGAACTGGCGCGCCAGGATCTTCCGGTACTCCTTGTCGTGCGTGAAGGGGTCCGGGTAGTCCTGCTCCAGGTGGTGGCCGCCGCCTGCCACGGCGGTGCCCACGACGAAGCCCTCGGGGGCGGCCGCGCGCAGCCGGTCGAACTTGGCGTGGGCGTGCGGCGCGGCCTCGCGGCCGTCGGACGGGTCGGCGTTCGCCGAACCCGCCAGGAGCGGCAGGGTCAGGGCGGCGGTGGCCACGGCCACGGTGGCGAAACGAATGGATCTCATGCGGGGAGTCTCATTCCCATCGTCGTTCTCGAATGTTTCGAAATGGACTTCGAAACATTAGGGATGGGCGGACGCTATGGTCTGGCCGAGCGGCGCGTCAATACCCGTGCGTGCGCCAGTGTCCGGTGGGTGCGCGGGTCAGTGCCGTGCGGTGACCCCATGCCGACGCGGGGGGGGGGGGGGGGGGGGGGGGGGGGGGGGGGGGGGGGGGGGGGGGGGGGGGGGGGGGGGGGGGGGGGGGGGGGGGGGGGGGGGAGGGGGGGG
>NZ_JBVIIM010000007.1:298777-302986 GCF_055569765.1 Streptomyces sp. NPDC031365 | reverse complement strand
CCCCCCCCCCCCCCCCCCCCCCCCCCCCCCCCCCCCCCCCCCACCCCCCCCCCCCCCCCCCCCCCCCCCCCCCCCCCCCCCCCCCCCCCCCCCCCGCCCCGCACCCGGCAGCACGGACGCCGGCACCACGAGATCGGCCCGGCCCCGCGTGGAGGCGACCAGTTCGGCGTTGCGCCGGTCGGAGCGCTCGACCCAGGCCACCGCCTCCTCATGGCTCTTGCCGAACTCCTCGTGCCGGGCGATCAGCCGGCGCAGCCGTTCCTCCTCGCCCAGGGCGCAGAACCACACCTCGTCCAGCCGCGGCCGGACCCGGGCCCAAGCCCCCGTGTCCAGCAGCAGGTAGTTGCCCTCCGTCACCACCAGCCGGGCGGACGGCGGCACGGGGACCGCTCCCGCGAGCGGCTGCTCCAGAACCCGCTCGAAGCCGGGGGCGTACACGACGCCACCGTCCGCCTCCTCGCGCAGCCGCCGCAGCAGCGCCGCGTACCCGGCCGCGTCGAAGGTGTCCGGTGCACCCTTGCGGTCCAGGCGGCCGAGACGGCGGAGTTCGGCGTCCGCCAGATGGAAGCCGTCCATGGGGACATGCGCCACCCACGGCTCCCCGGTGCCGTTCAGCTCCCGCACCAGATGCCCGGCGAGCGTGGACTTGCCCGCGCCCGGGCTCCCAGCGATGCCGAGGATCGCGCGCCGGCCGCCTCGCGGCAGGGAGCGGGCACGGCTCAGGAGGTCGTCGAAGGTCAGCGCCACAGCACGAGTGTGTCACTTGAGCGGCGGGGGCACGCCTGCCGAGTGGCCCGGATTCCCGTTGCCCGGCACCCTTCGGGGAACAGTGTCCTGTATGACGGATCTGGGTCTGCCCGATGACATCCTCGCCTGCCTCTTCGACCTCGACGGAGTCGTCACGAGAACGGCCGCCGTCCACGCGGCCGCCTGGAAGGAACTGTTCGACGCCTTTCTCCGGGAGCGCGACGGCGACGCCTTCCGGCCGTTCACCGACGCCGACTACGACGAGTACGTCGACGGTCTCCCGCGCGCCGACGGCGTACGCACCTTCCTCGCCTCCCGCGACATCGCACTGCCCGAGGGCGGACCCGGTGACCCGCCCGGCGCCCGTAGCGTGCACGGCCTCGGCAACCGCAAGAACGAACTGCTGCTGGCGAGGATCCGCACCGAGGGCGTGGCCGCCTACGAGGGCACCCTGCGCTACATCGAGGCGGTCCGCGCCCGGGGACTGCGTACCGGGATCGTCTCCTCCAGCGCCAACTGCCGCGACGTACTGCGCTCGATCGGAGCCGAGGGCCTCTTCGACGTCCGGATCGACGGGGTGGTTGCCGCCGAACGCGGCCTGCCCGGGAAGCCGAGGCCGGACACGTTCCTCGCCGCGGCCCGGGACCTCGGCGTGGAGCCGTCCCGCGCCGCCGTGTTCGAGGACGCGCTCGCCGGCATGGACGCGGGCCGCGCCGGACACTTCGGCTATGTCGTCGGCGTGGACCGGGTGGGCCAGGCCGACGCGCTCTACGCGCACGGCGCCGACCGGGTCGTGACGGACCTGGCCGACCTCGGGCGGGAGACATGAGCACGCGGTGGCCTTTGGGGTGCCTGGGGCGGTTGGCTGCATATCGCCCTGCATATCCGTTCCATGCGGGTTAGGTTGTCCGGGATCTTCGAATGCCGGGCCGGTGCCCCCGCCCTCGGCCCCGGGGGCCGAGGAACCAGGCACCCATGACGCGCGAGAACGAAGGACGGACGATGAGCGACGGCGCCGGTGCCCTCCTCGCCGTGACCGGACGCCGCGAGCAGCGGTCCCGGCCGGACGCCTCCCGGCGGGCGCACGGCAACGGACCGCTCGCGGTCCTCGCCGTCGTCTTCGCCCTGGCCCAACTCGTTCTCGTCCGCCCCGTGCTGGGCCTCGGCTGGGACGAGATCGTCTACACCAGCCAGGTCACCTCCCACCACCCGGCCGCCTTCTTCAGCGCACCCCGCTCCCGGGGCGTCTCCCTGCTGGTCGCGCCCGTCGCGTCCTGGTCCGATTCCACCGTGCTGCTGCGCGTCTACCTCGCGGTGCTCTCCGGCCTCGCACTCCACCTGGCCCTGCGCACCTGGCGCGGCCTCTTCCCGACCCGGATCCTGGTCACCGCCGGCGCCTTCTTCGCCTCCCTGTGGGTGACCCTCTTCTACGGTCCCCAGGCCATGCCCAACTACTGGGTCGCCATCGGCGCGCTGATCGCCGTCGGCGGGTTCCTGCGCCACCGTGCGCACCCCTCGTCCGGCGGCCCGCTGTGGGCCGTGGTGGCAGGGATTGCGCTCATGGCCTGGATGCGCCCCACCGACGCCGTCTGGGTGACGGTCCCGCTGCTCGTTCTCGCCCTGGCGGGCCGGCACTGGCGGTCCCTGCTCGCCCTGGCCTGCGGCCTCGCCGTGGGAGGGGCAGAGTGGGTGATCGAGGCGTACACCGCCTTCGGAGGACTCGGGGAGCGGCTGGCCGAGGCCTCGCACATCCAGGGCGGGCTCGGGTGGCACATCGCCGTGGACGACCAGCTGCGCAGCCTGGGCGGGCGTGCCCTGTGCCGTCCGTGCACCGGGTCGATGCCCCACCCGGTGATCACCCTGTGGTGGTTCGTCCTGCCGCTGCTCGTCGTTCTCGGGCTGGTCGTCGCCGTTCGGGCCCGCCGCACCTTGTGCACCCTGCTGCCGCTGGCCTGCGCCACGACCGCGGCACTCCCGTATCTTTTCATGATCGAGTATGCGGCGCCCCGCTTCCTCCAGCCGGCCTACGCCCTGCTCGCCCTCCCGGCGGCCGAGGCGCTGTGGTACCTGGTCACGGCACCGCACGGGAAGTGGCGGCCGGCCGCCGGGGTCCTGGTCGCGCTCGCCGTGGCCGGCCATCTCGCCGTGCAGCTGACCGTCCTCGTGTACACCGTCGACCGCAACATCGACAGCCGACGCGACTGGGCCCGGACGGCCGGTGAACTGCACCGGCTCGGTGTCCGTCCGCCCTGTCTGATCACGGGGCACGAGGCCATCCCCATCGGCTACTACACCGGATGTTCCTCCGGCGCCACCTCCGGCAACAACGAGAACACCACGGCCGAGGAGATCCTGCGCACCGCCGGCCGCGTCCCCGTCGCCACGCTCACCGGCCCCGGCGGCACCCCGCCGGGCTACGCCCGGCACTGGCCCGCCCGCCGGATCGGCGACCTCGAGGTCCGTGTCGCCCCGGCGCCCGGCTGACGACGGCGGGTGTTTCCCGCGCACCCGGTGCCGGCCGGAGCCGCTCGGTCGCGCGCGTGTGTGGGGCGGCCGGCTGCCGGGCTGCCCACCGTTCCGGACCGCCGGACCGCCGACACCCCGCCCGAGCGGGTCCGCGCGCCGCCGAGGTCCGGCACGGCACCACGACCCTCACGCCCGCCTGCCCGTGCTGGGGTCCCGGTCGTCGCCGGCGACCGCAGGGCCGCACCTGCCCGCCCCGCGGACAGCGGCGGGCAGGTGCGCGGTACTACGCGTCCCGCGCGGACCCCGGGGGAGCCGCGGCGGTCTCCGCCGTGGGCCGCGCGAGGTTAAAGACCGGGTGACGGGAAACGCGGACCGGATACCGGAGACGACATGTGCCGACGCAGCGTGACAGGGAGGACGCCATGGGCTCCGAACCGATGGCCGACGACGCCTACCAGCCCACCGGGAGCAATGAGGAGCAGGAGGACGCCGCGCCGCTCGACATGCAGGACGCCCTCGACGAACGGTCCTACGACGACACGCTCGACGAGGGCTACTCCCCGCCGGAGAAACCGCTCGGGGTCACCAGGCACGGCACCACGGCCGCCGAGCAGCACGACGGGGAGACCCTCGACGAGCGGCTGGCCCAGGAGTTGCCCGACGCGTCCGTGCCCGCCGGGGACGAGGTGGGCGATCTGCCCGGCGGCGAGGGCGAGCCGGTCGACCCGGAGGCGGGCACCGCCCGCGCCGGACGCCTGGTCGCCCCCGACGAGGGCGCCCACGGCGACACCACCAAGGAGTCGATCGCCGAGGACGTGGGGATCGACGGCGGGGCCGCCGGCGCGGAGGAGGCCGCGATGCACGTCGTCGAGGACGGGACGGAGCTCCCGGAGGGCCGGGGCAGAACCTGACCGCCCACGGCGTACGGCGGGGGGGGGGGGGGGGGGGGGGGCGCCGGGCCGGGTGGTCTCTGGGGTTAGGGGGGACTTTGGCGTC
>NZ_JBVIIM010000007.1:187119-298767 GCF_055569765.1 Streptomyces sp. NPDC031365 | reverse complement strand
CTCCCCCCCCCCCGAACGATCCCCCCCACCCTCCCCCCCCCCCCCCCCCCCCCCCCCCCCCCCCTTCCCCCCCCCCCCCCCCCTCCCCCCCCCCCCCCCCCCCCCCCCCCCCCCGTACGGCCGGGGGAGCGGGGGACGCGGGGACTCAGGGCAGGATCTTGTCGAGGGCGGCGGGACCCTCCTCGGCCAGCTTCCGCCTGGCCCACTCGAGGTTGTGCGGGGTGATGTCCTTGCCGGAGGCAAGAACCAGGTCCTCCGGTGACACATCGGTGCCGGTGCGGGCGTGGAGCAGGCTGTCCGGGGTGGCGCTGTCCTCGGGCTGCCGGGACGCGTCGGGCTGGGACGTCGACATCTTCTGGCTCCTCGGGTCCGGATCGCTGTTGCGGCCCCGGTGCTGTCATCGGGTCCGATACTCACCATTCATCGCGGGAGCCCGCCGTGCATCCGGAAGTGCTCGCGGCGCCGCGGTGAAGGGCCGCCTCCTGGATGCCGGGGTACCGTCCCGGGCGGGTGGGAAACCTGGCCGCCCGGCCTCTTCGGAAGCGGCCCCTCTAGAAGGGCGTGAGCGTCAGCCGCAGGCCCGTCGGAGCCGTGTCCTGGATGTACGAGGCGAAGTCGGCCACGTCGTCGAAGGCGAAGCCGTACGCCCTGCCGTCCTCGGTGGCCGTGTGCATGGCCTTGGCATAGTGGTTGGTGAGCTCGGTCCGGTAGAAGACCGAGGGATCGGTGGTCGGCTGGTCGGGGTGGCTGAGCAGCGTCGAGCGGTTGAAGCCGGCACCCAGCACCGCGGCGACCGGACCGGTGGTGCCGTCGTTGGGGGCGGCCAGGGCGCCGTCGCAGAAGAGGACGTCCCGCGTGGACGGCTTGCCGAAGGAGACCTGGGCGGGCCCGTCGAAGGTGAACCTCTCGCCGCGCACCCGGCCGGTGAAGGTACCGGCGTTGGTGGTGACCTCGAGGTCCTGGCCGGTGTAGGTGCTCCACACCTCGTCGATGTACGGAGCGAGGTAGTCCTCGGCGAACAGACCGGCGTCCAGCCCGTGGCCGGGGGCGATGATCCGGGTGTCGTCGACGACCAGCCGGGAGAACGCCTCCACGTTCTTCACGGCGGCGAACGCGGCCGCGCGTCCGCCCTCGCGCACCGTGCCCGTCGTCTGGTCCTCGGAGCCGGTGAGCCGGATGCTCAGCGGCACGCTGAACATGTCGACCATCGTCGTGTTGCAGAACATGCCGGAGGAGTTGTGGGTGAACTCCGCGCAGTCGTGCAGCACGCCGTAGTTGGGGTCGGAGGTGACCCAGCCCGCCGGGTACTGCAACGCCGCGTTGCCGTTGCCGTCGGTGACGACCTTGAACTTGAGCTTCGCGCCGAGGGAGACATAGATCCGGCCGGACATGTACGGCAGGGAGAGCCTGGTCTCGCCGCCGCCGGACAGGCTGATCGCGTAGTCGGTGAAGCCGTCGGGGCCGTTGTCCGAGGCGGCCACCGGGGTGACGGTGCCCTCGGGGGTGAGCCGCACCTGGCGGCCGTCGGCGTTGCCGACGACGTACAGGTGCACGTTCGCGTTGCCGAAGGAACCGCTGTTGTTGACGATCGTCAGGGGCAGGGCTCCCGCCGCTGCCGCGCCGGCCTTCCGCTCCCCGGACTGGTCCGCGAGGGCGTGCGGGGCGATCACCGCCGCTGCGGGCAGGGCCACGGCGGCTCCGCCGAGAGCGAAGAGGACCTTGCGGCGGCCGAGGGTGCGCTGGTGACGAGGAGTCATGTGGGGTCTCCTGGAGTGTTCGTGCGGGTTCCTGACCGTGCCGGCCGACGTGGGGGAATGCCTGAGAGAGCGCTCTCAGGTGTGCGTCGGGACCGGCGCGCGACATTGATGCTAGGGACACCGACGGACCCCCGCCAACGGTCCGACTTGTCCTCAACCTGCCCTGACCTGGGCATACTGGAAGGAGCGGCGAAGCCCGCACGATCACTTAACCGGCCTTTAAGGGGCACTTAAGCCGGTAGGGTCCGGACGCCACGCAGCGCGCTGGGAGCGCTCCACTGCGCAGCCGGCAGGACGTCAGGACGCGCGCGCCCCGCCGTGCAGCAGCGTCTCCGCCGTGGCCAGGACGCGCGTGACCCGGAGGGCGAACGCCGCGTCACAGGGATGCGATACGCCGGTACGGGCCGCGGTGAGGAGGGCGTCCACGGCCCGGGTGAGAGCGGGTACGACTCCCTCCGAGGCCTCCGGGAGGAGCGTGACGCCCGCGTCGCCGCGCAGTTCGACCATCGCGCCGGCCGCGGCCGGAGGAGCGGTCAGGCTCAGGGTGAGGCTGCTCGACGCGCCGTCCGCATGGTCCAGGACGAGGTGGACGGTGTCCCCGGGGCCGTAGGCCGCCGCCGTGATCCGCCGCGGTTCGCCGAGCACCGGGAGCAGGACGGACAGGGCGTGCGGACCGACGTCCCACAGGGCGCCCTTCTCCCGCCGCCACGGTGAGGCGGCGAAGGGGTTGTCCGCGACGGTGAACACCGCCCCGAGCCACTGCGCCCGCCCGGTGAACCAGCCGCCCACGCGGGCCTGTTCGGTGATCCACGCCTCCGGTCCGGACTGGAAGCGGGTGGTGAAGAAGACCACCGAGGCGACCGCGGCCTCTTCGGCCGCCTCGACCACGGCCTGCCCCTGCGCGACCGTCGGCGCGAGCGGCTTGTCGAGCAGCAGATGGCATCCCGCCCGCGCCGCGCGCACCGCCAGCTCCGCCTGTACCGCCGGCGGCAGTGCGACGGCGACCGCGTCCACGTCGGCGAACAGCGCGTCGACGTCGTCGTAGGCCCGGATGCCGTGCAGGGCGGCCAGTTCCCTGGCGGCGTCGGGACGGCGGCCCCACACACCGGCGAAGTCGAGGCCGTGGTGCCCGCTCAGCGCGGGGGCGTGTGCCACCCGCGCCCAGGGTCCGGTGCCGAGCAGTCCGATCCGCATGCCGCCGCCTCTCCCGGGGACCGGCGTCCGCCGCCGGACCGGAGCCTTCCTCGCGCTCCAGGTCCGTACGATGATCCCTGCCGAAATGCCGTGTCAACAGCCGTTCGACGGGAGAGACGGGACGACGGGCCGGTGCTGGACGGAGAGGCACGGGGAAGCGGGGCGCGGAAGGCGGCGGCCCACGACGCGGATGTCGCCGAAGGCCGGGGGTGCCCCGCGCCATCGTCTCGATCCTCCTCCGCGAAACGGTTGCGAACCGGGCGGGCCGCACGATCGCCGCTGTCGGGGAGTCCGCCGCTGTCGGGGAGTCCGCCATGGAGACACCCGCGCACGGGAACAACGCCCCCACGCCCGCCCGCAGGGCCAGGCCCTGGGCACCCTGTCCCCACACCGGGGACACGGCGGCGCCGGACGCCCTGGCCGCGAGCAGGCCGCGGACCCCGCGAGCCGGCGCCGCGCGCTGCCGGCGGGATCGGCCGCTGCTCCTGCAGCGGCCGGGCCGCCGGCCCTCGGCCGCCCGTCACGTGCGCCCCGGACGCGCCGACACCTGTGTCAGGACGTGCGACACAACGGCGGGCCCGCGCGCCAGCCGAACTCAGCCCTCGGGCTGGTTGATGTTCACCATCCAGGGGATGCCGAAGCGGTCCGTGCACATCCCGAACACGTCGCCCCACATCTGCTTCTCCAGCGGCACGGACACCGAGCCGCCGCTGGACAGGCTGTCCCAGTAGCCGCGCAGTGAGCTCTCGTCCTCGCCGCTGATGCTCACGGCGAAGTTGTTCCCCGGGGCGTGCTCCATGCCCGGTGGCATGTCGGCGCCCATGAGGGTGAAGCCGTCGGTGGTCGTCAGCATGCCGTGCATGATCTTGTCGGATCCCTCGGCGCCGGGCTGCCCGGCATCGCCGAACGTGTTGAGGCGCAGCTCCCCGCCGAAGACCTCCTTGTAGAACTCCATCGCCTGCCGTGCGTCCCCGTCGAAACTCAGATACGGGTTGAGGAGTGAGGCCATGAATACCTCCCAAAAGGGTGCAAAAGGTCGGTTGCGCGCAGCGTAGCGCCGGACACCGGCCCCCGCGCGGTCGCAGGCGGCTCCCGTGGCGCAGCGCCGACTCTCGCGATTCAGTGACCCGCCCGCTGAATGCGTTCGCATTCTTCTATTGGATTTCCGGCCGTACCGGGACCAGGCTGGTACGCGCTTTCCGCGATCATCGAAGCGACAGCCCGGAAGAGGTCACATGCACACCCGACGTATCGGTGATGTTCAGGTCGGCGCCATCGGCCTGGGCGCCATGCCCATGTCCATCGAGGGCCGCCCGGACGGGAGCCGGTCCCTGGCCACCCTGCACGCCGCGCTTGACGCCGGTGTCACGCTGATCGACACGGCGGACGCCTACCATCGGGACGCCGACGAGGTGGGTCACAACGAGACGCTGATCGCCAAGGCCCTCGCCTCCCACCACCGGGGCGGTGACGTCCTGGTCGCCACCAAGGGCGGTCATCTGCGCCCCGGCGACGGCAGCTGGACCCTGGACGGCAGCCCCGGACACCTGAAACGGGCCTGTGAGGCCTCGCTGCGCCGGCTCGGCGTGGAGGCCATCGGGCTCTACCAGTTCCACCGGCCCGACCCCCGCGTCCCCTACGCGGATTCCGTCGGCGCGGTGCGCGAACTGCTGGACGAGGGGAAGATCCGTATGGCGGGCATCTCCAACGCCGACCCGGAGCGGATCCGCCAGGCCGACGAGATCCTCGGCGGCCGGCTGGTCTCCGTCCAGAACCAGTTCTCCCCGGCCTTCCGCTCCAGCGAGCCGGAGCTGCGCCTGTGCGGCGAACTCGGCATCGCGTTCCTGCCCTACAGCCCGTTCGGCGGTATCGCCCGGGCCCGTGAACTCGCCGCGCAGCACGCACCGTTCTCCCGGATCGCGCGGGCGCACGGGGTGAGCGCGCACCAGGTGTGCCTGGCGTGGATGCTCGCCAAGTCGCCGGTCGTCGTACCGATTCCGGGGGCGAGCCGGCCGGAGTCCGTCCGGGACTCGGTGGGGGCCGCCGACCTGGTACTGAGCGCCGAGGAGATCGTGGAGCTGGACGCCACCTGAGACCGTCGCTTCCGTCTCAGCGGGTGGACGCCGCCGGAACCCCTCCCGGGCCTGGTGCAGCCACCCGAGGGTAAGCCCTTACCCGCAGCGCTTACCCAGCAGGGCTTACAGCGACGGGCGCCCCGCCGTGCGCGACTTCACCCTCGACGTCGCCCCCGGGGACCGTCGCCCTGGTCGGCGCGTCGGGCGCGGGCACGTCCACGGTGCTCAACCTCGTGATCGGCTTCATCCGGCCGGCCTCGGGCCGGCTGCTGCTCGACGGCACCGACATGAACAGCCTCCACCTGCGCACCTACCGGCGCTTCCTCCCGGTGGTGCCCCGGGAATCGATTCTGTTCGACGGCGCCATCAGGGAGAACGTCGCCTACGGCATGGACGACGCCGACGAGGAGGCGGTTCGGGCCGCACTGCGTGACGCCAACGCGCTGGAGTTCGTCGACCGGCCGCCCCGGGGCCTCGACACCCTCGTCGGAGAGTGCGGGGCCCGGCTGTCCGGTTGGACAGCGCCGGCGCCTGGCCATTGCCCGCGCCCTGCTACGGGACCCCGAGGTGCTGCTGCTGGACGAGGCCACCCCGCGCCGGGCACCCGCTCGGAGGCGTTGGTGCAGGAGGCCCTCGCCCGGCTGCCGCGAGGGCGCACCACCTTCGTCGTGGCGCACGGGCTGTCCACCGTGCGCGGCGCCGACCGGATCGTGGTGATGAGGGACGGCCGGAGCCAGGAGATCGGCACCCGCGAGGACCTGCTGCGCCGGGGCGGGGCCTGCACGGAGCTGCACGGAGGACAGGCGGCCTGACCGCTGTGCGGCTCCGCCCGGGCGGTCCGACCCACCGGCTCCGCGTGCGTGTGTTTTCGGTCAAGTGCGGCCACTTGATCACATGAGGTGAGTGCTTCTGTCCGGTGGGGGCATACGCAGCGAAAACCAGAAAGGGGCGCTTCGTGCTCGTACCGGACCCCAAGGTCGTGCGACAACTGCTGACGCGGTACGCGACGCTGCAGATCGCTCTGGCGGAGCGGCATTCGCCGGCGGCGGCGCGCGAACTGGAGGACGTCAGCTACACACTCTGCGTGATGACGGGAACGTCCGGCATCCATGACGCCATAGCGCGGGCCGACGCCCTGCTCGGCCGGCCGCCGGAGGCGGACGGTGAGAGCGGCCTGTCCCTGGCCGTCTGAGCCCACGGGACCGCCGAAATCTCGCTAGAGGACGCCGGCGCCGACGGCGCGCCTCCCGCTGAACGTCGAGCGGTAGGCGTGCGGAGTGGTGCCCACCACCTTGCGGAACCGCTCACGGAACGCGGTGGGTGAGCCGAAGCCGGCCTGCTGGGCGATCCGTTCGACCGTGTGGTCGCTGGTCTCCAGCAGATACTGGGCGCGCCGCACCCGGGCCCGCAGCAGCCACTGCAACGGCGTGGTGCCCATCTGCTCGCGGAACCGGCGGCTGAAGGTGCGCTCGCTCATGCCGGCGCGCGCCGCCATCGCCCCGAGCGTGACCTCGTGCGCCAGGTTGTCCTCGATCCAGTCCAGCAGCGGCTCCAGATCCGAGCCGCGGGGCGCGGGCGGGTGGTCGTGCACGATGAACTGGGCCTGGCCGCCCTCCCGTTCCAGGGGCATCACCGACATCCGGGCGGCGTTCACGGCCACGGCCGAGCCCAGGTCCCGGCGAATCATGTGCAGGCACATGTCCAGCGCGGCGGCGGCGCCGGCCGAGGTGAGGATCTGGCCGTTGTCGACATAGAGCACGTCCGGCTCCACATCGACCAGCGGGAAGGCGAGGGCAAGCCGGTCGGCGGCCACCCAGTGCGTGGTGGCGCGCCGGCCGTCCAGCAGCCCTGCTTCCGCCAGCACGAAGGCGCCCACGCACACCGAGGCGATACGCGTCCCCGCCCCGGCTGCCCGCCGCAGCGCGGCGAGCGTCGCGGGGGAGGGTGGCGGCGCTCCTTCGGCGCGGCCCGGGACGATGACCGTGTCGGCGTCCGCCAGCGCCTCCAGTCCACGGTCGACGCGCAGGGTGAAGCCGCCGTCCGCCGCCACCTCCGGCCGCTCGGCGCACAGCCGGACCCGGTAGGGGCGCCGGCCGTCGGGCAGACGCGTGTAGGCGAAGACCTGCATCGGCGCCGCCATGTCGAACGGCACGACCCCATCGAGGACCAGAATCACCACGGAGTGCATGAACTCCACGATAAGCGGATTCCCGCCAAGGCTGGAACCAGGGCATCAGGGTGGTGGTGCACTGAACCAACCGGTCACACGATTGGCGGGAACCCGTTGGAACCTGGCGTTTCAGCCTCTGGGTGATCACGTGTGGGGCCTCTAGCGTGAGCCCGGCACCGCCGATCACACCAAGGAAAGAGCCCCGGTGACCAAGCTTCTGCTGTCCCTCCATGTCCTGGCCGCCATCATCGCCGTCGGTCCCGTGTCCGTCGCGGCCAGCATGTTCCCGCCGGCTGTACGCCGAGCCGTCCCGGCGGAGGGAGGCGACGGCCGTGGCGGTAAGGCGCTGACCACCGTCGCGCTCCTCCACCGCATCTGCCGGGTCTACGCCCGCGCGGGGATCGCCGTTCCCCTCCTCGGCCTCGCCACCGCCCTCGCGATGGGCGTCCTGAACGACGGCTGGCTCCTCGCCTCGATCACCCTGACCGCGGTGGCCGCCGGAATACTCCTCGCCTTCGTGCTGCCCCGTCAGGAGGAACTCGTCGAGCAGCTGACCGAGCACCGGCCGGTCGACCGGCGGAGCACCGTACAACTCGCGATGTTCACCGGGGTGTTCAACCTTGCCTGGGCGACCGTCACGGTCCTCATGATCGTCCGCCCCGGATCGACAACGGGCGCGTGACCGCCCGGAACGCCCACTTCACACCGCACGGGCGCCTACACTCGTCAGTCGCGTCCCCGCACCGGGGCCGCCGAGCAGAAAGGCACGTTGCCGGGTGTTCCAGGATTCCCCCATCTACGACCGACTCATCGCGGAGTGCGGCGACGTGCCCGCACAGGTTCGCCGCGAGGCCGAACGCGTGAGCAGGGAACTGGAGCTGGTCATGCGGCCGCTGCGGTCCCCCGGCCACGGTCCGGGCCTCGACCGGCCGCAGTCACCGGGCAACGGCTGGCAGCGCACGGCTCTGCTGCCCGGACCGCGACCGCACTGACCCCGTGTGCTGACGGCCGCCCTGCGACCGCGGTGACGACCCCTCACCGCACCGTGGTGCCGGCCCCGTTGAGCTCCGCGGGCTCGTGGGGAACGGGACGGCACAGCCACTCGGCGACGCTGCGCGCGATCGGCTGTTCCGTCTCCACCTCCACGAACCCGAACTGCCCCGACTGGTTGCACTCCAGGAACCACCATGTCCCGTCCGCGTCCTCGGCGAAATCGAAAGCCCCGTACGCCAGTTCGGCCCGGCGCATATAGGTGCGAACGGAGTCGGCGGTGCGTGCCGGGACCTCGACCGGCTCCCAGGGCGCACCGGGCGCGGCGAATCGCACGTCCACCTCGTGCGGGTCCGCGTCCGGCGCCGTCGCCTTACGGGCCGCCAGGAGTCGCTCACCCACCACGGTGAGCCGGATGTCGGCCCGCTTGGCGATCCGCCGCTGGAGCAGCGTCGGGCCGTACGCGACCGCGGAGAAGTCCGCGTCGGGCGCCACCCGACTGGTCGGCACGGCCCGCGGCGGGTCCTGCGGATGCGCCCCCGACACCGGCTTGACCACCAGATCCGGGAAACGCTCCGCGAACTCCCGGGCGGCTCGTGGGAACGTGGTGATCACCGTGGCGGGCACGGGCAGGCCGCAGCGCTGCGCCAGACGCAGCTGCCACGGCTTGTGGCGCGCCTGCCGGGCCGCGTCCGGGTGGTTCATCCAGCGCGCGTCGCAGCCGCGCAGGAGGCCGTAGAGGGCCTGCGAGGCCTCCTCGGTCAGCCACGCGGACGGCTGCGGCGCGCGCCCGGCCGGAGTGCCGGGCCGGCGCACCCACACGGACCGCAGCCCGCCGATGCTCACCAGCCGCCCTCCCGCCGACAGATGGCCGCGGAAGCGGCCGTGGACGAACTCGCCGGACAGCGAGACGCCACCGGTCAGATCCGCGGGATCGAGGCGCACCACCGGCACTCCGGAACCGTTCAGATGCACGACCACCATGTCGGCGGTCACATCCTCCTCGCATGTGAGGATCAGCACGGTCATGGTCTACGGTCCGCGTTCAGTCGTCGAAGTGGGTCTTGGAGCCCGCGGTGGACGTCGTCGTCCCCACCTCGCGCAACAACGCGTGGTCGCAGGCCGCGATCCGCCCGTCACCGAGGACGTTCAACTGCAGTCCGGAGTCATACGCATACGGAGTGGCTACGGCCAACTCCACTGCCGGACGTGCGTAGTTGAGCGCGAACGGTTGCATCGTCTCTCCCTCGTCGGTGCTGCGCCGACCAGGCAACGGCCCACGGTGCGCCCTCGCTTGGTCCGCCGACTTCTTTTGGCTTCCAGAGACTTATACGAATCGAACGGGTGGTTGGTTTCCTTACGGAGCGTAGTCGTCGGCGGGTTGGCGGACCGGGTGGTGCGAGGGACCACCGGACAGAGTCGCACCGCTGGAGCCACGCATGGAGCGCAGGGCGAGCAGAAGGACGCCGATGTCGTCCAGGAAGACCGGGTCGGGCAGCAGATCGGCCGGCAGCACCAGATAGAGGACCGCGCCCCAGAACACCCAGCGCGGCCCCGTGGGCAGACCCGCCCGCCGCAACTCCCGACGCGTGCGGACCAGGCGGACCAGGGCGGCGAGGGCTCCGGCCAGCGCCACGACCGCGAGGACCGCGACGACGGTCAGCAGTACGGTGGTCGACTCCAACGTCACTGCCCTCCTTCCGGTGACCGGCGTGCCGCGGCCCGTTGCCGCGGCACGGCCTTCTCTGAGCGGATTCCCGCTGACGGCCCCGGTATGACGGCGGGGACCGGCCATGGGGCGCACGCGTCCGATGCCCCGCCCTGTTCCCGTGAAACGCCAGATCGCCGCAGGTCATCCCGGTGGACCAGTCAAGTGGCAGCGAGTTGCGGGGCGCCTGGTATTGGTCATCAGCCCTCCCCATGGAGTCGATCATGGTGGTGCGCCCCCGTGCGGTCGTCCTGACCGGAGCGGTCGTGGTGCCCGCGGTCCTGGCCGGTGCCACGCCTACGGCGGTTCCTTCCCGGCGGCCGCGCTCTCCCGTGCGCTGGACCTCGCTCTCGCGCCCGCCTGGCTCGCCACCTCGGCCGCCGTCGCGGCCGTGCTGCCGGCACTGGCGGCCCTGCTCGTCCGGCTGGCGCCCCCTCCCCGGCACCCGCTTCTCCCCCTGGCGGCCCTCCAACCGCCCCCACGCCACGGAGCACCCGCCCGCCGAGGCATAGCCGCTCCGGCGTCCCACCCCGCCCGCGGACGCCGGACGCGGAGTGGTTTCCGGCCCGGTGCCGGAGTATGCGGGGCCGATTGCGGGCGGCCTCAACCGTCGGACGTCGTCGACTGCCGTTCCAGTGTCGGTTCCCCGGGCTCTCCCGGCATGGGGCGGCGGGGCCTACTGGTGCCGGCCTTCAAACGTTCCAGGGTGCGAGTCAGGTGCTGGAGGGGGGAGGAGGGGGCCGGGGCCGGCTGCCTTGCGGCGGCCGGGGTGCCCGAGGCCGAGTCCTGGTGGGCGGCCAGCGCCTCGTGGGCTCGTTCGGCGGCCTCGCGGTACAGGTCCCGGGACTTCGTCATGGCCTCCAGGGCCTCGGCGTACATGGCCACCAGCGCGCGCTCACGGTCGAGTTCCTCCGCGAGGGTCAGCAGGTGCCAGTCCTCCCGCAGCGCGGTCAGCGCGTCCTGCGCGCCGTCCGGCAGTGCGCGCCCCAGCGCGTCGAAGCGGGTCACGGCGTCGACGAGGCCGGCCGGTTCCGTGCCGTCCAGGAACACCGCCCGCACGGCGAAGGCGTCGGCGTCGTATCCCTCCGGGACCGCGGCGCCCGGCAGCACCACGGCGCCCCCTCGCGGGACCTGCACGCCGAACTCCCGCAGCGCCCAGTTCGCCACCCGTGACTGCTGGGGGACGGCCCGGTGCTCCACGACCCGGTGCCGCAGTCCCGGCGGCAGCCAGTGCGCGAGCGGCACCCGGCCGCGTTCGTCCGTGGTCATCGCCTCATGGACGACGACATGGATGTGCCAGGCGTCGCGTGCGCAGTCGCGCAGCAGTCGCCGTACGGCCTTGTCGTCCTCCGGGAGCGGGTTGATCTCTCCCGTTCGCAGTCCGGTCGCCGCATGGTTCCACTCGGCGTCCCGCTCCCGCTCCCAGAACATCCCGGCCGGGGACGGCCAGGACTGGTCCCAGGGTCGCTCCGCCTCCGCGACCAGCGTCCAGTCCCAGCCCTCGGCCGTGCCGGGCGAGAGGCTCAGCCGGGCGCGCACGGTGACCTCTCCGTCGACCCGCGCCCGGGATTCGAACACCAGGTCAGGGGTGCTCTCGGAGGCGGGGAGTTCCAGGAAGTCGTCGATGTCCCGGCTGTCCCTGAGGCGGCGCAGACCGCGCCGGAGCGCTTCGTCTGCCTGACTTCTGGCATGGCGGCCGCGGGCCAGCCAGACCGTGGGAGGGATGGCGGCGCGGGCTGTGGGGGAGGTCGGCATGGGTCCAGTGGTGAGCGGGGGCACGTGCTCCTGCCAGTATCGTCGCCGTCGGGCGGCGACGTGACGCGGGGTGCCGCCGGAGGGCGGGCCCTGCCGGTGTCCACCCGCTCCCTACGGCCCTCATATGAGGTGAGCGCCCGGCGTGTCACGTGCGGGGTGTGCGCGGCGCACACGCGGTGACCACGGTTCACCCCTGGTCCGGCGGGGCGCACGTGACCACAATGGCCCCCTGAGCAGGGCCGGTCCACCATCCGCATCGGGGCCGGTCCTGCCCGCACCGCAGCCCGGGAGCCGGACCCGTCGCGAGGGCAAAAGCCCGTACCCTACCAGCGGTCCTTCACTCCCGTCGCATATTCCCCGGGAAATCACCAAAGCTCCCACCTCGATCGAGCACACACCGTAGCGTCGACGTCACGTTCGCGGTACAGCCGTGCGAGGAGGGGGATCCGGCGTGCCCGGAATCGACGAGAGTCTGCTGGAAGCCATGCGACTGCCCGGTGCCCGAGGGGCACTGGTGGTCGACTGGATCAGCGGGCTCGCCCTGGGCGCGGTGGGCGAGGCCCCGGGCGGCGACGCGGAGGCCACGGCCGCGGAGACCGCGGAACTCGCCCGTCAGGCCATGGAGAGCGGCACCCTCGCCCCGGCCGACGGTGCCGGGACGGGGACCGCCGGCAAGGAACCACCCGTCGAGGACCTGATCCTCACCGGCGCGGACGCCTACCACCTGTTGAGGTTCGTGGTCACGACCTTCGACAGCACCGTGTTCCTCTACCTGTGGCTCGACCGCGCCGACGGCAACCTCGCCCTCGCCCGTATCCGGCTGGCCGACATGGCGGACCGGCTGGTGCTCGGATGACCACAGCACCCTGCACCGACGGATCCGCCCCCGAGCTACTCGGCACCCTCGCGGCCGACCACGCCACCGGTGCGCTCTCCACGGAGTCCGGGATCTTCTACCTCTCGGCGGGACATGTCGTGCACGTCGAGTCCGCCTGCAGCCCCGATCTCGGCGACCTGCTCACCCGTAGCGGCGCCGTCGCGCCGGCCGGCTGGTGGGACGCGGTCGAGCGGGCGGGCGCCGTGCACCGCGTCGGCCGCCAGCTGGTGGACAGCGGACGCCTCAGCGCCGGCGCGCTGGAGCTGTGCCACCTGGGCGCGCTGTTCGACGCGGCGTACTTCGCGCTCGCCCACGACGGAGCCGCGCTCCGCTTCCGCCCCGGCGTCGCGCACTGGCTCGGTGCCGTCCGCCCCGTGCCGGTGGCGGCGGTGCTGCGCGAGTCGCGGCGCCGCCGTGAGCTGCTCCACCGCATCTGGCCCGACCCGGCCGTCGACACCGCACCGCTCACCCGCGCGGCCGGCGCCGACCCCGCCGAACTGCCACCCCGCCGCGGACGCACCCTGGCCCTGGTCGACGGCGGCCGCACCGCCGCACAGATCGCCTCGGCCCTCGCCTGCCGCACGTTCCACACCCTCGTCGAACTACGCCGCCTCGCCGCCGACGGGCTGGTCACACCCGCGCCACCCCCGCCCGCCACGTCGGTCCACCCCGTCCCCGACGCGGGCGGCGCGGCGTGGAACGAGCCCGACACAGCACTGCTGAGACGGCTCCTGGACGCCTTGGAGGCACTGTGATCCGCGCGCGCCGGCAGCGTGCCGAAAGGAGACTGCTCATGGCCGTCGAGACCGACGTGCTGGACGAACTGCGTCGGCTCCGCACCCGCATTCCTCGCCTGGCGGGCACCCTCGCGGCCACCGTCGACGGACTCGTCCTGGCCCACGACGTCCCCGACACCGAACCGGAAGGACTGGCCGCGCTCACCGCCGCCGCCCTCGGCGTCGCGTACCGCATGACGGACGCGGCCGCGCGGGGCGAGTTCCGCGAACTCCTGGTGCGCGGCAGCCAGGGCTACATCGCGACCTATGCGGCCGGCACCACGGCAGTCCTCACCCTCCTCGCCGACGACCGGGTCAATGTGGGCCGTCTGCATCTGGAGGGCCGGCGCAGCGGCGCCCGCATCGCGGAGCTGGTGGACACCCACATCGGCCCGGGCGGCGGGCGGCACGCCGACCGGCTCGTGCCCCGGGAGATCGCAGCACGGGACAGGGACCCGGACCGGCCCATCGGCACCCTTCCGGTACGGACCCCGCAACTGCCCGCACACCGGCCCCGGACCCAGCCCGGCGGCTGACCCCCGACATCTCTCCCCCGGCCGGACGCCGGCGCATCACCCGGCGGCCGGCCCGAACCACCCATTCATGACGGAAAGGACACCACTCATGGCCAACACGGAGACCTCGCTCAAGGAATGCCTCAGCTCCATCGACGGCGCGACGGCCGCCGCGCTCGTCGACTACACCAGCGGCATGGCCCTCGGCACGCTGGGCGGCAGCAAGGACTTCAACCTGGAGGTCGCGGCAGCCGGCAACACCGACGTCGTCCGGTCCAAGCTGCGCACCATGGAACACCTGGGGCTGAACGAGGAGATCGAGGACATCCTGATCACCCTGAACAGCCAGTACCACCTGATCCGCCTGCTCAAGGGGCGCGGCGGCAACGGTCTCTTCCTGTACCTGGTTCTCGACGGGGCTCGGGCCAACCTCGCCATGGCACGGCACCAGTTGCGCCGTATCGAGGCCGAACTGGAGGTCTGAGCGGGACGCCGGGACCCCGCGCGCCATCTGGGCGCGCGGGGCCCCGGCGTCCGGCCGCTCAGGCCGCCTCGGGCAGCCAGAGGTCGGGGCCGAAGACCTCGTAGTGGACGGACCGGGCGGGGACTCCGGCGGCGAGCAGTTCACCGCGTACGGCACGCATGAACGGCAGCGGGCCGCACAGGTACACCGTCGCGTCCGCCGGGACGTCGACGTCCTCGAGGCTCATCAGGCCGCTGCGGGCATCGGGCTCCTCGGCGCCGGGACGCTCGTACCAGAACACCGCCTCCGCGTCGGGCAGCCCGTTCACCGTCTCGCGCGTCTCGGCGCGCAGGGCGTGCTCGGCGGGTGAGCCGTCGGCGTGCAGGACGAGCACCCGCCGGGTGGAGCCGGTGGCCCGCAGCCGGGCGAGCATGCCGAGCATCGGGGTGCTGCCGATACCGGCCGAGACCAGGACCAGCGGGGTGTCGGCCTCGTCGAGCGCGACGTCGCCGGCCGGCACCGACAGGGTGAGCTCGTCCCCGGTGCCGATCCGCTCGAACAGCAGGTTGGACACCTCGCCGTCCGGGGCGCCCTCCGCTCCCGGGACGCGCTTGACGGTGATACGGCGGAGCTCGTCACCGGGATCGGAGGACAGGCTGTACTGGCGCGGCTGGTGGACCCCGTCCGGCATGAGCAACTTCACGCTGACGTACTGGCCGGCCCGGGCCCGCGGCGCCGGCCGGCCGTCGGCGGGGCGCAGCAGGAACGACACCACGTCGTCCGTCTCCTCGTGGCGCTCCACGACCGTCCACGGGCGCCAGATGTCGCCCGGCACGACACCGGCGTCGTGGTACAGCCGGGCCTCGCGCGCGATCAGGGCGCCGGCCATCAGCCAGTACACCTCGTCCCAGGCGGCCGCCACGTCCGGGGTCACCGCGTCGCCCAGCACCTCCGCGATCGCGCCGAACAGGTACTTGTGCACGATCGTGTACTGGTCGTCGGTGATCCCGACCGCCACGTGCTTGTGGGCGATCCGCGCCAGCAGGGCGTCCGGCCGGCTGTCCGGGTCGTTGAGCAGGGCCTGGGCGAAACCGGCTATGGACCCCGCGAGAGCCCGGCGCTGCGCCCCGCTGGCCTGGTTGCCCCGGTTGAACAAGCCGTCCAGGAGCTCGGGCCGGTCGCGGAACATCGCGCCGTAGAAACGCGTGGTGATCTCGTCGAGGGCCCCGGCCACGGCGGGCAGGGTCGCCCGCAGCACTGCGGCGGACTCTTCGGACAGCATGAGGTCTCCAAAGGCGGGACGTGACAGAGGAATTGGACCGCGGATCCGGACCGGCGGCAGGACCTGTATAGCAATGCGGAACGCCTGTTCCCGGGGGTAACGGGGCCCCCGGCGGCAACGGGGGACCGTCGTCCCGCCAGCAGGGGACCTCCGGCCCCGGCGGACGGGCTGGGGCAGGGCCGAACGGCCCACGGGCCCGGGAAGGCCGGACGGCGGTCCCCACCGGAACCGCCGTCCGGCCGATGCCGTACCGTCGCCTTTACTGGACCGTTACCGCGGCGCCGGTCGGGAGGCAACCGGGTGACGGTGCGCAGGCGATGGGGACAGGAGGCACACGGGTGGCAGGCGACGAGCGGGACGACGACGCCCGCGTACGGCTACCCCAGCTGAGGCTCGACGAGCTGCTGGAGGAGCTCCAGGCACGCATCGACGCGGCCCGCGGTACCCGCGACCGGGTGCACAGTCTGCTCGAGGCCGTGCTCTCGGTCGGCCGGGAGCTGGAGCTGGAGCAGGTGCTGCACAGCATCGTGGAGGCCGCCGCGGCCTTGGTGGACGCGCGGTACGCGGCTCTGGGCGTGATCGGTCCGGACGGCAAGCGGCTGTCCGCCTTCCACACCGTCGGGGTGAGTGAGGAGGAGATCGCCCGCATCGGTCACTACCCCGAGGGCCACGGCATCCTCGGCGAGCTGATCCGTCATCCGGAACCGCTGCGCTTGGCGAATCTCTCCGACCACCCCGGCTCGTACGGATTCCCGGCGCACCACCCGCCGATGAACACCTTCCTGGGCGTACCCATCCGGGTCCGCGACCAGGTCTTCGGCAACCTGTACCTGACCGAGAAGCGGGGCGGGGCGCAGTTCGACGAGGAGGACGAGTCGGTCCTGTCCACCCTCGCGGTCGCCGCCGGTGTCGCCATCGACAACGCCCGCCTGTACGAGGAGTCCCGGCAGCGCGAACGCTGGCTGCGGGCCAACGCCGAGATCACCCACGGCCTGATGTCCGGCAGCGAACGCGGCACGGCACTGCTGCTCATCGCGGAGCGCGCCCGCGAGATCACCGGCGCCGCCCTCGCCGTGGTCGCGGTCCCCATGGCCGGCACCGACTCGCTGACCGTGGAACTGGCCATCGGACAGGGTGCGGACACCCACCACGGGCTCGTCGTGCCCGTCGAGGGCAGTCTGCTCGGCCGGGCCTTCACCACGGCCGCTCCCGTCACCAGCCCGGACATCACGAGCGACGACCGGGTCTTCCCGGGACCTCAGCGTCTCGAGGAACTGGGCCCGGCCGCCGTCGTGCCCATCGGGTCGGGCGACCGGGTGCGCGGCATCGTCCTGCTGGCCCGGGCCGCCGACCGCAACCCCTTCTCGGACAAGGAGATCGAACCCCTGCAGGGGTTCGCCGCGCAGGCCGCCGTGGCGATGGAACTGGCGGAACGCCGCCAGGACGCCGAACAGATCGCCGTGCTCGAGGACCGCGACCGCATCGCCCGCGATCTGCACGATCTGGCCATCCAGCGACTGTTCGCCACCGGCATGACCCTCCAGAGCGCCGGCCGGCTCATCGAGCACAAGGAGGCCTCGGAGCGGGTGCTGCGGGCCGTGGACGACCTCGACGAGACCATCAAGATCATCCGGTCCACCATCTTCGGCCTGCGCTCCCGGGCGGCCACGGGCGCCGGTGGAACCGGTCTGCGCGCGCGCGTCGTGCGGGTGGCCGGTGATGCCGCGCCCCTGCTGGGGTTCCCGCCCAGTGTGCGGATGGAGGGCCTGATCGACACCCACGTGCCGAAGGAGACCGCCGACCACCTGGTGGCCGTGCTCTCCGAGGCCCTGACCAACATCGCCCGGCACTCCCGTGCCGACCGTGCCCAGGTGGCCCTGGAGACCGACGGGCGCGAGGTACGGCTGACAGTCGCGGACAACGGCGTGGGCATCCCGGCCGAGGGCCGCCGCAGCGGACTGCGCAACATGGCCGAACGCGCGCAGCAGCTCGACGGTACGTTCGACATCACGAGCTCCCCCGAACAGGGCACCACGCTCCTGTGGCGGGTGCCGGTGGCGGAGGAGTAGGCGCTTCCGCCGGCCCGGTGTGTCACGAGCACCCACCGGGGGTACTCGTGACGACGTTCGGCCGCAGTGCCGCCGGGGGGCCACGGCCGCCGCGGTACGGCGGTCCGCCGCCGTCACGGGACGTGCGAGGAGGCGTGTGCAGTCGGGGAGGAGCGTCGAGTGACGGGCTGGACGTGGGAGTACGAGGGCTACGACCCCGCCGGCGCTCGCCTGCGGGAGTCGCTGTGCACGCTGGGCAACGGGTACTTCGCCACTCGGGGAGCGCTGGCGGAGTGTTCGGCCGACGAGGTGCACTACCCGGGGACGTACGCGGCCGGCATCTACAACAGGCTCACCTCCCAGGTCGTCGGACGGCAGGTCGAGAACGAGGACATGGTCAACCTGCCCAACTGGCTTCCCCTGCGCTTCCGCCTGCCCGGGGAGTCCTGGCTCACCCCCGACACGGCGGCCGTGCTCGACCATGTGGTGACGCTGCACCTGTCCTCCGGGCTGATGGAGCGCAGGACGCGGTACGGCCTCGGTGCGGGGCGGGCGCTCCTCGTGCGCCAGCTCCGGTTCGTGCACATGGCGGACCCTCATCTGGCAGGCCTGAGAACCGAGTTCACCGCGGAGGGATTCTCCGGCGCTCTCGAGACCGAGGCGGCGCTCGACGGGGGAGTCACCAACGCCGGGGTGTCCCGCTACCGGGATCTGGACGGCAGCCATCTGACCGGGGTGCTCACCGGCACGGCCGCCACGGACACGGTGTGGCTGGGCTGCCGCACCCGCACCTCGGACGTGCGGATCGCCTTCGCCGCCCGGTTCACGTCACCGGCGCCCGTGACGGTCCGGCACGAGCGCCCGCGTGCCGTCCAGACGACCCGGCTGGACCTGGTCGCCGGACGCACCGTCACCGTCGACAAGATCGTCGCCCTGCACACCTCCCGCGATCCCGCGATCAGCGACCCGCTGCACGCCGCCGTCGACCGGGTGAGCCGCGCGGGCGGCTTCGACGAACTGCTGGGGCCGCATCTGACGGCCTGGGAGCAGTTGTGGCGCCGGGCCGAACTGGACGTGGCCGACGAGGCGGGGCGCATTCTGCGGCTGCATCTCTTCCACGTCCTGCAGACCCTCTCCCCGCACACCGCGGACCTGGACGTGGGGGTCCCGGCTCGGGGACTGCACGGCGAGGCGTACCGGGGGCACGTCTTCTGGGACGAACTGTTCGTCCTGCCCTACCTCAACCTGCACCTCCCGGAGGTCTCGCGCGCGCTGCTGCACCACCGGTACCGGCGTCTGGAACGAGCCCGCACCGCCGCGCGGGACGCCGGGCGCAGGGGCGCGATGTACCCGTGGCAGAGCGGCAGCGACGGGCGGGAGGAGACCCAGAAGCTGCACCTCAATCCGCGCTCCGGCCGCTGGCTCCCCGACCACTCCCACCTTCAGCACCATGTGGGATCGGCCATCGCGTACAACGTGTGGCAGTACTGCGAGGCCAGCGGGGACGAGGAGTTCCTGCACACCAAGGGCGCCGAGATGCTGCTGCAGATCTCCCGTTTCTGGGCGGACTCGGCCGGTTTCGAAGAGGGTCTGGGCCGGTACCGCATCAGGGGCGTCGTGGGTCCCGACGAGTATCACGACGCCTACCCGGACGCCGCCGGACCGGGCCTCGACGACAACGCGTACACCAATGTCATGGCCGCCTGGGTACTCACCCGCACTCTGGAGGTGCTGCGCGGCCTTCCCGAGCCGAGGCGCCGGGAGCTCGCCGAGCGGACCGGGCTGGACGCGGGCGAACTTGAGCAGTGGGAGGAGATCTCCCGTATGCTCCACGTCCCCTTCCACAACGGTGTCATCAGCCAGTTCGACGGTTACGGCGAGCTCGCCGAGCTCGACTGGCGGGGTTACCGGCGCCGGTACGGCGACATCCGGCGCCTGGACCGGATCCTGGAGGCGGAGGGCGACAGCGTCAACCGCTACCAGGCCTCCAAGCAGGCGGACGTCCTGATGCTCGGCTATCTCTTCTCGCCCGTCGAACTCCAGGGGGTCTTCCACCGGCTGGGCCTGAGCCTGGACGAGCGGACCTGGCGGCGCACGGTGGACCACTATCTGCACCGCACCAGTCACGGATCCACCCTCAGCGGTCTCGTCCATGGGTGGGTTCTGGCCCGGGCCCGCCGCGCGGACGCCTGGACGTTCTGCCAGGAGGCCCTCCAGGCGGACATCGCCGACATCCAGGGCGGCACCACCGGGGAGGGCATCCACCTCGGTGCCATGGCCGGCACCCTCGATCTGGTACAGCGCGGACTGACCGGTCTCGAGACCCGTGGCGGAGCCCTGTGGCTCGACCCGGTGCCGCTGCCGGAGCTGTCCTCCTACGGTTTCACCCTGCGCTATCACGGCCACTGGGGTGTGCGGCTGCGGCTGGAACGCGGTCTGCTGGAGATCACCGTGCCCTCGTCCGGCCGCTCACCGATCGAGGTGCACCTCCCGGGCCGCCGCACGGTCCGCGTCGAGCCGGGCGAGACCGGCCGGCTGGCCCTGCCGGACTGACCCACTCCGAGCGCCCGCCCGATCCCTGCACGGACGGGTGCTCGACGATGTGTCCTCACCGGGGCGGCGGCCCCGGGTGCCTGTCCGGCGGCCCGGGGTGCACTGTCCGGCGGATCGTGCCGGAGACGCGGGAGCCGGTGCCCTCTCCGCGGCCGGGAGCACCGGCGCCGGTACACCCTCCCTGCGCCCGGAGCACCGCGCAGGTCCTCCGGGCGGCGGGGGAGGGCAGCGGGACGCGGCGGACCCCGCTCACCCAGGTGGCGAGGCGCCCTCGGCCTCCTCCGGATCCGCACCGCCGCCTCAGGCCGGTGCGCCGCTCTCCCGCAGCATGTCCTCGCGTTCGACGATCTTCACGCGCTCGCGGCCCTGGGGATCGCCCAGCGCCTTCTCCGCAGCGTCCAGGCGGTACCAGCCGTCCCACGTCGTGAAGCGGATACCGCGTTCGGAGAGGAACGCGTCCACCGCCTCCGGGGCCGGCGACTCGGGCGTGAGGAGCCGCCCGCCCGCGTAGTCCTCCAGCAGGTTCGCCACGGTCTCGTTGGCGTCGCCCTTGGTGTGACCGATCAGACCCACCGGACCGCGCCGGATCCAGCCCGTGACGTACGTGGACGGCAGGTGCTCGCCGGTCTCCTGGAGGACCCGGCCGCCCTGGTCCGGGACCGTGCCGGAGTCGATGTCCCAGGGCAGCTTGGGGAGTTTGTCGGAGAGGTAGCCGACGGCCCGGTAGACCGCGCTGACGTCCCAGTCCCTGAACTCGCCGGTGCCCTTGACGTTGCCGGTGCCGTCCAGTTCGGTGCGCTCGGTGCGCAGGCCGACGACCTTGCCGTCCTCGCCGAGGATCTCCACGGGGGATTCGAAGAAGTGCAGGAACAGCTTGTGCGGACGGTCACCCGTATCGCGGATGGCCCACTTCTCCAGGGTCTTGGCGACCATGTCGGCCTGCTTGTTGCCGCGCCGGGTCGCGATCGAACCCTCGTCGTAGTCGATGTCCTCGGGGTCGACGACGACCTCGATCGTGGGGGAGTGGTCCAGCTCCCGCAGCTCCATCGGACTGAACTTCGCCTGCGCCGGGCCACGGCGCCCGAACACGTGCACCTCCAGGGCCCTGTTCTTCTTCAGTCCCTCGTACACGTTCGGCGGGATCTCCGTCGGCAGCAACTCGTCGGCCGTCTTGGCGAGGACCCGGGCCACGTCGAGGGCGACGTTGCCGACACCGAGCACGGCGACCTTTTCGGCCTCCAGGGGCCAGGTGCGCGGCACATCGGGGTGGCCGTCGTACCAGGACACGAAGTCCGCGGCGCCGTAGGAGCCGTCGAGGCCTATGCCCGGGAGGGGCAGCGCGCGGTCGGCCGTAGCGCCGGTGGCGAAGATCACGCCGTCGTAGAACGTGCGCAGATCGTCGAGGTGGAGGTCGGTGCCGTAGTCCACATTGCCGAACAGGCGGATCTGCGGCTTGTCGAGCACCTGGTGCAGGGCGCTGATGATGCCCTTGATCCGCGGGTGGTCGGGAGCGACGCCGTACCGGATCAGTCCGAACGGTGCGGGCATCCGCTCGAAGAGGTCGATGGACACGCCCGGTTCGGCGGCCACGTCGGACTTGAGCAGGGCGTCGGCGGCGTAGATCCCGGCGGGGCCGGATCCGACGATGGCTACCCGCAGGGGGCGGGGCATGGTCAGGTTCCCTTCGAGCGAGGACAGGCGTCTCGTGGGGAAGCCTAAACTGAGGTATGCCTTACCTGGTACGCGGGTCCGGTCTATGAGCTCATAAGTCTCTCTTATGGCTACCCCCTGGGACTCCTTATGGCCCGGGGATCGGCTGCTCCGCCCAGATCACCTTGCCGGCGGGCAGATAGCGGGTTCCCCAGCGTTCGGCGAGCCGGGCGACCAGGAACAGTCCCCTGCCGCCCTCGTCCGTCAGGGTGGCGTACCGCAGGTGGGGCGAGGTGCTGCTGTTGTCGTAGACCTCGCAGACCAGATTGCGGTCGTGCAGCATGCGTACCTGGATCGGGGTGCCCCCGTAGCGGAGCGCGTTGGTGACCAGCTCGCTCAGGATCAGCTCCGTGCCGAACGTCAGCTCCTCCAGCCCCCACTCGGCCAGCTTCCGGGTGACCGCGGCCCGCACCTCGCTGACGGCCGCCGGATCCGACGGCACCGGCCACTCGGCGATCCGGTCGGCGGCCAGCGCCCGCGTCCGCGCCACGAGCAGGGCGATGTCGTCCCCGGCCCGGACCGGCCGCCGGGACTCCAGCACGACCCTGCAGGTGTCCTCGGGGGAGTCCCCGGCCCGGGACAGCGCCTCGCGCAACTGCTCCAGGCCCACGTCGATGTCGTGCTCCCGGTCCTCGACCAGGCCGTCGGTGTAGAGGACCAGCCGGCTGCCCTCCGGCAGCTCCAGATCGGCCGACTCGAACGGCAGACCGCCGAGCCCCAGCGGGGGCCCGGCGGGCACCTCCGGGAACTCCACGCCGCCGTCCGGGCGGACCAGGGCCGGTGGGGGATGGCCCGCGCGGGCCACGGTGCAGCGCCGCGAGACCGGGTCGTACACGGCGTACAGACAGGTCGCCCCGGTCACCGGGGCACTGTGCTCGTCCTGTGCCTCGTCCTGGTCGATGCGGCCGACCAGCTCGTCGAGCAGTCCCAGGAGTTCGTCGGGCGGAAGGTCCAGCGCGGAGAAGTTGTGCACCGCCGTGCGCAGCCGTCCCATGGTGGCCGCCGCGTGCAGGCCGTGCCCGACGACATCGCCGACCACCAGTGCGACCCGCGCGCCGGACAACGGCAGGACGTCGAACCAGTCCCCGCCCACCCCGGCCTGTGCCGGAAGGTAGCGGTAGGCGATCTCCAGGGCGCTCTGCTCGGGCAGACTGCGCGGCAGCAGGCTCTGCTGCAACGTCACCGCCATGTTGTGCTCGCGCGTGTAGCGGCGGGCGTTGTCGATGGAGACCGCCGCCCGGGTCACCAGCTCTTCCGCCAGTGCCAGCTCCTCGGGGTCGAACGGCTCGGGCTTCCTCGACCGCCAGAAGCTGACCACACCCAGCGTCAGCGCCCCGGCCCGCAGCGGCACGGTGATCAGCGAATGGATGCCGTACTCCATGACCTGCCTGGAGCGCTCGACGTCCTGTGCGTGCCAGCCCGGGGTCTCTCCGAGCCGGGGCGCGAGGACCGGCCGTCCGGTGGTGAGGCTCTGGCCCTGCGGGGACGACGCGACGAAGTGGATCTTCTCGTCCCTGGGATAGAGCGGAGCGTCCTCTGCGATCCCCGTCACGGCCGTACGGCGCACCGGGGCGGCGGAGTCGGGGTGGCCGCCGGCCAGCACGGACTCGAACAGGTCCACCGTGACGAAGTCCGCGAACCGTGGCACGGCCAGCTCGGTGAGCTCCTCGGCCGTGCGGGCGATGTCCAGACTCGTCCCGATGCCCACCCCCGCGTCGTAGAGCATGTTGAGCCGCTCGCGCGACGCCTCGGCCCGGCCGGACAGGGCACGCAGCTCGGTGGAGTCGCGGACCGTGGCGACGCTGCCCGGCGGGCCGCCCGCGCGGTCGGTGGGCCGCTGGTTGAGCGCCAGCAGCCGGCCGCCCACCCGGTGCACCTCGTCCGTGGCCACCCGCCCCGAAACCAGCAGGTCAGCGATGCCGGGATCCAGGCCGACGTCCAGTACATGTCGGCCCTCGGCGTCCTCGGCCAGGCTGAACAGCCGGTGCGCCTCGTCGTTGGCGAGCATCAGGGTGCCGTCGCCGTCGACGATGATCACCCCTTCGCGCACCGCGTGCAGCACCGCGTCGTGGTGTTCGTACATCCGGGTCATCTCGTGCGGGCCCAGACCGTGGGTCTGCCGCAGCAGCCGTCTGCTGACCAGGGCGGCGCCCCCGATGGCCAGGGCGAGTGCCGCGAGCGCCGCGCTCAGGACGAGCGGCAGCTGGTCCTCAGCGGCCCCGCCGACGTTCTCGGTCGTGATACCCGCCGACACCAGGCCCACCACCGTGCCGTCGCCGTCCTTGACCGGGACCACCGCCTGCACCAGCTCCCCGATGGTGCCCTCGATCTCCTCCACGACCGGCTCCCCGGCCAGTGCCGGCTCGACGGTGCCGACGAACTGCTTGCCGATGCGGTCGGGCTTGGGATGTGTATAGCGGATGCCGTCGGTGTTCATGACGACGACGAAGTCGACGTTCGCCAGCTCGCGGGCCGCCTCGGCGCGCGGCTGGAGCACGGCCGTGGGGTCGGGGGAGTCCAGAGCCTCGATGATGCCCGGCGCGCTGGCGAACGTCTCCGCGACGGCGAGTGAACGATTGCGGGCCTCCTGCGTGCTGTCCCGCTGCACCTGAAGCACCAGCGCCACGACGGCGGCCACGACCAGCAGCAGCACGATCACCAGGTGCAGGACGAACACCTGTCCGGCGACGCTGCGCCCGCTCAGCACCGACCGCAGTCCCGCCGCCGCATGCCTTCGGGAGCGGCTGCCCCCCTGCTGTCGGCGCCGTGCCGACGCCGCGGTGCCGGGCCGCAGGGGCGACCGGGTCCGGAATCGACCCATGAGTCGGACCATGTGCCATGTCTACACCGCCGCGCGACGCGAGGCGAGGGGCGCCCGCCGCTGACCGGCGGGTCGTCACTCCCCCCACGCCGTCGCGGGTCGCGCGCGGCCTTCCCCCCTTGGCCGCGCGCGACCCTCCCCCGGCGCGCGACTCGTCCCCCGAAGGTCGCGCGCGTTCCCGGCCGGGCCGCTCCCCAGGGGGGCGGCCCATGGCTCTTAGTCAGCCAGTGCGCGGGCAAGTTCCGTCGTGGCCCGGGCGATGTCGGTGTCCGGCTCGGTGAGCAGCCGGTCCAGGTCGCTGCGCCGGGCACGCACCGCCTGCCGGGCGGCCCGTTCCCACACCACAGGGTTCTCGCGGCGGTTGAGCAGCTTGGGATACGCGGCGGCGGTGCTCTCCCACTGCCGGGCGTCGGCGATGGCCTTCAGCAGCTCGATGATGCGGGCCCGGCAGGTGACATGGGGCAGCTGGGCAAGCTCCCAGAGGAAGGGGACGGTGGCCGCGGTCGCCTGCTCCGTGACGAAGCCGTACTGGCAGATCCGTTTCCGCAGGTCCTCCAGGGCGGCCAGGGCCGTGGCGGAGTCCCCCCAGGCGATGCCGTTGAGCAGCAGCGGGATGGCTGCCGCCGATCCGGTGGAGTCCTGCATCTCGGCCCAGGGCACGCGGGACAGTGCGGTGAGGGGCGTGGTTCGTGCCACTCCGGTGGGGGACGTGTGGCGCACAGGGCGCTCGCTGCTCGGCTGCTGTGTCGAAGCGCTGCGCATGGCGTGGATGCCTTTCCGCGGCAGTCGTGTCAGGTGGGTGGGCGGGTCGACAACCGGGCCCACACCGTCTTGCCGGCCGGGACGGTGGGGGTCCAGCCCCACGCCTCGGACAGGGCGTCGACGATGCGCAGGCCCCGGCCGTGCTCCTCCAGGTCGGAGCCGGCACCGGGCGCGCGGACCGGCGGGTGGTCGTCGGGGTCGAAGACGGTGAGCAGCAGATGCGCCGGTTCCAGCCGGAACCCCAGCCGGACGTCCGGGACACCCGCGCACCGCGGCGCCGCATGGGTCACGGCGTTCGCGGCGAGCTCGGTCATCACCAGGATCGCGTCGTCGAGACGGTGGCCGAGCGACCAGGCGCCCAGGGTGTCCCGGGTGAAGGACCGGGCTCGCGCGAGGCCCTCCCGGCTGCATGTGATGCGCAGCGCCACCGAGGCGGGCACCGCGCGGACGGGCTCCGGTGTGGGGTGCGGTTCTCCGTACGGCACCGCCGGGAGCGGGGCGTGGGGGAAGTCCGGGGCCGTGCCGGGGCCACCCGCCGGTACTACCGCCACGGCCCCGGCCGGCGGCCGGAGCACAGGAAGCGCAGGTGAGGGCACGGCATCTCCTTGATGCGTCGTCAGGACGCGGCGCCTACGAAGGGGTTGACGCCGCAGCTAGTATCCACGCTGACAGAGCTCGCGTGCAATTGCACGAGAAATTGCGCGAGATTTTTCGCCATGTACGGAGGGAAGCCGTGCGCGGTGGAACGTGAACAGCAAGGAGACAGCGGTGCCCGGAGTGAGGAACGGAGTGCGGGCCAGCCAGTTGGACGCCCGCTGGATCAAGAGCCGGCACAGCAACGCCGAGGGCAACTGTGTCGAGGTGGCCCCGCTGGCCGGCGGGGGAGTCGCGATGCGCAACTCCCGTGACCCCGACGGTCCCGCTCTCGTCTACACGGCCGCGGAGCTGGCGGCCTTCCTGGCCGGCGCGAAGGACGGCGAGTTCGACCACCTCGTCTGAGGCGTTCCCGGGAAGCCGGCACCGGCCGCTCGGGGCGGCGCCGGTGAAACGGAGCTCCATCCCCCACTTGCCGCGGGGCTTCCCCGCGTGGATGCGGTGAGGCACTGTCAGATGCGATAGTGTGAATCGCCCTTGTGCCGGTCTGCTGGGAGTCAGGATGTCCGCCGCGTCGCGTCGAATCTCCCGTCTGGAACCCTATCTGGACAGGTCCGAGCCCGCGCCGACCTTGCTGAAGATGCTGGTCGGCGTGCAGCTGGCCGGCTTCCGCGAGGACGCCGAGCTGTCCCAGGACCAGGCGGCGCGCTCCGTCGGCTTCAGCGGGGCGAAGCTGTCCCGTATCGAGTCCGGCAAGGGCCGCCGGCCGCCCACGGAGAGCGATGTCCGCGCGCTGCTGAAGCTGTACGGCGTCGACGGCCACGAGGCCTCGGTGCTGCTCAAACTGCTTCAGCGGGCCGGTGAGCCGGGTTGGTGGCAGCGGTACGACAAGCGGCTGATGCCCGAGTGGTTCGACCGTCTCGTCGGACTCCAGGAAGCCGCCGCCACCATCCGCACCTTCGAGATCCAGTACGTCCCCGGACTGCTGCAGACCGCCGCGTACACGCGTGCCGTGGTCGAGCGAGGACTGCCGAACGCCCCGGCGGCCGAGGTGCAGCGCCGGGTCGAACTGCGCATGCGCCGCGCGGAACTGCTGGGGCGTGAGGCCGCGCCGCAACTGTGGGCCGTCATCGACGAGTCGGTCCTGTTGCGCGTGCTGGGCAGCCCCGATGTGATGCGTGAACAGCTCGAGCACCTCGTGACGATGGCCGAGCGGCCCAATGTGACGGTGCAGTTCGTGCCGCTGGCCGTGACCAACGCGTCCGCTCCCGCGATCCCGGTGACCTATCTGCGCTTCGGCGGACTCGATCTGCCCGACGTGGTCTACCTGGAGCACATCAGAAGCGCCAACTTTCTCGAGGACCGCGACGAGACGGAGGAGTACCGGATCGCGCTGGACCGCCTCGCCGACGAGGCCCTCAAGCCCCGTGACTCCGTGGAACTGCTGCACAGAACGATCAAGGAGCGCTACGCCACCTCATAGCACCGGTCGAACGGAAGAACACCGACGCCCCTCGCCGGACCGCTCAGCGGTCCGGCGAGGGGCGTCGCGTCGTCGAAGGCTACAGCGGGAGCCGACCCACACCACCGAACTCGATCCACTCCCGGGTGAGCTGACGGGGCGCCACCTCTGTGTCCGGACGCCAGGTGGACACCTCCACCAGGCCCGGCTCCAGGATCTCCAGACCGTCGAAGTAGCCTTCGACGTCCTTCGGCTCGCGCACCCGGCCCCAGTGCCCCTGGGTCGCCCGGTCCATGAAGTCGGTGACGAACGTGCGGACCTCCGGGTCCTCGCTCACCAGCTGGCACATCACCATGAAGCTGCCCGGAGCCAGTTGTTCGCGCACGCGGCGGGCCACGGCGACCGGGCCGTCGGTGTCGCTGTCCGGGATGCAGTGGAAGACCGAGTTGAACAGCACGCAGACCGGCTCCGAGAAGTCGATCAGACGCTGGGTCTCCGGGTGGCCGAATATGCCGTCGGTGTCGCGCAGGTCGGCCTGGATGACCACGGTGCGCTCGTCCTGCTCCAACAGGGCCCGGCCGTGCACCAGTACCATCGGGTCGTTGTCGGTGTAGACCACGTGCGTGGTCGGATCGATGCGCTGGGCGACCTGGTGGACGTTGTCCTGGGTGGGCAGACCGGAGCCGTGGTCCAGGTACTGCCGGATGCCGTACTCCTGTGTGAGGGTGCGCACCACGCGCTGGAGGAAGCGGCGGTTGTTCAGCGCCAGGCGGCGGGTGCTGGGCACCACCTTGTCGAGTTCCTCGGTGGCGGCGCGGTCCGCCGCGTAGTTGTCCTTGCCGCCCAGATAGTAGTCGTACATACGTGCGGCTGTCGGCACGGTTGCGTCGATCTCGGTGGACAGCTGCTTACCGGTGTGCATCGTTCCCCCTGCGGAGTACCGCGCCAACTGGGCTGGCTGGACAGGAAATACATCCTAGGGAGCGGCGCAGGGCCCGTGCCAGCCCGTCGGCGAAAGCCCTCGAAGGAATGGCGTGAGCTATGCCGGGTGGCTACCGAGCGTGCCCTTGCGGATGTGCAGCGTGAGAGTCCGGCGGTTCGGGGAAGGGGTGCTCGCGGGGTGACGTCGATCCCCGTGGGAGGCCGGACCTCGGACGGCTCGCCGGGCCGGATCACGAACCCCTGGGGGTGCCCCGTCAGCGTGCAACCGGCACGGACCACCCCGGGAAGCGGGATCCGGCTGGCGCCTGCGCGAGCGCTTGTGCCCCGCTATCGTCGTTTTCGTCCCCACGGGACGTGCGTCACCGGCGGACCGGTGGCGCCGGCCCGTCCGCTTCCCCGGGAGGCAGGCACCCATGGACGACTACTTCGACCTCGGCACCTACGGCCGGCCTGTGACGACGTCCTCCCCCGGGGCCCAACTCTGGTTCGACCGCGGGCTGATGTGGACGTACGCCTTCAACCACGAGGAGGCGGTCGCCTGCTTCGAGAAGGCTGCCGAAGCCGATCCGGACTGCGCCATGGCGCAGTGGGGCATCGCCTACGCCCTTGGCCCCAACTACAATAAACCCTGGGAGTCGTTCGACGGCGACGAACTCGCCCACACCGTCGAACGCACCCACGGGGCCGTGGAGCGGGCGCACGAGAAGGCCGCGCACGCCACCCCCGTCGAACGGGCTCTCGTCGAAGCCCTGCGCGCCCGCTACCCCCAGGCGCGAGCCACGGACGACTGCTCGGTGTGGAACGAGCCGTACGCGGACCGGATGCTCGCCGTGTACGAGAGCCACCCCCACGACCCGGACGTGGCCACCCTCTGTGCCGATGCCCTGATGAACCTGACCCCCTGGCAGCTGTGGGACCTCGGCACGGGCCGCCCGGCAGACGGCGCCCGCACGCTGGAGGCCAAGGCGGTACTCGACGGCGCGCTCGCCACCGAGGCCGGCGGCCGGCATCCCGGCGTCCTCCACCTGTACATCCACCTGATGGAGATGTCCCCCACCCCGGAAGCGGCCCTCACCGTCGCCGACCGGCTGCGCGGCGCCGTTCCCGACGCCGGGCACCTGCACCACATGCCCTCACACCTGGAAGTGCTCTGCGGCGACTACCGCCGGGTCGTCTCGGACAACACCGTCGCCATCGCGGCCGACGAGAGATACCTCCGACGTGCCGGCGCCATGAACTTCTACACGCTCTACCGCGCCCACAACCACCACTTCAGGATCTACGGCGCCATGTTCGCCGGACAGTCGAAGGTGGCCCTGGACGCGGCCGCACGGCTCGAGAACGCCGTCCCCGAGAAGCTGCTCCGGGTACAGAGCCCTCCCATGGCCGACTGGCTCGAGGGGTTCCTGGCGATGCGCGTCCACGTTCTGATCCGCTTCGGCCGGTGGGACGACATCCTGGCGCTGCCGTTCCCCGACGACCCGGACCTGTACTGCGTCACCACCGCCATGCTGCACTATGCCCGGGGTGTCGCCCTCTCCGCCACCGGCGCCACGGACAGGGCCGAGGCCGAACGGGAGAGCTTCCGCACGGCTGTCGGCCGCGTTCCCGTCTCCCGGATGCTCTTCAACAACACCTGCCACGACATCCTCGCCATCGCGTCGGCGATGCTGGACGGCGAACTCGCCTACCGCAAGGGCGAGTACGACACCGCCTTCGCCGCGCTGGAACGGTCCGTCGAACTGGACGACGACCTGCCCTACGACGAGCCCTGGGGCTGGATGCAGCCCACCCGGCACGCCTACGGTGCGCTGCTCCTGGAGCGGGGCCGCGTCGCCGAGGCGGAGGCCGTCTACCGCGCGGATCTGGGGCTGGACGCCACCCTGCCCAGGCCCCTGCAACACCCCAACAACGTCTGGGCGCTGCACGGATTCCACGAGTGCCTGTTGCGCACCGGCAAGACCGGTGAGGCGGCGATCATCGCCCGGCAGCTCAAGCATGCGGCGGCGGTGGCGGACGTCCCGATCGAGGCGTCCTGTTTCTGCCGCCTCGAGACCCACCGGGCGACGGCCCCGGGCGGGGACCACCCCTGTCACTGAGCGGCCCGCGGGGGCGGACCGGTCCGCCCGGCGAGGACGCCGGCCGGACCGGTCCGTCGGGGTTCTCAGCGCGACGCGACGACGGCCTGGAACGACTGCATGCAGGAGAAGCAGTGCCGGTCCGTCGTGTCACGTCGTGGCGACTCCTCCTCCTTGTCCACTCCGCACAGCGTCGATGACTTGTCCGGGGTGAGGACATGCCACACCGGCTCCCCCGAAGTGTCTGCACCGCACCACATCTCGTGCATTCCCAGCTCCCTCCGGGTAGGCATGGAGGCCGCTTCCATACGAGCACGGCGCGGCCCCGGACGGCTCGTCCGGCGGGCCAGTCGGGTGACAGTCCGGGCCGGGATGCATACCGGAGGCCCTCGCCGGATCCTGGAAGGATGAAGAAGGCGCCGATCGTGGTACACCCGCCGCTCGGCTCGGGCGGACGCCGGGTGACGGTGCGCGGTGAGATCGTCGGCCTCGCGGGCTCCGACCGCGACGTCGTGGAATTCCTGCGGCGTGCGGGGCTGCCGGAGGGCGAAGAGCTCCTGGACGATCCGTCGTGGGTGAAATGGGCCGGTGGCCGGGCCCACGCCTACGACGCGGCCTGACGAGGCGGCTGTCGCGCCGCAGGGTCTCCGTGGGTGAGGACTGTCTGCCTCGCCGCGTCGTCGCACCGCCGTGAGCGGCTGAGCGGCGTCCGCGCCGTCCTGCACGCCCGGACATTCGCGAGCGGCTGAGCGGCGCAGGCGCTGGCACGCGCAGCGGTCACCGTCGGCGCCGACTCCGACGGTGACCGCGCCTTTGCGTGTACCCCCGCTTCTCCCCGGCATGCCGTGCGCGCGGCCGCCTCGCCGTACAGGGCCGGTGCGCGGCGCACGAGACCGGTGAGATTGCCGATCCGCACCGGTCCCCTCCTCTCCGACAGTGGCACCGCCAGTCAATCGGCGGCGCCCCCGGCCGGGCACGGCCCCAACCCACGCCATGATCCCGTGCACCGGCCGGCCGGGTGGTTCGCCGCGACAGAGAGGACCACTCGTCGTGCAGCAGCACCCCCACACCAGCAGGCGCAAGGGCCGCCGGCTCGCCGGACTGACCGCCGCCCTCGCCGCCGTCGTCGCTCTGAGCACGCTCGGCGGCCCCGGCGCGCACGCGGCGGACAATCCCTACGAGCGCGGCCCGGCACCGACCGAATCGAGCATCGAGGCGTCGCGCGGCCCGTACGCCGTGTCGGACATCTCCGTCTCCTCGCTCTCCGTCACCGGCTTCGGCGGGGGCACGATCTACTACCCGACCAGCACCGCCGACGGCACCTTCGGCGCGATCGCCATCTCGCCCGGCTTCACCGCCTACGAGTCCTCCATCGCCTGGCTGGGCCCGCGCCTGGCCTCACAGGGCTTCGTGGTCTTCACCATCGACACCAGAACCACCCTCGACCAGCCCGACTCTCGCGGCGAACAACTGCTCTCCGCACTGGACTACCTCACCCAGCGCAGCGTGGTCCGTGGCCGTGTCGACAGCAGCCGGCTCGGCGTCATGGGCCACTCGATGGGCGGCGGCGGAAGCCTCGAGGCCGCCAAGGACCGGCCCTCACTCCAGGCCGCCATCCCGCTGACGCCCTGGAACCTCGACAAGACCTGGCCCGAGGTACGGACCCCCACCCTGATCTTCGGTGCCGACGGCGACTCGATCGCCCCGGTCTCCAGCCACGCCGAGCCCCTGTACACCGGTCTGCCGTCCTCCCTGGACCGGGCCTACCTGGAGCTGAACAACGCCACCCACTTCACGCCGAACTCCTCGAACACGACGATCGCGAAGTACAGCATTTCCTGGCTGAAGCGGTTCATCGACAACGACACCCGCTACGAGCAGTTCCTGTGCCCGCTGCCGCAGCGGAGCCTGACGATCGATGAGTCCCGGGGCAACTGCCCGCACACCTCCTGAGACTCCGAGCACCCGGTGGCGGTCCGCGTACGACGCGGGCCGCCACCGGCGTTGTGCGGGTGCACCGCCCGGCATCGGTCGCCTTGGGCCGCGGCACACTCCGGTTCCTCCGCAGCACGCGAAGACCCGCTGGTGAAACGGCAGTTGAGCGTTCACTCAGGCATGGACGCATTCCTTCCACGTCACCTTACGCATGAGTAAGGTCGCGGAGATGACCGGACAGACGGCCCTGCGGCGGCAGGCGATCCCCGAGCTGCTGGACGCGCTCCGCGCCGACGGCGGCGCCCGCGTCGTGACCGGTGAGCCCGGTTGCGGCCGCACGACGTTCCTCGAGCACGCCGCACGCGCCTTCCACGCCGGACCGGTGTGGCACGTACGGCACCCCGGCGGCCTGCACACCCTGCTGCGCACCGCCGGCCACTCCGGCTCCGTACCCGGAGGCGGCACGCAGGGGGAGGCGCTGTTCGAGGCCCTGCGCGCGGCGGCCGACGCGGTGCCGCTCCTGGTGTGCGCGGACGACGTGCACCTCTGGGACGCGGCGTCGCGCGCAGCACTGGGGCACGCGGCCGGACGGGTCCACTGCGCGGGCGTCCGGGTGGGGCTGCTCCTCACCGTTCCCGGGCACCGGCCCGTCGACCGGGAGCTGGCGGCGCTGCCCGTACTGCGGCTCGGCCCGCTCGCGGCCGGGGACGCGGCGCGTCTGGTGGACGACGTGACGGACGGAGCCGTCCACCCCGCCGTGCGCGAGGAACTGGTGACGGCGTCCGAGGGCAACCCCGCGCTGCTGCTGGCGCTGGTCCACCGGCTGTCGCCCGCCCAGCTCGGCGGACGCCGGGCACTGCCCCGGCCGTTGGCCGACGGTGAGGTGCTGGCCCAGGTGGCCGGCGGATGTCTCACCGGCGTCCCGCCGGACCGGGCCGGACTGCTGCTGACGGCGGCGGCCGCACTGCGGGCGACCGGGGAGCCGGACGCCGACGCGGACCTCGTGCTGCGAGCGGACGAGACCTTCGCTGCGGGGCCGTTGCCCGAGGTACTGGTGCGGGCAGGGGGCCGGCTGCGGTTCCGCAGCGCGCTGCTGGGACGGGCGGTGTACGCCGGTGCCCCGCCCGAGCGACGCCGTGCCGCGCACCGCGCACTGGCCGGGGCCCTGCCGGACGCCGAGGGCATCCTCGCGCTGCTGCACCGCTCATGGACCGTCCCGGGCCACGCCCCCGCCCTGGCGGCCCGGCTGGCGCGGGCGGCGGCGGACCCGGCGGCGGCGGTCTCACCCGTCCTGCGGCGCAGGGCGCTCACCCGGGCGGCCGCCCTCACCACCGACGACACGGAGCGGGTCCACCACTGCACCGCCGCCGCGGAACAGGCGCTCCTCGCCGGTCACCCGTCCGAGGCGCTGCGCCTGCTGGACGCGGCCCGGAGCCGTCCGGTGCCCCCGTCGGTACGCGGCGGTGCGGAACTGCTGCGGGGCGCGGTACTCCTGGCCGACGGCCCGGTGGACGACGCCCGCGAGTCCTTCCTGCTGGCCGCCGCCCTGCTGACCGCCACCGACCCCGGGGCCGCCGCCACGGCAGCCCTGGGCGCGGCGAACGCCGCCTGGTCCGCGGGCGACCCCGCGGCCTGCCTGGAGGCCCTCACCACCGGCACGACGGCCCGCCCGACGACGCCCCCACCATCCGCCGGCACCCCGGCCCCGGCTCCCGGCGCCGAGGCGGTGGGCGTCCCGGCCATGGGCGTCGGCAGCGCGCCCGCCGGTGCTCCCGCCCTGGCTCCTGGTACTCCGGCGGGCGGCGCTGCTGCCTCGGCCAGGGACATCCCGGCGGGTGGGACTCCGGCCCCGGCTCCCGGCGTGCCGGCCGCGGGCGCTCCGACGGTGAGCTCTCCGGCGCCGACCGCAGGCATCGCGGCCGCCGAAGTCCTGACCTCGGTCACCGGCACGCCGGCCGCGTGCGCTCCCACCACGGCGGTCTCGCTCATCGGCTCGGCGCAGCCCTCCGTCGGTCGGGGGCAGCCCCCCGTCCCGGGTCCGGTGGGCACCGGCGCGTCCGGCGGGAACGCGTCGTCCGTCGTCGGTTCAGGAACCTGCGGTGCCCACGGTGCCGGTATGCCGACCGCCGGCGGCACGGCCGGCGCCTCCGGTGGTCGTGCGCCGACGGCCGAGGGTGCGGACCGGCCTGGTCAGGGGAGTGGGTCCATGGGGGTCACCTCACCTCACGAGGCCGTGCTCCGTGACCACCGGGACGGGATGCGAGCCGTGCTACTGGGGCGGTTCGACCGTGCCACCGTGCCGTTGCGGCGGGTGGTCGAGCGGGGGCTGTGCGGCGACGAGCCCGAACGGCTGCTGCGGTCCGCCGCCGCCGCGCTGATGCTCGGAGAGGTGTCCGCCGCCCGCCGCGCCGGCGCCCGGGCACTCGCGGCGGCCCGGACCCTCGGTTCCGCCGCCCTCGAACCGAGGGCGCTGGAGTACCTCGCCTACGCCGAACTGCGGGCCGGACGTCACCAGCTCGCCCGCACCCACGCCGAGGAGGGCCTGCGCACCGCCTCGCGGACGGGTCAGCGGAACACGGCCGCCCACCACCATGCCGTACTGGCGCTCGCCGCGTCGATCGAGGGAGAGCAGGAGGTCGTGGCCGAACATGCGGCGGCCGCCCTGCGCACCGCCCGCCGGCACGGACTGGCGCAGGCGGCCACGCTCGCCCAGTGGGCCGCGGCCCGCGCCGACTTGGGCGCCGGGCGCCCCCGCGAGGCCGCGGACCGGCTCGGCCCGCTGGTGCGCCCCGGGGCGCGGCGCGGCCACTTCGCGGTGTGGATGCTGGCCGTCCCCTGCTTCGTGGAGGCCGCCGCACTCGCCGGCCGGCCCGAGCAGGCTCCGGCGGTGGTCGAGGACTTCGCCCTGTGGGCCGCCTGCGGAGCCGACCCGCAGGCCCCCGCCCAGCTACTGCGCTGCCGCGCGCTGCTGGCCGCTCCGGAGGCGGCCGACACCCTGTACCTGCGGGCCCTGGACCACCACGAGGGGACGGCCGGTGACTTCGAGCGGGCGCGTACGGAACTGCTCCACGGCAAGTGGCTGCGGCGCAGGCGCCGACTGCGCGAGGCACGGGCCCGCCTGGGGGAGGCGCTGATGGGTTTCGAGGGGTGCGGCGCGCGTCTGTGGGCGCAGCAGACCGCCGCCGAACTGAGGGCGGGAGGCGCGGCCCCGGCCGGGGCCGAGGCGGGGGAACTGTCCCGGCTGACCCCGCAGCAGCTGCGTATCGCACGGTGTGTCGCCGAGGGCGCCACCAACCGGGAGGTGGCCCTGAGCCTGTCCGTCAGCACCCGCACCGTCGACTACCACCTGCGGAATGTGTTCGCCACCCTCGGCGTCCGTTCACGGGTCGAGCTTGTCCGACTGGTCGAACAGGAGGAAAAGACCGGTGCACAGCTCTAGGGACCGACCGGACGGTATGCCATCCTTCGGGACAGGACGAGTCCGGTGGCGGCCGGCCCACGGGCTCCCCGTTCCGGCCGGGCGCCGGAGCGGGGACCGCCACGCGGGCACTGCCGGGAAGCCGACCCTGGGGGAGATGCGCGATGCAACACGCCGTACGGCCACTTCGCCCCGGAGCCATGCCCGCTCCGCGCCCGCGGACACCGCGCGTGCGGTCGCTGATCGACGCCGACGCGCTGCGCGTGCTGCACCGGGCCGCCCGCGTCCTGCTGGACGACCTGCCCCAGCTCACCGACCGGCTGATCGCCGTCCTGCAGGAGCAGGAGCCCGCCTACCGCACCGCGGTGGAGGGCGACGCCGCCGCGACCTGGCAGGAGGTGCACCGCTCGCTGCGGCACAGCATCTCGTCCCTGCTCGATCCGACGGGCGCCCGGGAGGGAGCACGCCGCTGCTCCTGGAAGATAGGCGCCACCCGTGCCGAACAGGGCCTGCCGCTGGACGCGCTGCTGCACGCCTTCCGGCTGGGCGGCTCGCTGGTGTGGCAGGGCCTGGTCGACGAGACCTCCCGGGCGGCACCGGAGGACGTACGGCTGCTGGTGCACGTGGCGTCCGACGTGTGGAACTTCGTCGACGAGCACTCCACGCTCGTCGCGGACGCCTACCGGCAGACCGAGCGGCAGCTGGCGTGGCGGAGGGAGAACAGGGTGCGTCTGCTGGCCGCGGCCCTGCTGGACGGCACGAGCAGGATCGCCGAACTGCCGGAGGCCGCGCAGGCACTGGATCTGCCGGAGCACGGACGGTACGTGGTCGTCGCGGCCACCGGGGGCCGGCTCGCCGGTTGTCCGGGTGCCCAAGCGGCCCTCGCCCCGGGTGTGCGCGTGCACTGGCACACCGGTGTGGACGCCGACTACGGCATCGTTCTGGTCGAGGACGGTGAGGAGCTGATCGTGCAGGAGGAACAACCGCCCGGTGCACGGGTGGGCGTCGGCGGTGCGGTCGACGGCCTGGCCGCCGTGGGCGACGCACGGCGTCTGGCGGACACCGCGCTGACCCTGTGCCCCGAGTCGGGCGGCACCGTCCGGCTCGCCGAACACCTCCCGGCCGCGCTGGTGGCGTCGAGCCCCGAACTCGGCGCCGCGCTGGTCGACCGGCTCCTCGGCCCGCTGGCCCATCTCGAACCCGCCGACGCGGAGGTCCTGCTGGACACCCTGGCCACCTGGCTGGCCTGTGACGGTTCGGCGCAGCGGGCGAGCCGGCGCCTGTACTGCCACCGCAACACCGTCCTCAACCGCCTGCGCCGCTACGAACAACTGAGCGGCCGATCCCTCTCCCGCCCCGGCGACCTGGTCGAGGTGAGCCTGGCCCTGACGGCCCGCAGCCTCCTCCATCGCTGATCCCTGGCGACCCGTCCGCGCCCGGCGCGGTGGGAGGAGCGCGGGGCTGTGTCAACAAGCGGCTCCGCCGCGCGGGGTGCGACACGGGCCCTCCGGGGCGAAGCCCCCAGGGACGGGACGGGAAGGGGCAGCGGCGGGGATCCCCCACCCCCAACGAAGCCCACCACAGGGCTCTCATCGGCTGTGACCGCACCCCGTGGCCCTCGACCCGGCCCGCCGAAGGGCTGCCGGGCGACGGCCAGGACCGGTGGGCCCGCCGACCGCGAGGCCACCATGAGCGTGGTCCGTGCGGCTGTGGCGGAAGCACAGCGGCAGGTCCGTGACACCAGCAGCGTCCACCCCCGGCGACGAGGCCCCGGCGTGGCCCCGGGGGCCAGCCGACGCTGTCCGAACGCGCACCGCGAGAACCCGGCAGGCCCCCGTGCGACCAACGGCCGGGCGCGGTTCCGCACAGACGGGCGTACCCGAGGGCGCATGTCCGGCCGACTGGTGGGTTCTCGGGCCCGGGGTGGGCGTGTTCCTGGCCGGGCGCGGTGACGGTCCGGCCGGTCCTTCTGCTGCCCGGGCGGTGCTGGACGCAGGCCGTGGGGACGGGTGCGTCTGCGGTCCCCTTGCCGGCTGCTCCGGCGGGCTCGGGGCCGAGGTGGGCGCGGTGACGGTCCGGCCGTTCTGCGCCCGACCCGGCCACGGCTGGGCGCAGGGGCCGTACGGCGGGCGTACCCGCTGCCACCGTTCCCGGCCGCACCACCTCCCTGGCCCCCGGGCAGCACCCGCCACCTCCCCGGCCCGCGCCGACATGGCGCACCGCCGCCCCGGCCCCGCCGCGAAGCCGTACCGGCGGCCGCCGCCCCGACCGGGCCCCGGCCCCCGCCTGGGCACCCGCACAACCCCCGCCCGCCCCCGTTGGTACGCCGCAGCGAGCGGGCCCGGAACGGTGTACCGGCCGGCCGGGCCCGTGCTGTCGTGGGCTTCCCTTCCCCCGAAGCCGTCGCCGCCCAGCGGTGCGGTCCCGAGGAGTCGTGATGCCCGAAGCACCACCGGACGGCCTGCCCACGCTGCACGTCGAGAACGTCGACGTCACGTACGGGCGTGCGCTGTCCGCTCTCCGTTCCGTGTCCCTGACCGTGCCGCCCGGCGCCGTGGTGGCGCTGCTCGGCGCCAACGGAGCCGGCAAGACGACCCTGCTGCGGGCCGTGTCCGGCACGTTGCGCCTGCACCGCGGCGCGATCACGGCCGGCCGCATCCGCTACGGCGAGACGGTGCTCGACGGCAAGGATCCCGTCGCGGCGGTACGCGCCGGAGTCGTCCAGGTCCCCGAGGGACGGAGGGTGTTCGCCGGACTCTCGGTCGACGACAACCTCCGCTCCGGCGGCCTCGGCCTCGGCCGGCGCGGGCGGGCCCAGGTCCAGGAGTCACGTGACCGGGTGTTCGCCCTGTTCCCCCGGCTCGCCGAACGCACCCACCAGGCCGCCGGCCTGCTCTCCGGCGGCGAGCAGCAGATGCTCGCCATCGGCCGCGCCCTGATGGCCGCCCCCCGCCTGCTCCTCCTCGACGAGCCCTCCCTCGGCCTCGCACCGCAGATGGTGTACCGGATCGCCGAGGTGATCCGCGAGATCAACGCCCAGGGCACCGCCGTCCTCCTCGTCGAGCAGAACGCCGGCATGGCGCTGTCCCTCGCCGACCACGCCCACGTCCTGGAGGTCGGCGAGACCCGCCTGTCCGGCCCGGCCGACGAACTCGCCCGCACCGACGCCGTACGCCGCCTCTACCTGGGTGAGTCGGCAGAGGACCAGGGGGCGGCGTGAAAGACCGCACCACCACCGCACCGCCCGTGCTCGACGTACGGGACGTCACCGTGCGCTTCGCCGGGCTCACCGCACTCGACGGTGTCTCCTTCACCGTCGTCCCCGGCTCGGTGCACGCGCTCATCGGACCCAACGGCGCCGGCAAGTCCACCTGCTTCAACGTGCTGTCCGGTCTGTGCCGTCCGGCCGAAGGCACGGTGACCCTCGGCGACACCGAGCTGACCCGGCTCGCCCCGCACCGCATCGCCGCGCTCGGCGTGGCCCGCACCTTCCAGAACATCGTCACCACCCACGGCACGGTCGCCGACAACCTCATGCTCGGCCGCCACGCCCTGTCCCGCGCGGGTTTCGCCGCGAGCGCGCTGCGTTTGCCGAGCGCCGTGCGTGAACAGCGCGAGCACCTCGGACGAGCCCGCCAGATCGCCGAACTCACCGGTCTGGCACGCTACTTCGACAGCCCTGTGGCGCTGCTGTCGTACGGGGACCGCAAGCGTGTCGAACTCGCCCGCGCCCTCTGCCTGGAGCCGCGCGTGCTGCTTCTCGACGAACCCGTGGCCGGCATGAACGCCGCCGAACGCGCCCGCACCGCCGAGGTCGTGGGTGAACTCCGCGCCGAACTCGGTCTGTCCGTCGTCCTCGTCGAACACGACATGGGCCTCGTCATGCGCCTCGCCGACGACGTCACCGTGCTCGACTTCGGCCGGTCCATCGCCCACGGCACCCCCGACGAGGTCCGCCAGGACCCCGAGGTGCTGCGCGCCTACCTCGGCACCGACGCACCAGGGGAGGACGCGGCATGACCGGGTTTCTCGACAACGTCCTCGGCGGACTGGCACTCGGCGCGGTCTACGCGCTGGTCGCCCTCGGCTTCGTCGTCATCTTCAAGGCCTCCGGCGTCCTCAACTTCGCCCATGGCTCCCTGCTCCTGTTCGGTGGCTACCTCACCGCCGTACTCCACGACGACCTGGGCTTCGCCGGAGCGCTCGCCCTGGCGATCCTGACCACGGCCGCCCTCGCCGGCGCGCTCGACCGCTTCCTGCTGCAACGCGGCGGCCAGGACGCCCACTCCGCCCACGTCCAGACCATCGTCACCATCGGTATCGACATCGTTCTGCTCACCGACCTGGCCCGGCGCATCGGCGGTGACCTGCTGTCGCTCGGTGATCCGTGGGGCGACGCGGTGACCGAGCTGGGCCCGCTGACCGTCGCGGACAGCCGGCTCGCCGCGATCGTGGTGTCCGCCGTGGTCATCGGCGGAGTGTTCGCGCTGTTCCGGTTCACCTCCTGGGGCCTGTCCCTGCGGGCGGCGTCCGAGGACCTGGAGGCCGCCGCACTCATGGGCGTACGGCTCAGCCGGGTCCGGGCGGGCGCCTGGTGCCTGGCGGGCGCGCTCGCCGCGCTGGCGGCGGTGTTCCTCTCCGCGTTCCCCGCCCCGGGCCTGGAGCGCACCACCGGCCAGATCGCCCTGAACGCCTTCCCCGCAGCGATCCTCGGCGGGCTGGCCTCGCCGGCCGGCGCCCTCGCGGGCAGCCTGATCATCGGCCTGACCGAGGCACTCGTCGTCGGTTACCAGTCCGAGCTGCACGTACTCGGCGAGGGGTTCGGCGACGTCGCCCCCTACGCGGTGATGCTGCTGGTGCTTCTCGTGCGGCCCACCGGGCTGTTCGGCGCGAAGGGATCGGCCCGTGTCTGACCGACTCCTCGGGGCCCTGACCCGCCGACGGGCCCGGCTCCTGCTGCTCGCCGTCGTCCTGTGCCTGCCGCCGTTCTACCTGGACGCCTTCTGGCTGCGCATCGGCCTGTTCTCCATGGCCGCGGCCATCGGAGCGGTCGGTCTCGCGCTGCTCAGCGGTACCGCCGGCCAACTCTCCCTCGGACACGCCTTCTTCCTCGCCGTCGGTGCCTACGGCTACGCCTGGTTCGCGGGTGAACCCGGGCCGGGCCTGCCACCGGCCCTCGCCGCGGTCCTCGCGGTGCTGCTCGCCGGAGCGGCCGGAGGGCTGTTCAGCCCCGTGGCAGCCCGGGTCAAGGGCATCTACCTCGGGATCGCGACCCTCGCCCTGGTCTTCCTCGGCCACCACGTCCTGCTGACCGCGGACTCCGTCACCGGAGGCTTCAACGGCCGCTCCGTGCCGCCGCTGACCCTCGGCGGATTCACCTTCGCGGAGAGCGACCCCGGACTCACCGTCCTCGGCGTCCCGTTCGGCGCGGAGGAACGGCTGTGGTTCCTGGGGCTGGCCCTGTTCGCGTTCACCTGGTTCACCGCCCGCGGCCTGCTGCGCTCACGCCCCGGCCGGGCACTGGCCGCCCTGCGCGACAGCGAAACCGCGGCCGCCGTGATGGGCGTCGACGTCGCCCGCCACCGTTCCGCGGCCTTCGTGGTGTCCTCGATGTACGCCGGTCTCGCGGGAGTGCTCCTGGCGCTCGCCTTCCGCCGCGTCGTCCCGGACTACTTCTCCCTCGTCCTCTCCGTCGACTACCTCGCCATGATCGTCATCGGGGGCCTCGGCTCCGTCGCCGGAGCCACCGCCGGCGCCGTCTTCGTCACCGCGCTGCCCCTGCTGATGACCCGCTACGCCGACCAGCTCCCGCTGGTCGCCGCCCCCGGCTCGTCCGAGGGCGCCGTGGGCCCCACCGAGGCCGCCCGCTACCTCTACGGCGCGGCGATCGTCCTCGTCCTGCTGTACGCACCCGACGGACTGCACGGCCTGGCACGCCGGGCCCGTGACCGCGTACGCCGATCCCGTACCCCCGCCACCCGAACCGACGTCCCCCCGCCTCCGCAGCCGTCCGCAGACGCACGACCCAAGGAGCACACCCCGTGAACACCACGCACCACAGGCCCCGCAACCGGCACCGCACCGCCGGCACCGTCCTGGCCGGCGCCCTCGTCCTGCTCCTCGCGGCCACCGGATGCAGCTCCAAGGCAGAGGACGGCAAGGGCGGCGGTGAAGCGGCCGACGGTGTCCGCACCGGCCCCGGAGTCGGCGCCGACACCATCAAACTGGGCGCCCTCACCGACCTGACCGGCCCCTACGCCACGCTCGGCAAGAGCATCGTGCAGGCCCAGCAGATGTGGGCCGACGAGGTCAACGCCGACGGCGGCATCTGCGACCGCAAGGTCGAGATCGTCGTCAAGGATCACGGCTACGACGTGCAGAAGGCGGTCACCGCCTACGCCGACATCGCCCCCGACGTCGTGGCGCTGCCCCAGGTCATCGGCTCCCCGGTGGTCGCGGCACTGCTCGACGACATCGAGCGGGACAAGATGCTCACCTTCCCGCAGGCCTGGGCGGCCTCCCTGCTCGGCAAGGACGCCATCCAGGTGCTCGGCACCACCTACGACGTCGACATGATCGCCGCGGTCGAGTTCCTCACCCGTACCAAGGGCCTGAAGAAGGGCGACACCATCGGCCACGTCTACTTCGAGGGCGACTACGGCGCCAATGCCCTGGAAGGCTCCACCTGGGCGGCGGAGAAGGCCGGTCTGAAGGTGACCGGGCAGAAGATCCAGGCGACGGACACCGACCTGTCGGCCCAGGTCTCGGCGCTGCGCAAGGCAGGCGTCAAGGCCATCCTGATCAGCGCGGGACCCGCACAGACGGCCTCCCTGGTCGGTGTCGCCGCCTCCCGCGGCCTGAAGGTCCCGGTCGTCAGCAGCGCCCCCGGCTTCGCGCCCCAGCTGATGAAGACCCCCGCCGCCCCCGCCCTGGCGGCCATGCTCAACATCGTCAGCGCGGCACCCGCGGTCAGCTCCGACCTGCCCGGTGTGAAGCGCATGGTGGCGTCGTACCAGAAGAAGTACCCGGACTCGCCGGTCGACTCCGGCGTGCTGTCCGGATACAACGCCGCCCAGCTCATGGGCGCCGACCTGAAGAAGGCCTGCGAGGCGGGCGGCCTCACCCGTGAGGACGTCGTCAAGGCGCACCGTGCGCAGACGAACGCCGACACCGGCCTCGGCACCCCGCAGAACTTCTCGGACGTCGACCGTCCCGCGAGCGTCAAGGCCTATGTGCTCAAGCCCGACGCCAAGTCGGTCGGCGGCGTGGTGAACGCGGAGGACGCGCACGCGGCCCCGGGAGTGGAGGACTACCTGTCCGCGCGGTGACGCACCGCCGTCCGGTGTCCCCTCCCCAGCTGATCCCGGGGAGGGGACACCGGGGTCAGCCGCCGACCGCCTCCGGATCGCGGTCGGACGACGGCCACACGTACGGCAGGTCGTCCGGCTCCCCGGGGAAGAGTCCGGCGTAGACGGCCGGGTCCTTGCGGACCAGCGCCGAGCGGTGGCTGCGGTGCAGGGCGTCGTCCCCGAGCCAGGGCGGGAGCTCGCCGGCCTCGGCCAGCTCCCGCAGGCCGCGCACCGGCGCGCCCGGCCGTACGACGGCCAGATCGGCGACGAGCGTGGCGGCGCAGCTGTCCTGATGGCCCCGGTCGCGCCAGACCCGGCAGATGTCCAGGCCGTAGCGGACCAGGGCCTCCTCGTACCCGGTCCACATGCGCACCGCGGGATGGTGGCGCCACCCGTATCCGGGCACGATCAGGCCGCGCAGCACCTGGATCGCCTCCACCCGCTGTTTGCCCAGCCGGCGCCGGTCGAGCACCAGCGCCGACTCGTGGAAGTCGGGGTACGGCAGGAAGGTCTGCATACGTCCGCCGTCCAGAGGGGCCCGGGTCCACCGCGCCGTCGGAGCGCGGCTCACCGCACCGCAGTTCCCCGTCCCCGGCGGGCCACACCCCGGGGCGCCCCCGAAACTCAGCCCATGGTGCCCAGCCGGGCCTCGCGCCACAGGTCGACGCCGCCCTCGGTGGCGTACGTGTCGATCTCGGCCAGCTCCTCGGCGGAGAACTCGAGGTTCTCCAGCGCGGCGATGTTCTGCTCCAGTTGCTCGGGGCGGGAGGCGCCCATGACCAGCGAGGTGACCCGACGGTCGCGCAGGGCCCAGGCCAGCGCCATCTGCGCGAGGGTCTGCCCGCGCCGGGCCGCGATCTCGTTCAGGGCGCGCAGCCGGTGCAGCATGTCGTCGGTCAGCCACGCGGTGTCGAACGACGTGCCCGCCGCCGCCCGGGAGTCCCGCGGTACGCCGTCCAGGTAGCGCCCGGTCAGCAGGCCTTGGGCGAGCGCCGTGAACCCGATGATCCCGAAGCCCTCCTCCTGGGCCACGTCCAGCAGACCGTCCGTCTCGATCCAGCGGTTCAGCATGTTGTACGACGGCTGGTGGATCAGCAGCGGAGTCCCGAGGTCGCGGAGGATCGCCACGGCCTCGCGGGTGCGCCCGGCGTCGTAGGAGGAGATGCCGACGTAGAGCGCCTTTCCCTGGCGGACCGCCGTGTCCAGGGCGCCCATGGTCTCCTCGAGGGGCGTGGTGGTGTCGAGGCGGTGCGAGTAGAAGATGTCGACGTACTCCAGCCCCATGCGCTCCAGGGACTGGTCCAGCGAGGCCAGCATGTACTTGCGGGAGCCGCCGCCCTGGCCGTAGGGGCCGGGCCACATGTCCCAGCCCGCCTTGGTGGAGACCACCAGCTCGTCCCGGTACGGCGCGAGGTCCTGACGCATCAGCCGGCCGAAGTTGATCTCGGCGGCGCCGTAGGGCGGGCCGTAGTTGTTCGCCAGGTCGTGATGGGTGATGCCCAGGTCGAAGGCGCGCAGGGCGATCTCGCGCTGCGCCGCGAAGGACCGGTCGTCGCCGAAGTTGTGCCAGTAGCCCAGGGACAGCAGGGGGAGGTCGAGTCCCGAGCGGCCGGTGCGCCGGTAGCGCATGCTGCCGTCGTAGCGCTCGGGACGGGCGGGGTGGTTCATCGGGTGGTCTCCGGTGATGCGAGCGGGGGTGGCCCGTGGGGCGGTGTTGATCCTCGACCACAGTGCCCCCGCGTGATCCGGAAGTCCAACCGATCCGCGCTCCCTTCCCGATTCGCTGGGCCGGGGCACCGTCTGCATCGGACGCCGGGCGATCGACCAGGCCCACTCCACGATCCGTGTCACGGCCCACGAACTCGGCCACATGCTGGGGCTGCCGGACCGCAAGCCCGGCCCCTGCTCCCGCCTGATGTCGGGCGCCAGCGACGGAACCCCGTGCACCAACCCGTACCCGAGCCCGGCGGAGAAGGCGCAGGTCGAGAAGAACATCGAGGGAGCCCGCACCGGCGCATTCATGTGACTGATGTGACAACCGAGGTGATCACCGCTACGGTTGTCTCAGGTCGGGCGAGGGAAGCTTCCCCCACCCGGACCGTGCGTTGGTGGTCCAAGGAAAGACGCCCCGCTTCCTGCGGGGAGATGCAGGTGCAAGGCCTGCCCGGCGCTCCTTCACGAGCCCCGTCCCGGAGATCCGGGACGGGGCTCGTCGCGTTGCCGGAGGTTCAGCGCTGCAGCGGCATGGTCCAGCAGTTGGAGCGGGTCGTCCTGCCCTCGAGCCGGTCGGTCAGCCACTCCACCGCGTCGCCCTGGTCGGTGAGGAGCGGCGCCAGGTGGTTGGTGAGGAGCTTGTCGCCGAGGTTGGGCAGCTGGACGGCCTTGTAGGTGACGTCGCCGCCCTTCTCGCACCAGTCGACGGCCAGTTGGCGTGCCTGCTCGTGCGGGACGATGTCGTCCTGGACGCCGGTGACCAGGCGGACCGGCCCGGTGGGCTTCATCGTGCCGATGCGCTGCTTGTCGAGGGCGGCCTGGGCGGCGGGCTCGGCGGCGATGATCTCGGCGAGGGACTTCCCGGTCGTGGTCCACTTGGTGCTCTTGGTGAATCCGTAACCGAGGATCGCGTCTCCCACGCAGGTGGTGGAGATGTCCTTCAGCGCGGAGCGTCCGGTGGCGTTGATGTTCGCGTCGACGACCCGGCGCAGTTCGGGTTCCGCCTGCGAGAAGCCGTTGATCGACCAGCCCAGCGCGCCGGCCAGCGCGCTGCCGTCGATGCCCTTCATGACCTCCGTCAGATCGGCGGGCGGCGCCCCGCTGTAGGTGCCGACGAGCGGTACGTCGGGCGCGTAGGTGCTCTGGAGTTCGGCTGCCGAGGCGCTGGCCCCGCCGCCCTGGCTGTAGCCGTACATGCCCACGCGGGAGGCGGCCGTGATCGACGCGCCCGGCACGGAGCGCGCGGCGCGGGCGGCGTCCAGCATGGCGTGGCCCTCGTCGACGCGGTTGACGTAGGTGTGGAGCCGGTCGGTCGCGCCGAGGCCGACGTAGTCGGTGACGACGACGGCCGCCCCGGTGGCGAGCAGCCGGTAGACCGCCAGGGTCTCGTACCCGAACGACACGGTCTGTCCGTTGAGGGTCAGGGGATTCTGCAGGGCCAGTGAGGGCGCGCACTGGTCGCCCTGGCCCATGGTTCCGGAGCCGACGACCACCAGGGGGCGGGGGCCGTCGCCCTTCCAGGCGGCGGACGGCTCGATGTAGGCCCCGGTGACGGCAACCGGCTGTCCGCCCGAATCGGTGGAGGTGTACATCAGCCGGGTCGCCGTGCCGGGCAGGGAACGGCCGTCCAGACCGGGCAGGCTCAGCCCCAGACGCAGTGGCTCGTGCCGGACCAGCACGCCGTTGCCCGCGGGCAGTTCGGCGGGCGGGGTGTAGAAGGCGGGGATGGTGACGCCCCGCGAGACCACGGGGTCGGTCGCGACGGCGGGCGACGCGGACACGCACACACAGGCCGTCGTGGCGACGACGGTGGTCAGCACGTTGCTGATACGGCTCACGGCTCACTCCTCGCTCTGCTCCAGAAGGTGAAATGTGAAACTAGCAGCGCTCACTTACCGGCGGTAACCCCTCGGTAAGTTACGGCCGGGTAACTCTTGTGGTGTCCGCCCGGAACGGGCGCGGGTCGCGAACCCCGGGCACGCGAAGAGCGGGCCCCGCCGGTCGTTCGGCGTGGCCCGCTCGTGGGTGGTCGGACGGTCAGGCGGTGTGCAGGGTCAGCCCGTAGCGGTTGAGGATCTCGTTGAGCGGCTGGAACCAGGTCTCGCCGCCGCTGGAGCAGTTGCCCCAGCCGCCGGAGGTGACGCCCTGGGCCTGGTCACCGCTGATGAACGAGCCGCCCGAGTCGCCGCCCTCGGCGCACACGCTCGTCTTCGTCATCTGATGCACCGCGCCCTGGCTGTAGTTGACGGTCTCGTTCTTGGCCAGGACTCTGCCGCAGTGCCAGTGGGTCGTGGAGCCGGAGCGGCAGATCGAGGCCCCGACCGGCGCCTCCGCCGAGCCGCGCACCAGCTGGTCCGACACCGTGCCCCAGCCGAGCACCACCGGGACCGTCCACCAGCCGCTGCCCACGTTGACCCAGGCGTAGTCGTTGCCCGGGAACGAGGAGCCCTGGAAGTTGCCGATGTACGAACCGTCCCAGCCCCTGACCTGCTGGCCGGCCCCGCCGCAGTGCCCGGCGGTGACGAAGCCGCCGTGCACCGAGAAGCCTATGGAGCAGCGGACGTTGCCGGTGTAGTAGGGGTCGCCGCCCACGGTTCCGGCGGCGAAGGTCTCGGCCGGCGCCCGTACGGTCCGTACGGTGACCGGACCGGCTTCGCGGGCCTCGGTGACGAAGGCGCGGACATCGTTGTCGTTCCGCTGGTCGCCGACGACGTTCACGACGACCGTGTTGGCGGTCGGGTCCACGGACCAACTGCTGACGCCCGAGGGCGCGTCGAGGCGGTCGATACGGGACTTGGCCGCGTCGAGTTGCTTCGCGCTGTGCTCCACGGTGCGTACGGCGGCGCCGGACGCGCGCAGGGCGCGGACCGTGGAGGCGTCGGCGTCCGAGGTGACGGCGACGGTCAGCTTCTCGTTCCCGGTGTCGAACCAGGCGCCGCCGTAGGCCGGTCCGGCGGTCTTCCGTGCCTCGGGTGCGAGGTCGGTGGCCTCCCGTTCGGCGGCCAGCCGGTCCTCCGCTTCGGCGAGGGTCAGGCCGAAGTCCCGTTGCATCGCGTCCAGCAGGGCGGTGGAGGCGGGTGCGGAGTCGGCGCCGCGGGCGGCGGGGGAGTCGGGTGCGTCCTGCGCCGAGGCGGGCAGGGTGCCGGCCGCTGTCCAGCTGCCGATCATGAGCAGGGCGGCTATGCCGGCATGTGTGAGTCGGGTGCGTCTCATGGAAGGTTGCCCTTCGTCGTTCCAGCAAGGTGGGGGTGGAACAACCGCAGTGTGAGAGCGCTCTCATCGTGAGGTGAGCAGAGCTTAGCGAGGCCACCAGTGTCAGGTCTATGCCAATGCACGGCTCATTTCGGTTCGCACCTCGTCAGCACCGCGTGTCAACCGCCCGTCCCGGCCGCCCCGTTCAGCGCGTGTCCTGCTCCGCCCGCTCGGCCTCCTCCGTGGCTTCGTCCGCTTCCCGCCGGGCCCTGGTGAGGGCGTCAGTGGCGGTCCGGTCCTGCTTCTCCGCATCCCGCCGCTCGCGCTCCGCCCGTTTCAGCTCGGCGCGTTCGCCGTGGAGTTGCTCCTCCAGCGCGGACACCCGCTCCTCGGACTCGCGGTGGTGCTCGCGCGCCCGCTTCAGTGAGGCCTCTGCCTCCTCCTGCTCGGCACGCCGTTCACGGAGCCGCTCCTCGGCCGCCCGGGCCGCCTCCCGAGCCCGGGTGAGCCGTTTCGCACGCTGCTCCGCGAGCTGGTCCCTCTTCCGCGCCGGGGGCGACGGCGTGCGGGTCGTCCTCCGCGCCGGGTTCTTCACGGCGACCGTCGGCGCGGACAGCCCCGAAGGCGGTGTCAGCGCGGTCTCCACCCGGCCGGTGGCCCACAGGCCTGCCGCCTCCGGATCGGCGAGCACGGCGCGCAGGGTCGTCTCGACGTCCCGCTGAACCGCGTCCGACAACGGATGCCCCGCCTCCCGGGCCAGCGCCGCCGCCTGCCGGGACAGCTCGGAGACGATACGCCGCCGCTGGGCCGACAGCTCCCTCAGGCCATCCGGATCGAGGGTGGCGTGAGCCTCGCGCAGCGCCCTCCCCAGCTCCAGGAACCGCTCCGCCTCGTCGGGCCGGGAGCGCCGGAGCAGGTTCGCCGCCCAGGCCGCGAGCGTGGGGCGGCGGGCGGCGTGGATACGACGGGCGTCATCGGCCCGCCCGGCCGTCCTGGCGGCCACGGCCCGCTGCTCGCGCCGGGCGACGAAGTCGGACGGCGGCAGCGCGTAGAGCTCGTCGAGGACCGCCTCCGCATCGCCGGCCTCGTCATCCCTCATGTCCCTGCGCCGCATGACCCCCAGACTCCACCGGACCCGACGACCACGCACATCGGAAGCGGCGCCCGGGGAGGCACAGGGGCACAGAGGCACAGGGCCGGCCGAACCGGTTCCGGGCCGCCGTGGCCGGTGTCGGGCCGTCGTGGCCCACCGGGGCGGCCGTCTCCGCGGAGCCCGGGCAGGCAGCCGCCTGACCCGCGGCCCGTCCGCGACAGCCCGAGCACCGCCCCGGTGCCTCGGTGCCTCGGTGACGAAGGCGTACTCCTGCCAGGGACGGCCGGTGGTGACGGGGTTCGCCGGCAGAACGGCGTGGAGCGGGCCGCGCGAGGCCCCCGGGTGGCGTCGCGCTCGGAGGGTCCGCCGGACGGGAGAGGCCCGGGAGCCGGCCGGCCCTGTCGCCGGCCGGAACGTCGTCGCCGCCTCCGGCGTGGCCCTGCGCGGTCGCACACCCGTCTGCCGCACCCGTCAGGATTGATCGCCACGGCATCGGGCACCCAAGGCCGGCGACCGGGGTAGACCTCCACGACCGGGCGGCCCCGACCGCTGCCGACGGCCGGGATGCACGAAGGAGTTGGTGCGGTGCTGTTTCTGCTTGCCGCCCATGCGGGGGTCGCGGCGGCGATCCCCTGGTGGCAGCGGCGACTCGGCCGTGCGGTGTGGCCCGTGGCGGCCCTGGTGCCGCTGGCGGTGGTCGTCTGGGCGGGTACGCGGGCGGCGGATGTTCTGGAGGGCGGCGACTACCGGGAGTCCTTGTCCTGGGCCCCGTCACTCGGACTGACGATCGACCTGCGGCTGGACGCACTGTCCCTGCTGATGCTGTGGATCGTCGCCGGTGTCGGAGCCCTGGTGCTGCTGTACTGCCGGTACTACGTCGAGCGGGACGCGGGCCGTCAGGCCTCCCTGCTGCTGGCCTTCGCCGGGGGGATGGCGGGACTCGTACTGGCCGACAACCTCTTCGTCCTGTACGTCTTCTGGGAACTGACCACGATCGCGTCCTTCCTGCTCATCGAAGGGCGCGGTGAGCAGGCGGAAGAGCGCCGTGCCGCCCGGCAGGCGCTGCTGGTCACCGCGGCCGGCGGCCTGGTCATGCTGCTCGGTTTCGTCATGCTCGGACAGGAGGCGGGCACCTACCGCGTCTCGGCGATCCTCGCCGACCCGCCGCGGGGCGGGACGGTGTCCGCGGCCGCGGTGCTCGTCCTGATCGGAGCGTTCGCCAAGTCCGCGCAGATGCCGCTGCACGGCTGGCTGCCCGCGGCGATGGTGGCCCCCACCCCGGTCAGCGCCTACCTGCACGCGGCCGCGATGGTCAAGGCCGGGGTCTACCTCGTGGCCCGGCTGGCACCCGCCCTGGCGGAGGTGCCCCCGTGGCGGCCGACGGTGCTCGCGGTGGGCCTGACGACGATGGTGCTGGCTGCCTGGCGTGCGCTGCGCGCGACCGACCTGAAGCTGCTGCTCGCCTACGGCACGATCAGCGAACTGGGCCTGCTGAACGCCCTGATGGGGGCCGGAACACGGACCGCCGCCCTCGCCGGCACGGTGATGCTGCTCGCCCACGCGGCGTTCAAGGCCGCGCTGTTCCTGTCGGTCGGCATCCTGGATCACCAGACCGGCACACGGGACATACGAGATCTTTCAGGCGTGGGGCGTCGCATGCCGGTGCTGTGCGCGGTCGCCGTGCTTGCCGCCGCATCGATGGCCGGTCTCCCGCCACTGGTGGGATTCGTCGGCAAGGAAGCCGCCCTGGAGGCGTTCTGGAACGGTACCGGCATCGACGGGCACAAGCTGCTGAGCGTGGTGCTCGTCATCGGATCCGCCCTGACCGTGGCGTACGCCGCGCGCTTCGTCTCGGGTGCGTTCCGCGGACGTCCGAACGAGGCGGTGGACAGGGCGGAGCCTCCCGCATCCGGTTTCGTCGCGCCGGTGGCCGTACTGTCGGCCGGGGGACTGGTGCTCGGTCTGGGCTACGCGGCCACCGCGGCCGTCGCGACCGCCTACGCCGACGTGTATCCGCCGGGGCCGCACGGCCCGTACAAGCTCTCCCTGTGGCACGGTTTCACGCCCGTGCTCGGCCTGTCCGCGCTGACCCTGGTGCTCGGCGGCCTCGTGCACACGGCGGGACGCGACGCGTGGCCGGTGCCACGGCTGCCGGACGTGCAGCGTGCGTTCGACCGCGGGACCGCGGCCCTGAACCGGCTGGCCACGGTCGTCACCGGGCACACGCAGGTCGGGTCACTGCCGGTCTACCTGACGGTGCTGCTGACGACCCTGGTGGTGGTGCCGGGCGCCGCGCTGGCGGGTGCGGCGCCCTCACTGGGCCCCCTGCAGGCGTGGTGGTCCCCGGTCGAACCGTTGCTCGCGGTGGTGGTGCTGGCGGCGGCCGCGGCCGTGGTCGCCACCCGGCACAGGTTGACCGGCGTCCTGCTGGCCGGGGCCGTGGGCTACGGGGTGGCGGCGGTGTTCGTGGTGCGGGGCGCGCCGGACCTGGCGCTCACCCAGTTCCTCGTGGAGACCATGACGTTGGTCATGGTGGTGCTCGTGCTGCGCCGGATGCCGCCCCGGTTCGGTACGGGCCGGGCCAGGCCACGCGTGCGCCTCCTGCGGGCCACGGCGGCCGGTGCGGTGGGCGCCCTCGTCACCTGCTTCGCCCTGGTCGTCTCCGCCGCCCGCACGGCCCCGGCGATCTCGACGCAGTACGCGGACCGGGTGGCGGAGGCGGGGGCCAAGAACATCGTCAACGCGATCATCGTCGACTTTCGTGCGCTCGACACGGTGGGGGAGATCTCGGTGCTGCTGGTCGCGGCGGTCGGTGTCACGAGCCTGGTACGCGTGGACGGAGACGAAGGGCGGGCGCCGAGCACGGGTTCGGGCGGAACCTTTCCGACCGCGCACTGGGACGAACCGGCGCGGACCTGGCTGCCGGGCGCCGACGAGCGGCCCGGCGGCGAGCGATCGGTCCTGCTGGAGGTGGCCACCCGTCTGCTGTTCCCCTCGATCCTGCTGCTGTCGCTCTTCCTGCTGTTCTCCGGCCACTACCGACCGGGCGGAGGCTTTTCCGGCGGCCTGGTGGCGAGCCTCGCGTTCGTGCTGCGGTATCTGGTGGGCGGACGGGCGGATCTCGGAACGGCCGCACGGGTGTCCGCGAGTGTGGTCGCGGGCTCGGGCCTGCTCCTCGCGGCCGCCGTCGGCCTGCTGCCACTCGCCTTCGGCGGCGTGCCGCTGCAGAGCGCGGTGGTCACGGTCCACCCGCCGGTGCTCGGCACCGTCAAGTTCGCGACCAGCCTGTTCTTCGATGTGGGGGTCTACCTGCTCGTCGTCGGGGTCGTTCTCAAGCTGCTGTCGGCGGTGGGTGTCTCGCTGGGTGGCGACGGCGTTCGGGCGGACCGCGAGGGGGAAGGGAGTTCCCGGTGAATTCGGTCGACGTGACGATGTCACTCGTGGTCGGCGGCCTGTTCGCGGTCGGCTTCTACCTCATGCTGCAGCGGTCGCTGATGCGGATCGTCCTCGGATTCATCCTCCTGGGGCACGGCACCAACCTGTTGCTGCTGGTGGCCGGGGGCACGCCCGGACGGCCCCCGGTAGTGCCCGAGAAGGGACAGGACCCCGCCCAGATGGCCGACCCGTTGCCGCAGGCCATGGCGCTCACGGCGATCGTGATCACCTTCGGCCTCACCGTCTTTCTGGTGGCCCTCGCCTACCGGTCCTGGCGCCTGTCCGGGCACGACGAGGTGCGTGACGACCTGGAGGACCGGAGGATCGGCACCGCCCGGGAACGCGCCGGGAACGACCCCGCGCCGGAGAACGGTGCGGGCGACGCGACGAGGGAAGGAGACCGATGACGGCGGCACTGCCGGTCCTCCCTGTCCTGCTGCCGGTACTCGGTGCCGGCCTCTCCCTGCTCCGCCTGCCCCACGCCGTGGTGCGCGCACTCAGCACGGGCGTCCTCACAGCCGTCCTGGTCTGTGAGGCCGCCCTGCTGGTCCTGGCCGACACGCGCGGGCCGCAGGCGCTGCACGTCGGTGGCTGGCCCGCTCCCCTGGGCATCACCCTCGTGGCCGACCGGCTCTCGGCCCTGCTGCTCACCGTGTCGACGATGGTCGCGCTGGCCGTTCTGGTCTTCGCCATCGGCCAGGGCACTGCCGAGAAGCGCCCCCGCTCGGCGGCTCTCTTCCATCCCGCCTACCTGCTGCTCGTCACGGGCGTGAGCCTGGCGTTCCTGTCCGGCGACCTGTTCAATCTGTTCGTCGCCTTCGAGGTGATGCTCGCCTCGTCCTATATTCTGATCACCCTGGACGCGGACGAGAACCGCACCCGCGCGGGGATGACGTACACGATCGTCAGCCTGACGTCGTCGTTGCTGTTCCTCTCCCTGGTCGCGTTGGTGTACGCGGCCACCGGCACGGTCACGCTGGCGCAGCTCGGCCCACGGTTCGCCGAACTGCCGGATGGGCTGCGTGGCGCGTTCGCCCTGCTGCTCCTGGTGGTCCTGGGCATCAAGACGGCCATCATCCCGATGCATTTCTGGCTGCCCGACAGCTACCCCACCGCCCCCGCACCGATCACCGCCGTGTTCGCTGCGCTGCTGACCAAGGTCGGCGTGTACGCGCTCCTGCGCACCCAGACACTGCTCTTCCCCCGCACCGATGTGTGGATCCTGCTGGCCTGTGCGGCGATCATCACCATGCTGGTGGGGATCCTCGGCGCCATCGCCCAGGACGACCTCAACCGGCTGCTGTCCTTCACCCTCGTCAGTCACATCGGTTTCATGCTGTTCGGGCTGGCGCTCTTCGACACCCGGGGTCTGACCGGCTGCATCCTGTACGTCGTCCACCACATCGTCGTCCAGGCGGCACTGTTCCTCGCCGCCGGTCTCGCCGTGCGCCGTACGGGGACCGCGGCGCTGCACCGCTTGACGCGACGGGCATCCCCGGGTGTCCTGGCCGTGCTGTTCGCGATCCCGGCCATGAGCCTGTCGGGGATCCCGCCGTTCTCCGGTTTCATCGCCAAGCTGGCCCTGCTGCGGGCCGGCGTCGCACAGGGCGGCCCGGCGGCGTACGCCCTCGCCGCGGCGGCTCTTCTCACCAGTTTGCTGACGCTGTACGCCATGAGCCGGGTATGGACATCGGCCTTCGCCACCCGGGTGCCGGACCACGGGGAGGCACCGCCGCCGACGGCGCCGGACGCGGCGACGGCCCGGTCGCGCGGGACGCGACTGATGCTCGCCGCCGCGGCCGGCATGACGGTGACCGGGCTGACGATCGCCGCGTGCGCGGGCCCGCTCGCCCGTCTCGGCGAGCGGGCCGCCGAGGACCTGCTGCACCCGCAGGCGTACCGGTCCGTCGTGCTGGGGGAGGGGGAGCGGTGACTCGTCCTCCGAGCCGTCCGCGACGGCTCCGCACGGCACTGAGCCATCTGCCGTTGATCGTCTGGCTGTGGATCCTGTGGGTCCTGTTGTGGGGTTCCGCCGGCGCGCTCGTCCTCGTCGGTGGGCTGCTCGTCGCCGTCGCCGTGGTGCTGCCCTTCCCGCTGCCCGCCGTGCTGCCAGGAGCAGTGCCCCGGCCGCTGCGGGTCGGGCGACTGGTGGCCCACCTGCTCACCGACCTCGTCAGGTCGGGGCTCACCGTCGCATGGCAGGTCGTCCGCCACGGCGGGAGAACCTCCTCCGCGATCATCGAGGTACCGCTGCGGGTCGACAGCGACCTGCTGATCACAGCCGTGGCCGAGGTCACCACCATCACCCCGGGCACCGTGGTGACGGAGATCGACCGGCGTCACGGGCTCCTGTACGTTCACGCGCTCCCGGCGCACGACGAGCAGGACATCACCCGCCGCCGTAACGAGGTGCGGGCCGTGGAGCGCCGGGTCATCCGTGTGGTCGGCCACCGCCACGACGGCGACGCACTCGGCCCACGACCCGGTGGGCCGGACCACACACGAACGCAGAACCGGGAGGGGGAACGATGACAGTGCTGTACAGCGTCACACTGACCGTGATGGCGGTGGCCGGTCTGCTGACACTCCTGCGTCTGGTCCGCGGCCCGAGCGCCCTCGACCGCATCATGGCACTCGATGTCCTCGTGACCATGGTCATCGCCGGGATCGCCATGAGCATGGTGATGCGTGACGACACCACGGCCGTTCCCCTCCTCGTCGTCCTCGCCCTGCTCGCCTTCATCGGATCGGTGACGGCTGCGCACCTGCTGGAGAAGCGGGAAGGAATGCGATGACCGTCATGCGGGACGCGATCACGGCCGTGCTCTTCCCGGCCGGCGCGCTCTTCTGCTTGTTCGGAGCGCTGGGGCTGCTCCGCTTTCCGGACACCATGAGCCGTCTGCACGCGGCCGCCAAGGCCCAGACCCTGGGGGTGCTGCTCATCCTGTCGGGGGCAGCCGCGCAGATGCCCTTGCGTCATGCCCCGGTGCTGCTGCTCGTCGCCCTGTTCCAGTTGTTCACCGTGCCGATCACGAGCCAGATCATCGCCCGTACCGCGTACCGCACCCACGGGCTCGACCGCGACCGGCTGCTCCGCGACGAACTCGCGGACCGTCTCGCCCGGGACGGCACCCCCGTGGACGGACAGGGCTCCGCCGAGCGGGACGACGACGCGGAGCGCTGACCGTGAGGCGGACGAGGAGCGTTCGCGGCCGGCGGAACGGCGACGACCCGGAGCGCCGTGGACCGCTCGCCGTGCGTACGCCGACGGCCGCCCGCCACCGGGCGTGCCCGGCCACCGTGCTCTCCTGGGTTTTCCGGCGTACGACCGTGGCCGGGGCCGCTCCTCACCGTGGGCTGCCGCCGGTGCTTCGGACGGCCGTCGCCGACGGGATCCGCACGGTCGGCCCCGGGCAGCGGTCCCGCCCGTCACAGCGCAGGCTCGCGGTTCCCGTCGGGGCCGCGTACCCGCTGGGCCGGGAGCCGGCGCGGCCCCGAGCACCCTGACGCGGCTCGGCCATGCCCCGCGGCGTACGCCGACGTCAGTAGGCGCGGTTACTCCCGCCGTCAGATGTCCGTGCCGTCCGGGCCCGGCACCGTGGGTCGGGTGAAGAAACTCAGCCGCCCCGTACGCCGGGCCCATCTCGTTGTCCACGTCATCGCCTCCGCCGGCTGGCTCGGACTCACCGCCGGGCTGCTCGCGCTCGGTGTCACCGCGAACACCACCGGGTCGGCGGCCATGGTGGAGGCGTCCGTCCGGGCCATGAAGCTCTTCGCCGACTGGCTCCTGCTGCCGATCGCGTTCCTGACCCTCGTCAGCGGGCTCGTCCTGTCCCTGGGCACGCCCTGGGGGCTGGCGAGGCACCGCTGGGTGTGGACCAAGTTCTGGCTGACCCTGGCCACGACCACCGCCACGGTCCTCGCCCTGCGGCCGGGCGTGAACGCGGCCGCGGAGGCCGTCGCCGCCGGGGACTTGCTGCCCGACGGGGGAGACGTCCTCATGGGGCCGGTCGTCTCCCTGACCGCCTATCTCTTCATGACGGCGATCTCGGTCCTCAAGCCCTGGGGCCTCACCCGCCGCGGCCGGCGCCTGCGCCCGGCCGCCCGGAGGCCGGCACCCGCCGAGCCCGCCCGCGTCTGAGCACGGACGGGCGCGCCGTCACCTCACCGCGCTCCGGACGGGTCCGCTCACAGAGTGCGCTCCAGCCGGTCCGCCATCTGCTGCACGAACCGTGCCGGATCCTTCGGCCGGCCGCCCTCCGCCAGCACGGCGAGCGCATACAGCAGTTCCGCGGTCTCGGTGAGGTCCGAGTGGTCCTCGCGCTCCCCGTACGCCTCGTTCAGTCCCTTCACCAGGGCGTGATCCGGGTTGAGTTCGAGGATGCGCCGGGTACGCGGAACCTCCTGGCCCATGGCCCGGTACATGTTCTCCAGCGCCGGCGTCAGATCGTTCGCGTCGGCGACGAGACAGGCCGGGGACACCGTCAGCCGCGACGACAGGCGCACCTCCTTGATGTCCTCCTCCAGTCGCTCCCGCATCCAGCCGAGCAGACCCGCGTACGCCTCGGCCTGCTTCTCCCGCTCGCCCTCGCTCCTGTCGTCCTCACGCGCGGCGAGATCGATCTCGCCCTTGGCGACCGACCGCAGCCGCTTGCCCTCGTACTCGCCCACGGCGTCGGTCCACACCTCGTCGACCGGGTCGGTGAGCAGCAGCACCTCGATGCCCCGTTCCCGGAACGCCTCCATGTGCGGGGAGCTGTCGATGCTCTCCCGGGACTCGCCGGTGATGTAGTAGATGTCGTCCTGCCCGTCCGGCATCCGCTCCACGTACTGCTTCAGCGTGACGGTTCCGTCGTCCCCGTGCGTGCTCGCGAACGACGTCACCGCGAGGACGGCGTCACGGTTGTCGGGGTCGGTGACGAGCCCTTCCTTCAGTACGGCGCCGAACTCCCGCCAGAACGTGGCGTACCGCTCGGTGTCACCGGTCATCATGCTCTTGACCGACCCCAGCACCTTCTTCGTCAGCCGGCGCTGCATCATCCGGATGTGCCGGTCCTGCTGGAGGATCTCGCGCGACACGTTCAGCGAGAGGTCCTGCGCGTCGACCACACCCTTGACGAACCGCAGGTACGGCGGCAGCAGCGCCTCGCAGTCGTCCATGATGAAGACACGCTTCACGTACAGCTGGAGCCCGTGCCGGAAGTTCTGGTTGAACAGGTCGTGCGGGGCGTGGGACGGGACGAACAGCAGGGCCTGGTATTCGAAGGTGCCCTCGGCCTGCAGCTGGATGGTCTCCAGCGGTTCGCGCCAGTCGTGCCCGATGTGCTTGTACAGCTCGTGGTACTCCTCCTCGGACACCTCCTCTCGTGAACGCGCCCAGAGCGCCTTCATCGAGTTGAGCGTCTCGGGTTCGGCCGCCTCGCCGTCCTCGCCCGTCCCGCCGACCAGCCTGACCGGCCAGGTGATGAAGTCGGAGTAGCGCTTGACGATCTCCTTGATCTTCCACACCGAGGTGTAGTCGTGCAGCTGGTTGTCGGGGTCGGCCGGCTTGAGGTGCAGTGTGACGGAGGTGCCCTGCGGCGCGTCGTCGACGGCGTCCAGTGTGTAGGTGCCCTCGCCGCGCGACGTCCAGCGCGTGCCCTGGCCCTCTCCCGCACGCCGGGTGAGCAGGGTGACCTCGTCCGCAACCATGAAGCCCGAGTAGAAACCGACGCCGAACTGGCCGATGAGGCCTTCCGCCCCGGCCGCGTCCTGCGCCTCCTTCAGCTCCCTCAGGAACTCGGCGGTACCCGAGTTGGCAATGGTGCCGATGAGCTGCCCGACTTCGTCGTACGACATCCCGATGCCGTTGTCCCGCACGGTGAGCGTACGGGCGTCCCGGTCGATCTCGAGCTCGATGTGCAGGTCGGAGACGTCGGCGTCGAGGGTGTCGTCCCGCAGCGCGGCCAGACGCAGCTTGTCGAGCGCGTCCGAGGCGTTGGAGACGAGTTCCCGAAGGAAGACGTCCTTGTTCGAGTAGACCGAGTGGATCATCAGCTGGAGCAGCTGACGGGCCTCTACCTGGAACTCAAACGTTTCGGTCGGCATGGTTCTCGATTACCTCACTGGTCCATCAGTCGCCGGATACTGGCGTGCTCACTGTAGTCAACACGGCGTCATCTCCCGGCGGCATGTCCCGAGTCGGGCCCCGTCACCGCCGCTTCGAGCAGGGCCCGGGCTCCCGGGACACCGTCGCCAGGGCGCGCTCGCTCCGCTCGGCGCGGGTGATCAGGATCGCCCCTTCGAGGGAGCTGATCATGAGCGTGGCGAGAGGTCCGTGCGGCGGGGACCCCATGTGCGACAGGGCCCGGGCGGCCGATCCCGTCCACCCGGTTGAGGCCGAGGACACGGCCTCCGGCGTCGAGGCCGTGGATGTCGCGAGGTCCCCGGTGGTGGCGGCGACGGGACGGCCGGCGCCGGACCCGTGGGTCTCGTACACCTCGCTCCACTGCGTGGCGATCCCGGCGACAGTCCGCCGGGCGACGGTTCGGGCAGGGCCAGTGATCTCGCGGTCCGATTGCCCTCACCGTATTCGGGGCACCCGGGACGCGCCGAATTCACCGCCGGTGACCTCAGGGACCCGCGCGGGAGCGGCACAGGACTAGGGCAAGGGGACGAGCGGTGACGGTGCGTATCGGAGCAGAGGAAGAGTTTCACGTACTGGACGTGGAGAGCGGCCGGCTCGTGCCACGGGCCGACACGCTGCTCGGCCGGCTCGGCGGATCCGGCTTCAGCCGTGAGCTGCAGCGGTCGGCCGTGGAGAGCAACAGCCAGGTCCACGACACACTGGACGCCCTCTTCGCGGACCTGTCCGGCACCCGGCGCAGGCTTGACGCGGCCGCCTCCTCCTCCGGCCTGGCCGTCGTGGCCGCGGGCACCGTTCCGCTGGCCCGCGTCACCTCCCGCGACGTCACCGCCGACCCCCGTTTCCGGCGCATGGCCGACGACTACCGCCAGGTCGCCGACGAGCAGCTCATCTGCAGCGCCCAGGTGCACGTCGACGTACCCGACCGGGACACCGCGGTACGCGCCATGTGCCTGGTGTCGCCCTGGCTGCCACCGCTGCTGGCCCTGTCGGCCAGTTCGCCGTTCTGGCTCGGATCCGACACCGGATACGCCAGCTGGCGCACCATGCTGTGGCAGCGGTGGCCGACCGCGGGCCCCGCGGGCTGTTACGGCAGCGCCGCCGAGTACGACGCCGCCATGACGGAGCTGATCGGTTCGGGCGTCATCACCGACACCGGGATGCTCTACCACGACGTACGGCCGTCGGCCCATCAGCGCACACTGGAGCTGCGCGTCTGCGACGCCTGCCCGCGCGCCGAGACCGTGGTGCTGATCGCCGGACTGTTCCGCGCCCTGGTGCTCGACGCCCGCGACCGTCTGGAGCGCGGGGCGGACCACGGGTGCGACGGACACCACGAGTGGCTGCGCGCCGCCACCTGGCGCGCAGCGCGCTCGGGCCTCGAAGGCCGGCTCGTGGACCCGGAGACCCGCCGCGGGGCTCCGGCCGCCATGGTGCTGCGCGGGATGCTGCACCGGCTGCGCCCGGCGCTGGAGGCGTCCGGCGACTTCGCCACCGTGCACACGCTCCTCGAAGAGGCCCTCGCGGCGGGCGGCGCGGCGCACCGGCTGCGGCATGCCGCCCAGGACGGGGACCTGCTCGCCGGCGTCGACATGCTCGTCGCCGAGACCCGCGGCGACCGCCTCCTGCCCAGCGCTTCCCGCCGCCGTGACCGGCGTCGGGCGGGCCCTCGCGGCGCCGGCCGCACCCGGGCCTACGCCCACTCGGCCACGACCCCGGGCACACCCGGCTGATCCGGACGGGCAGACGGCCCCCGGGACACCCCTCATGCGCGTCCTCAGTCACCCCTGACCAAGGAGAGTGTCACACCGCCATGTCCAGCAGCACTCATGCTTCCCCGCACCAGGACCAGGACCAGGACCAGGAGCAGGAGCAGGATCAGGACCGGCACCCGGGCCTGGCCCCGAGCGACGGGAGGACCCACTGATGTGCGGCCTCAGCGGGGAGATTCGGTTCGACGGCGGACGGCCGGACATCGCGGCGGTGGAACGCATGACCGACCGGCTCGCACCGCGCGGTCCCGACGGCCGCGGCCTGTGGTCCCAGGGGCCGGCGGCCCTTGGCCACCGCCGGCTGAAGATCATCGACCTGTCGGACAGCGGGGCCCAGCCCATGACCGACCCCCGCACCCGCCTCGCCGGCGTCTTCAACGGCTGCGTCTACAACTACCGCGAGCTGCGGGACGAACTGCACGCCCTGGGCCACCGCTTCTTCTCGCGGTCCGACACCGAGGTGGTGCTCAAGGCGTACCAGCAGTGGGGTACCGACTGCGTGGCGCACTTCCACGGCATGTTCGCCTTCGTGATCGTCGAGCAGGACACCGGTCGCGTGGTCCTGGCCCGCGACCGGCTCGGCATCAAGCCGCTCTACTTCTCCGCCACGACCGAACGGCTGAGGTTCGCCTCCTCCCTGCCGGCGCTGCTCGCGGCCGGCGGCGTCGACACCTCACTGGACCCCGTCGCGCTGCACCAGTACTTCAGCTGGCACGCCACCGTCGCCGCGCCCCACACCCTCCTCAACGGCGTGCGCAAACTGCCCCCGGCCACCGTGCGGGTCGTCCAGCCCGACGGCAGCCACCACGACCACCGCTACTGGGACCCCGTCCACACCCGCCGGCCCGAGTACGCCGGCCTCGGCGCCGGCGACTGGACCGACGCCGTACTGGACGCCCTGCGCACCGCCGTGCGCCGCCGCATGGTCGCCGACGTGCCGGTCGGCGTGCTGCTCTCGGGCGGCCTGGACTCCAGCCTGATCGTGGCGCTGCTGGCCGAGGGCGGCCAGGGGGACCTCGCGACCTTCAGCGTCGGCTTCGAGTCCGAGGGCGACGAGGAGGGCGACGAGTTCCCCTACTCCGATCTCGTGGCCCGGCACTTCGACACCCGCCACCATCAGCTGATGGTCCCCTCCGACCGGGTCGCCGGCGCCCTGGACGGGGCGGTCCGCGCCATGAGCGAGCCGATGATGAGCCATGACGTGGTGGCCTTCCACCTGCTGTCGGAGCAGGTGGCCAAGGAGGTCAAGGTCGTGCAGAGCGGCCAGGGCGCCGACGAGGTGTTCGCCGGCTACGACTGGTACCCCCGGATGGCGGACGTGCCGCGCCCGGGAGCCGCGGAGGCCTACATCGACACCTACTTCGACCGCTCGCACGCCGACCTCGCGGGCATGCTCCAGCCCGGCGTGCTGCCCGCCCGGGACACCTCGGCCGAGTTCGTCCGCGCGCACATGGCGGCCGAGGGCGCGCAGACGGCGCTCGACGCCGATCTCCGCCTGGACACGCTCGTGATGATGGTCGACGATCCGGTCAAACGGGTCGACAACATGACGATGGACTGGGGTCTGGAGGCCCGAGTGCCGTTCCTCGACCACGAACTGGTCGAACTGGCCGCCGCCTGCCCGCCCGAACTGAAGCTCGCGGACGGCGGCAAGGGCGTCCTCAAGGCCGCCGGGCGGCGCGTCCTGCCGCGCGAGGTCGTCGACCGGCCCAAGGGCTACTTCCCCGTCCCGGCGATCAGGCACATGGCCGGACCCGTCCTCCAGCGGGTCCGCGAGACCCTCACCGCCCCGGAGGCCAGGACCCGCGGCGTCTTCCGCGAGGACTACGTCGACCGGTTGCTCGCCGCACCCGACGCGCACCGCACCAGGCGAGGGGCGAACGCCCTGTGGCAGACAGCACTGCTGGAGACATGGCTGCAGACGCACGAGATCCGCTGACGGACATGGAGACGCGCACCGACGCCTCCACGCGGGCACGTCCCGCACCGGAGCCGGCGCCCCTCGCCGACACCGCGACGCCGTACGACGTGCCGCCCCCGGCCGTCCACGGCTGCTGGTATCCCTCGGTCGACCCCGGCGGCCGGTATGTCGCTTTCATCTGCGACCGGGCCGGGGTGCCGCAACTGTGGACCGGCGCCGTGGACGGCGAGGAGGTGCGACGGCTCGACGCCGACCCCCATCCGGTCACGGAGGTGTCCTGGTCCCCGGACGGACGCTGGATCGCCTACACCACCGCTCCGGACGGCGGCGAACTCACCCGCGTCCTGTGCGTCCGCCCCGACGGCACCGGGCGGCATCTGCTGGCCGGCGGCGAACCGGGGACCTCCGCACGCCTCGGCTGCTGGCAGCACGACGGCTCGGCGGTCGCCGTGACCGTCACCGATTCCGGCCCGGCCGCGCACCCCGGCGCCGCGACGCCCGGGCCGCCGGGCGCCTCCCACACGGTTCGTGGGGCGGGCCACGACAGGCGTGCCGTGCTGCTGGGACCCGGCGCTCCACGATTCGGGCCCGCGACGGCCGACGACGACCGGACGGCGTCCGCCGAGGAGGCGGGACGCAGGGCCCTGTCCGCGTATCTCATCGACCCCGAGGGCGTCGCCGCACCGGTGCTGTTGGCGAGCGAGCGCGGCGCGGCCAACCAACGCGTGTGCGACCTCAGCCGGGACGGCCGGCTCGCCCTGGTGTACCGGGGTCCCCGAGGACGCCGCGAGGCCCTCGTCGTCCGCACCGGCGACCGGGTGGTCACCTGCGCGCTGCCGGTCGCCGACGGAGACCCGTGGGTCGGCGGCTTCTCGCCGGACGCCGGCACGGTGTGGCTGCGCAGCGACGGCGGCCGGGAGCATGCCGCCCTCGTCGCGGCACAGCTCGATCCGCGGGGACATCTGCTCGGTACCACGGTGGTCGCCCAGCGTCCCGACTGCGGCCTGGAACTGCTCGCCCTGGGACGGGACGGTCGGCGCGCGGTCCTGGCGTGGAACGTGCGCGGGGTGAGTGAACTGGAGACGGCCGGGCTGACCGCGGCCGCCCGGTCGCCCGCCGGCGGACCGGTCACCACCGCCACAGCGGATGCCGCACGGACCGTCGGACTGCCCCACGAGGTGGTCACGCGCATCGCGCCCGCCGCCGATCCCGACGCACCCGTGGTCGCGCTGTCCGGATCCCGGCGCCACCCCGGAGTGTGGTGGCTGCCGCACGGACTGCCCCTGCGTACGCCGTGGTCCTCGCGTGACGAGGACGCGTTCCCGGCAGGTCGTGCGCCCGTACGGCCGATACCCATGAGCCCGGTCGCCCGCGACGGACTCACCCTCGGCGGCTGGTACCACCGCGCCCCGGGCCGCTCGCCCGGCGAACCGGCACCGTGCGTCCTGCACCTGCACGGCGGGCCGGAGGAACAGGAACGCCCGGTACTCGATCCGCTCTACCTGGAACTGCTCGGCAGGGGACTGGACGTGTTCGCGCCCGACGTCCGCGGCTCGTCCGGACACGGCCGCTCCTTCGTCGACGCGGACCTGGGCACCGGACGCTTCGACGCCATCGACGACGTCGCGGACTGCGCGGCGCACGTGATCGTTCAGGGCCTGGCGGATCCCCGCCGGATGGCCGTGATGGGCCGCTCGTACGGCGGTTATCTGGTGATGGCGTCACTGGTGTGGCACCCGGACCTGTTCCGCACCGGTGTCGCGGTCTGCGGAATGTCGGACTTCGCCACCTTCTTCGCCGGGACCGAACCCTGGATCGCGCAGTCCGCCGCCCACAAGTACGGGCACCCGGAACACGACCGGGAACTGCTGCGCACGCTGTCGCCGATGAGCCGCATCGACGCCCTGCGGGCCCCGGTACTCGCTGTGCACGGCGAGTACGACACCAACGTGCCCCCGGGCCAGTCCGAACAGTTCGTCCGGGCCGCCAGGGAGCGCGGACTGGAGGCCGAACTCGTCCTGCTGCGCCACGAGGGTCATGACTTCCGCCGCGCCGACAACCGCCGCCTTTTCCGCCGGACCACCGCCGACTGGATGGAGCGGCACCTGGCGGACTGAGATGTCGGAGGTACCTGTCACACTTCAGGGGCGTGCGGGGGAGCGATGCGGGTAGTCGCGCGGTGTGATCGGTGAGTAAAGGCGGACCGGATGGAACCAGTTCCTGTCGACGAAGGGGCAACGGTGCCAGGCGCACCCAGGCTGCGGGTTTCGTACGCCCTGGACGGGGACGGCGCCTGGATAGCCCAGGCCCGCCAGCTCGCGGCCACGTTCCTGACCCGGGTACGAGCGGAGGACGGCCTGCCGGTGTCGACACGCGCGGTGGAGGTCACCCAGCTCGTGGTGAGCGAGCTGGTCACCAACGCCCGCAAGTACGCGCCGGGCCCCGTCGGACTGGACCTGCGGCTGGCCGGCGACGCCGTGGAGGTGATCGTCCACGACGGCAACCCAGAGGCGCCCGTGGCGCGCAACGCCGATCCGGGCCGGGTGGGCCAGCACGGACTGGAGATCGTGATGGCCCTGGCCCTGGCCCTGGACGTACGCCAGGAGGCGGCCGGCAAGAGCATCATGGCGCGCATCTCCCTTCTCGCCTGAGCCCTGCTCCCAGGGGGGCGCCGGGGCATCGGCCGGACGCAGCCGTCCAGCACGCACCGCGAGGTCCAGCTCCCGCCAGGGGGACCGCGACGTCGAGCCGACCGGTGCAGCGGGCCGGCGGTGCCCAGTGGGCGATCGCAGCGCGCGGTCGCCACCGGGCGGAGGTGGCCGGAACCAGCCATGGCCTTTCCGGCACCGACGCTCGAAACGGGCACACGGTGGACCGCCGCGCGCCGGAAGCCCGTCGACCGGGCAGCCGCCACCACGTGCTGCCCCTGGACGGTGCACCGGGCGCCCTGGTCGCCGACCTGTTCGACGCGCAGGGCACCCAGGCCATCCCGGTCCCGGTCGCCGGTGCCGGCTCTGCGGCGTGGCCGGCCGGGGCAGCCCCCGCCGGCGGGTCCGTGCCTCAGCCGTAGCGCTCGAGAAGAGCCTCGACGTACCCCTCCAGCCTGGCCGCCAGGATTCCGGGCGTCAGATCGGTGCGGCCCAGTTCCCGCCAGGGAACGGCGACCTTCTCCGCGTCGGGAGCGAAGGCCAGGGCGTCGAGCAGCCGCCAGTAGAGGTGAGCGCCGGGATCCTCGTCCAGGCTCCCTCCGGCGGCCGCATAGCGGTCGGCGAAACGCATCCCCGCGGGGACTCCGTGCAGCAGGGCGAGGGCCGTCGCGCCGTGGGCCACGTCCAGGTCGGGCGGGCCCCAGGACGTCTCCACCCAGTCGACGACCCCGCTGATCCGCGGGCGGGTGCCCTCTTCGGAGAACAGCACGTTGCCGGGGTGGAAGTCCCGGTGCAGGAAGCAGCCACGGTGTTCCGGCGGCTCTCGGCGGAGGACGTCGACGGCGCGCCGCCACAGCTCCGGCCGCCCGGTGTCCCCGGGCGGACGCACCCGCTCGGGAGAGGTCCACGCCTGGTAGGCGCGGGGCCGGGTCCGCGCGGTCACCCGTATCCGGTGAATGCGCGACAGCTGCCGTGCGAGCAGTTCGGCACGTTCGTCGGCACCCTCGTCATCCAGCCGTACCGCGCCGGGCAGCAGGGACATCAGCAGGGACGGATGATCGCAGTGCCGTGCCGTCGCGTCCACCGCGACGAGCGTGGCGGCGGGCACATCGGTGTCCCCGAGCAGGGACAGGACGGCCGCCTCACGGCTGAGCAGCCCTTCCGCATGCCGTACGAAGAACGGCTTGACGAACGATCGCAGTACCAGCGACCGCCGCCCCTCGGGCCCCCGGAGATCCAGCCGGCGCATCTCCGACGTCCACCCGCCCCGCAGAGTCACCACACCCTCGACGCGCTCGCCCGCCGGCAGCTCCTTCTCCACCCAGGCCCGCGTGTTGATCAGCATGCGGTCAGGCTAGCCAGCCCGCCGTAGGACGGCGCCGGGACAGCCGGAACAATGGTGCCGGCGACGCGGTTCTCACTGACGAACGTCGCAGGACACCTGGAGAAGGGCGAGACGAGATGACGAGGACCGAGGAGAGGGCGCTGCTCGCGGGTGGCTGCTTCTGGGGCATGGAGGAACTGGTTCGCACGTTTCCGGGCGTGCTGAACACACGGGTGGGATACAGCGGGGGTGACGTGCCCAACGCGACCTACCGCAACCACGGCACCCATGCGGAGTCGATCGAGATCACCTACGACCCCGCCACCACCGACTACCGCACGATCCTGGAGTACTTCTTCCAGATCCACGACCCGACCACGAAGAACCGGCAGGGGAACGACATCGGCACGAGCTACCGCTCGGCCATCTTCTACCTCGACGACGAGCAGAAGCGCGTCGCCGAGGACACGATCGCCGATGTCGACGCCTCCGGGCTGTGGCCGGGCGAGGTGGTGACCGAGGTCATACCGGCGGGGCCCTTCTGGGAGGCCGAGCCGGAGCACCAGGACTATCTGCAGCGCTACCCGGACGGCTACACCTGCCACTTCGTTCGCCCGAACTGGCGGCTGCCGAAGCGCACGGAGTCCTGACCCGGGAACGTGGAACAGGGGACGTGAAACAGGGGGCGCGCACGCTGGGCGGCGCGCCCCCGCGTCGTGGGCCGGTGCCCGCTCAGCCGAACTGGCCGGGCCGGTAGTCGCCGGCGGGCTGCTGGTTGATGACGTTGATGCGGTTGTAGGCGTTGATGACGGCGATGAGGGAGACGAGGGCGACGAGCTGCTCCTCGTCATAGTGCTTGGCCGCGTTCGCCCAGACCTCGTCGTTGACGCCACCGGCCGCGTCGGCGATCCGGGTGCCCTGTTCGGTGAGCTCCAGCGCGGCGCGCTCGGCCTCGGTGAAGACCGGGGCCTCGCGCCAGGCGGCGACCAGATGGAGGCGGACCGAGGTCTCCCCGGCCGCGGCGGCGTCCTTGGTGTGCATGTCGGTGCAGAAGCCACAGCCGTTGATCTGACTGGCACGGATCTTCACCAGCTCCTGGGTCGCGTGCGGCAGCCCTGAGTCCGTCACCGCCTTGCCCGCCGAGTTGATGTGCCGCAGCACCTTGGCGGCGAGGGGGTTGCCGAAGAAGTCGAGACGCGCGTTCATGATGTTCTCCTTGGGTCAGCTTCGCGGTGACACACCACTGACGGACCGGCGCCTCCCTGTGTGACGCCAACGCGACTGTGACCTCCGTCTCTTGGCCGGGTGACGCTGTGCGGCGCGTCGTCCCCGGGGCGTCGTCCGGCCGATAGCCTGGCCGGGTGGACGGGGAGCGGAGCGCCAGTGAGTGAGCGTCGGGAACGCGACTGGACGGACATGACGCCCGGGGACTTCGACCGGGACGCCCCGCTGCACCTCAACGTGGGTACGGGCCCCGTCGCGGTGCCGGCCGAGCCCGACGAGTACGGCACCGAGCCGTTGTTCGGTGAGCAGACCCCGGCGCGGCGTCCCGGCCCGCCTCGAACCCCGGCCCGTGCCCCCCGCCGGACCGCCTCCGCCGAGCAGGGTCAGTTGTTCTGAATTTCCGTCCCGAATCCGCTGCGGGGCGCTGTCCCGAACCTCCATGCCTTAGACGCCCGGCTCACGGGTACGCGGGCGGAGCGGTCGGATCCGGCGGGGCAGGGAGGGAGCCGCGGGACGTGGGTGCTGCGGGCGGCACGGGAGTTCACCCCATCGCGCCATGCCCGCTGCGAGGGAAGCCCCACCGTGAGACGTTTGCGGCACCCGATGACCTTTCTTGACCCTTTGTTCCATCGGATTGCCCGCAGTCGGCAACTGAACGCACGGCCACCCCGTCCGTGGCCGGTCCCCAGCGGAGGAGTGTCACCCCCATGAGCGAGGCCAACCCCGTCAAGCGGGCAGCGAAGAAGATCACCGAAAGCCTGCAGGACGACGGGTCTGCCCCGGCCGACGGGATTCCCGGCCGGCCGGGATCCGAACCGCCCAGCGTGGCCGAGCCGGCCGAACCCCGCGATCCGTTGCCGCCGAAGCCCGACCAGAGCGGCCCGGACACCGTGTCGCCCACCGGCCAGCCGACCGGGGCCGACCAGGCCAGGATGGCCCAGTCCGGGAGCTATCTGACGAACGCGCAGGGGACGCGCCTGTACGACACCGACCACTCGCTCAAGGCGGGCCCTCGCGGCCCCGTACTGCTGCAGGACCACCATCTGCGTGAGAAGGTCATGCACTTCGACCACGAGCGCATCCCGGAGCGCGTGGTCCACGCCCGCGGGGCGGGCGCGCACGGGGTCTTCCAGAGCTACGGCACGGCGGCCTCCGTGACCAGGGCGGGATTTCTCGCCGCGGATGTCGAAACGCCGGTGTTCGTGCGGTTCTCCACGGTGGTCGGCTCGCGCGGGTCCGCCGACACCGTGCGCGACACCCGCGGTTTCGCGACGAAGTTCTACACCAGCGAGGGCGTCTTCGACCTGGTCGGCAACAACATCCCGGTCTTCTTCATCCAGGACGCCATCAAGTTCCCCGACGTGGTGCATGCCGTGAAGCCGCACCCCGACCGGGAGATCCCGCAGGCGCAGAGCGCGCACGACACCTTCTGGGACTTCGTCTCGCTGCACACCGAGGCGACCCACCACACGATCTTCTTCATGGGCGACCGCGGTATCCCGCGCTCCTACCGGATGATGGAGGGCTTCGGCGTCCACACCTTCCGCCTGGTGAACGCCGAGGGCGGCACCACGCTGGTGAAGTTCCACTGGAAGCCCAAGCTGGGCGTGCACTCCCTGGTGTGGGACGAGGCACAGCTCATCAACGGCAACGACCCGGACTTCCACCGCCGGGACCTCGCCGACGCCATCGAGGCGGGCGCGTATCCGCAGTGGGAACTGGGCATCCAGACCTTCCCCGACACCCCGGACCAGACCTTCGAGGGCATCGACCTGCTGGACTCGACGAACATCGTCCCCGAAGAGCTCGCGCCGGTGCAGCCGATCGGGCTGATGACCCTCAACAGGAACCCGTCCAACTTCTTCGCCGAGACCGAGCAGGTGGCCTTCCACGTCGGCCATCTCGTGCCCGGCATCGACGTCACCGACGACCCGCTGCTCGCGGGCCGGCTGTTCTCGTACCTGGACACCCAGATCACGCGTCTCGGCGGGCCCAACTTCCCTCAGTTGCCCATCAACCGGCCCCAGGCCCCGGTCAACGACATGCTGCGCGACGGCATGCACCAGACCGCCGTGCACCGGGGTGTGGCCCCCTACCGGCCCAACTCCCTCGACGGCGGATGCCCGTTCACCGCGGGCGCCGACACGAGCGCGTTCATCGAGACACCGGTGCGCATTCCGGAGGCGTCGAAGGTGCGCGAGGCGCCGGAGTCGTTCGCGGACCACTTCAGCCAGCCCCGCCGGTTCTGGCTGAGCATGAGCCCGGTGGAGCGCGAGCACATCATCGGGGCCTACATCTTCGAGTTGGGCAAGTGCTACGAAGAGGCCATCAGGGAACGGACCCTCCAGGTCCTGGCCAACATCGACCCCGAGCTGTGCGCCGGAGTCGCCGAAGGGCTCGGGCTGCCCGCGCCGGAGCCCACCGTGCCGCTCGCCGACGTCGCGCCGAGTCCGGCGCTCTCGCAGGTCGGGCAGACCTGGCCGGTGGACGGACGCGTCATCGGCATCCTCACCGCCCCGGACGGCGACCTCGACGGGGTGCACGCGGTACGCGACGCGGTACTCGAAGCGGGCATGGTTCCCCTGGTCGTCGCACCGAACGGCGGCACGCTCGGCACGGGCGCGGGCGCGCTGACGGCTCAGCGCACCTACGTCACCGCGCGTTCCATCGAGTTCGACGCCGTACTGGTGGCAGGTCCGCCCGCGGTGGGCGGGGACGCGACCGGCGTGCGTGACGGCAAGGGCGCGCCGTCGGCGCAGCGGCCGTCGACGGACCCGAGGGTCGACCAGCTGCTGGCGGAGGCGTTCCGGCACGGCAAGGCGATCGGTGCGTGGGCGGGGGGCGAGACGGCCCTCACGGCGGCGGGCGTCCCCGCCGACGCCCCGGGCGTCGTCGTCGCCGACTCCGGCTCCACCACCCTCGAGCAGGTACGCGAGCTGCTGGGCTCACACCGCGTCTGGGAACGCTTCACCACCCGGGCCTGACCCACTGTTGCCTCCGCGACCACGAGCCGGACGAACGGCCGCCGGCGAACCCCGGCGGCCTTTCGGCCCTGACGGCGACGGATGCCCGCGGGCCGGTCGCGCCCCCTGGCCACTCCGTGCAGCGCGAGCGCCGGGGAGTGTCGCCGCGCACGGTGACCTGCGGTGCTGTCGGCCGCGGGGGGCGGCTCGGCGCCGTACAGTGGGGAGGAAGGCCGGATTCCACCGGACCCGGCCGGCGGACACTCCGTACCGCCTCCCCGTCCGAACAGCCGGTCAGAACATGTGCCACCACTCTTCCCCGTCCCACGGCCCGCAGGAGCCGCTCTTCGGCCTCGACGAGCTGGCGCGGGAGCCCGCGGCCCGGCCGGCGCCGTCCGGGCCGGCATTCCGGGACTCCGACCACGCGCGCCGGCTCCTCACGATCCGCGAGATCCACGCCGAACCGGCGGCCGCCGTCTCGCCCCGCGGCCGGGAGATCCTGGCCAGGTTCCCCGGGGCCCGGCTGATCGAGGTGGACTCCCACTGGCGCATTCCCGGGCTGCACGGCAACGAGGGCAGCGCCGACCGCTGGATGCGGATCAAACGCGGAACGCTCGTGCTGGGAGTGAAGAAGACGCTCACCACGCGGCCCAACGGCCGCTCGGCCGACTGGATCGCCCCCGGCCCGTCCAACGGCTGCGCCCTGTCCTGCGTGTACTGCTACGTGCCCCGCCGCAAGGGTTTCGCCAATCCGATCACCCTCTTCACCAACATCGACCACATCATCTCCCACCTCGGACGCCACGTCGCCGCCCAGGGCACCAAACCGGAGCCCAACCAGTGCGACCCCGAGGCCTGGGTGTACGACATCGGGGAGAACGGCGACTGCTCCGTCGACGCCCTCGTCTGCGACAACACCGCCGACCTGGTCCGCGCCTTCCGTGACTGGCCCACCGCGAAGGCGTCCTTCGCGACCAAGTTCGTCAACCCCGACCTGCTGGAACTCGACCCGCGCGGCCGTACCCGCGTCCGGTTCTCGGTCATGCCGGCCGAGGACTCCCGCCTGCTGGACCTGCGCACCAGCCCGGTCGACCGGCGGATCGCCGCCGCCGCGGACTTCCTCGACGCAGGCTACGAGGTGCACTTCAACCTCTCGCCCGTCGTGATCCGCCCCGGCTGGATGGAGGCCTGGGCCGAACTGCTGCGGCACATGGACGACGTGCTGCCGCAGCGCGTCAAGCGGCAGGCGCTGGCCGAAGTGATCATGCTTACCCACAACGCGGACCTGCACGGGGTCAACCTCCGTTGGCATCCGCGCGGCGAGGACGTCCTGTGGCAGCCCACCGCCCAGGAGACCAAGCGCTCCCAGAACGGCGCCCTCAACCTCCGCTACCGCGCCGACATCAAACGGCGCGCTCTCGCGGACCTGCGCGAACTTCTCGCCCGTCACGCACCGTGGCTCGGTGTGCGGTACGCCTTCTGACAGGACGGCAGGACCTGTCCGGCTTTGCCGCAGGTCACCCCCCGACAACGCTCATTGAGGTGGCTGGCCGACTGCCTCGCCCAGGAGACCGGTGTCCTCCTTCTCGACGAACCCACCACCTACCTCGACCTGCGCTACCAGGTCGAACTCCTCGACCTCATACGCGACCTGGCCGAGGAGCACGGCATCGCGGTCGGTGTCGTCCTGCACGACCTCGACCAGGCGGCGGCCGTCGCCGACCGGATCGTGCTCCTCGCGTCCGGCCGCGTGACCGTGATCGCACCGGCCCAGCTGGGCGCCGGCCTCATGACGGCCGTGATCGGAACGCCGTACTTCCTGTACGTGCTGGTGCGCAGCCGGCGCTAGCGGACCGGCCGGAGGAACCGCGGGCCCCGCGGCGAGGGCGTCCATCGCTCCACCGGAGGGGCCGCGGTGCGTGGCAGGGCGGCTGTCACACCGTGCCTCGTGTGCGCGGAAGGCGGCGGCGGAGGGCAGTCACCTGACACGGTGTGAGTGACGGGCTATGCTCGGCGCGATGACCACTCACTCTGTTCTCAGATTGGGGGTCCCGTCCACGCAAGGTGAGTGCTGATGCACACACCTTCCGCAGACGGGGACTCCCGCCTTTCCCTCTGGCTGCGCGTGCGTGAGTACGCCGTGCCGCCCTCCATGATCGAGACCGCGACCGCCCGCCGGCACGTCGGCGACTGGGCCGGGGCATGCGCCGCCGCGGGCATCGACGTCGACCTGCGCCTACGCCCGCTGGCCCGCACCCACGGCCGGGAACTCGCGACGCAAGTCCGCTCGGACCTTCGCCACTTGGCGCCCGACCTGCTGCGTTGGCACATGCCGAGAATTGCCCCCGACGGACTGCTGCGCCCCGGCCTCACGGTCGCCCTGGCCCGCTACGACGTGGCGGCCTCTGGTGGGCCGTGCCCGGTGCATCTCGTGGTCCGGACACCGCCCGCCTGGGCGGAGGGCGGTCAGCGCATGAGCCTGGCACTGTGGGACGGCACGCGTCTGCGTGACCCCGTCCGGCGGCATCCGCATCCGCGTCCCGGCCCGCGGTTCCGGCTCGACCTCCACCGTCATCTGTGGGACGCCCGCCGCGCGGACGAACTGCGGGACCGGTCCGGGGCCGGCCTGCCGGCCGGTGGCAGTCTCGGGAAGACGGTGGGTACGGACTCCTCCGGGCTGCTCCCGCCCGGGCACCGTTGCGCCGTGGACCGCTGGGCCGACGAGGCGCGCATCGTCCTCCGCGACGCCGGTCACACGTCGGGCGCGGTCGCCGTGCGGATCGGGGCAGGGCACCGGCTGGTCCTGACCGTCCCCGACGACGGCGACGGACCCGCTCCGTCCACCGCGCGGATCGGCCCGCCGGGCACCGCCGCCCCGCTGTCCGGGCTGCCCGTCCTGCCGGACGCCGCGACGCATGCCCTCCCCGACCTCGAACTGCTCCGTGCAGCTGCGATCGATGCCGGCCGGCTGCATCCCCTGGTCGCCGCCGCCCTCGCACCGGGCCGTACGGCGACCGGTCCGCGCCCGGTACCCGGCCCGGCGCAGCCTCACATCGTGGAGTGCCGCGGAGCACGGCACCGGATCGGCCTGGCCGACGGCGTACTGGTCCCCCTGGACCACGCCGCGGACGAGATCAGGCGGGAGGAACTGCTGGCCGAACTGACCGGCACACCGGTGCCCTGCCTGCAGATCATCGACCGGGCACACCGCCGGCCGGACTGTCTCACGGGCGTACGCGAACGCCTGCACCACGGTGACACGGCCGGTGCGCTGGCCGTCGTCGAGAACCTGCTGGGACCCAACGCACGCCTGCGCGGCGGACCCCTGCGGGACGAACTCGAGGCAGCCGCGCTGCGGCGACTCGCCCACGGGCTGTACCGGACGGGCCTGCGAGGGCCCGCGGACGACCGGATCTGCCCGGCGCCCGCCCGGCCCGGCGACCAGCGCTCCCACCCGCGCCACGCGGCCTGCTCCTGACGTCCCGGGAACCCCGCGTTCCTCCATGCCCACCCGCTCCCCACACCCACAGGTGATGATCCATGCCCGTACACGCCCTCCCCGCCCCCTCCCGGCTCGACGTCGCCGGCGACCTGCTCACCCTCCTGCGCGACACCACCACCGAACCGCGCCCCGACAACCAGCTGGAGGCCCTCACCCTCGCCGTGGCCGCCGACCTGCCCGTTCTCCTCTGGGGGGAGCCGGGGATCGGCAAGACCGCCGCGCTCACCCAGTTGGCCACCGCACTCGACCTGCCGCTCACCACCGTGATCGCCAGCGTGCACGAGCCGTCCGACTTCTCCGGACTGCCCATCGTCGGGGACGACCCCGCCGAACAGGGCGTGCCGATGGCCCCGCCGGACTGGGCCGTACGGCTGGTGCGGGCCGGCCGGGGCCTGCTGTTCCTCGACGAACTGTCCACCGCGCCGCCCGCCGTGCAGGCCGCGCTGCTGCGCCTGGTGCTGGAACGGCGCATCGGCGCCCTCCGGCTGCCGCCCGGCGTACGAATCGTCGCCGCCGCCAACCCGCGCGCCTCGGCGGCCGACGGCTGGGAACTCAGCCCGCCGCTGGCCAACCGCTTCGTGCACCTGAACTGGACCCACGACCACGAGGTCGTCGTCCGCGGTCTCGGCGGGACCTGGCCCCGGGCCACTCTGCCCCGGCTCGACCCGCACAAGCTGCCCGAGGCGGTCGCCTTCGCCCGCCGCGCGGTGTGCGCGTTCCTCACTGCCCGGCCCCCGTTGACACACCGGCTGCCCACCAGCGAAACCCGCCGCGGTGGCCCCTGGCCCTCGCCGCGCAGCTGGGAGATGACCCTGAACCTGATCGCCTTCGCCACCGCGGCCGGCTCCTCCCGGGACGTCCTCTCCCTGCTGGTCCGGGGCACCGTCGGTGACGGACCGGGGCTGGAACTGCTGGCGAGCCTGGACCGGATGGACCTCCCCGACCCCGAGGTACTGCTCGCCGACCCCGAGGGAGGCGAGCTGCCCGAGCGGGGTGATCTGCGCCAGGCCGCGCTGGACGCGGTGGTGGCCGCCGTGCGCGCCCGTCCCGAGAAGACCCGCTGGGACGCCGCCTGGCGCCTCCTCGCCCGCGCGGTCGACACCGGTGCGCCCGACCTGGTCGTCGTTCCCGCGACCACCCTCGCCACGCTGCGCCGCGAGGACTGGGACGTACCGGCGACGATCGAACGGCTCACCCCGGCCGTGTCCCTGTCCCGGCGCGCGGACCGGGCCGCGGCCAGGACCGGGAACGGAGCGGGACCGGGCCGATGACCACGCACCCGCCGGTGAAGCCGGCCCCCGCACTCGACCTCGACAAGTTGCTCGCCGCCCGGCTGCAGGCCGCCCGCGCCCGGCCCTACCTCGCCACGGCGCTGTTCGCGCTGCACCCCGTCGAGTCCCGGCGCGTCCCCACGATGGCCGTCGACCGGTACTGGCGGTGCTACGTCTCGCCGGCGTTCGTGGCCGCCACGCCGGAGGAGAAGCTGGCCGGCGCCTGGGTGCACGAGGTGTCCCACTTGCTGCGCGACCATCACGGACGCAGCGACCGGGTGGCCCGCGAACGCGGACTCAACGGACCCGGGGAGCGGCTGCGGATGAACATCGCCGCCGACTGCGAGATCAACGACGACGTGTACGGCGACGGGCTGCGGCCACCCGACGACGTGATCTTCCCGGGGACGCTGGGACTGCACTCCGGGGAGTTGATGGAGGACTACCTGCGTCAGTTCCGGCTGGGCCCGCACACCCAGGGCATGGTCTGGCTGGACTGCGGCAGCGGCGCCGACGGACTCGAACGGGACTGGGACCTGGGCCCGGAGGGCGCGCACGGTCTCACCGGCCAGGAACGCGACGCGGTGCGCTTCCGCGTGGCGCGTGGCATCACCGCCCGGCCGGGCAACGCACCGAAGACGTGGCGGCGCTGGGCGGAGGAGGCCTTTCATCCGCCGCAGCCCTGGCGGCAGTTGCTGGGCGCGGCGCTCCGCTCGGCGGTCTCCGGCTCCGGCGCGGGCGACGACTACAGCTACGGCCGGCCCGCCCGGAGATCGGCCGGGGTGCCCGGCGCCGTACTGCCGAGCCTGCGGCGCACGCCGCCCCGGGTGTCGGTCGTCATCGACACCTCCGGCTCGGTCAGCGACGCCGAACTGGGCAGCGCGCTGCTGGAGGTGACCGCGATCTCCCGTGCCGTGGGCGGCCGCCGCGACACGGTCTCCGTGGTGCCCTGCGACGCGGCGGCAGGCGAGGCGCACCAGCTGTGCCGAGCCGAGGGCATCCCCCTGGTCGGCGGCGGCGGCACGGATCTGCGGTCCGGATTCGCCAGGGCGCTCTCCTCGCGGCCCCGGCCGGATGTCGTCGTCGTCCTCACCGACGGACAGACACCCTGGCCGGACTCTCGGCCTCCGTGCCGGACGGTGGTGGGCCTGTTCCCCCGCCCGTACGAGCGCGGCTCGTGGAACGAGGACGACCCCGACTGCGTACCGGACACCCCGCCCGACTGGGCGCGCGTGGTGACCATCGGCGCGGGGCAGGCCGGCCGGTGAACGGGACCCGCTCAGCTCCGCGCGGTACGGGGCGGCAGGGGGCCCAGTCCCGGTCCGCGTCGGTGATCGGCCGCAGTACCCGGGACGGGGTTCGGCGACGACCGGCATCGGCGGCACTCCGGTGGTCACCACGCTGCCCCCGCCGACGACCGGGCTCCGCCCGACCCTCATCCCGGGGTGGGATCACCGCGCCGGCCCCGCATCACCCATCTCCTCGGCGGGCACCGGCGCGAGAACCGGCTGCATCCTCACCCGGGCCCGGACCGACGCTGTCAGCCGGGCCATCGGCGCCTCCCGCGCAGAGGTGACCGACATCACCCGGACCGTCCGCGACCGCACGAGGAGCGTGAGGCTCCCCGTCCTGGGGGGACCGTCCGCACTCCCATCGCGGTCACGGGTGCAGGTGGCGCCCGCGTCCCCGAAAGGGGTGATTCCGCACACCGCCGCCACGCGGGACACACCATGTCGGCGGTGTGCACGGACTGCGCCGGAGGCGGACCAGTGGGTGTGCCACGGCAGGCCGTTGCCCCGGGCCTGCTTCCTCCGCGCCCTGCGCCACCCGGGCGGCCGCGTCGTCCGGATGGTGCAGGAGACGCGCCCGGTTCCGCGCCCCGGCCACCGCCCCGGAGCGCGGCGCAGCCCGGACACGGCCTGCTGTACGGGCCCAAACGCTCCGTGCTACTGTCGATCTCGGTTGTAGTCGTGGTAATCGAAAAAGCCGCAGGCCGGAAAGACCGCGTGTGCGCCATACTGACGTCTACGTCGCAGCTGGGGTCGGCACCAGAAGGTGCGGGCTCCGGTTCGCTGCTTTTCAGGGTCTCGTCTCATGAACCGGGCGGAACAGCCGACGTGACCACCTCAATCCGGCTCGTTCTTGCAATTCCCTGCGTTGTTCCACTGCGGCGGACATTCCTTGATACGTGCCACATCAAGGAAGGTTCCACTTGACACAGGCTCGCGCGAACAATCGAACGACCCGCGCCCGCTCCGGCGGTCAGGGTTTCGCCAAGGGCGGCCGCCGCACAGGCGCCGCGGCCGACCGCGTCGGCGCGCAGCGGCGTTCCAAGGGCTCGGGCTCCAGTAGCCGACGGACCCCGGTGACCGGGGAGTTCGCTCTCCCGGTGACGACCACCCCCGCGCTTCCCCCGGTGGAGGACTTCGCCGAACTCGCCCTGCCGGGAGAGATGCTGGCCACGCTCGGCCACGAAGGCGTGACGGTGCCGTTCCCCATCCAGGCGGCCACGCTGCCGAACTCCCTGGCAGGCCGTGACGTACTCGGCCGTGGTCGCACCGGTTCCGGAAAGACCCTGGCCTTCGGGCTGGCGCTGCTGGCCCGCACGGCGGGCCGTCGTGCCGAGCCCCGCCGGCCGCTCGCCCTCGTGCTCGTCCCCACCCGAGAGCTGGCCGGGCAGGTCACCGACGCGCTGACCCCTTACGCCCGATCCGTGCGACTCCGTCTGGCCACCGTGGTCGGTGGTCTCTCGATCGGCAAGCAGGCCTCGGCCCTGCGGGCCGGCGCTGAGGTCGTCGTGGCGACGCCCGGGCGGCTCAAGGACCTCATCGATCGCGGGGACTGCGTCCTGGACGATGTCACCATCACCGTCCTCGACGAGGCCGACCAGATGGCCGACATGGGCTTCCTGCCGCAGGTCACCAGGCTGCTCGACCAGGTGCGTGCCGACGGCCAGCGGATGCTCTTCTCCGCCACCCTCGACCGCAACGTCGACCTGCTGGTACGGCGCTACCTGACCGACCCGGTGGTCCACTCCGTCGACCCGTCCGCGGGCGCGGTCACCACGATGGAACACCATGTGCTCCACGTCGACGACACGGACAAGCGCCGGACGACGACCGAGATCGCGGCGCGAGACGGCCGCGTGATCATGTTCCTGGACACCAAGCACGCGGTGGACAAGCTCACCAAGCACCTGCTGAGCAGCGGCGTGCGCGCCGCGGCCCTGCACGGCGGCAAGTCCCAGCCCCAGCGCACCCGGACCCTCACCCAGTTCAAGGACGGCCGGGTGACCGTGCTGGTGGCGACGAACGTCGCGGCGCGGGGCATCCACGTCGACAACCTCGATCTGGTCGTCAACGTCGACCCGCCCGGCGACCCCAAGGACTATCTGCACCGCGGCGGACGCACGGCCCGCGCCGGCGAGTCCGGCAGCGTCATCACCCTGGTGACGCGTGACCAGCGGCGCGACATGAGCCGACTGATGGCACAGGCGGGCATCACCCCGCGCATCACCCAGGTGCGGTCGGGCGATGAGGAGCTGAGCCGCATCACGGGTGCCCAGGCTCCCTCCGGCGTTCCGGTCGTGATCGCGGCGCCGGTCGTCGAGCGCCCTCGCCGCGCCGCGTCCTCGGCATCACGTGGTCGCCGGGGCCGCAGCAGCCAGGGACGCGACGCGCAGCCCCGCAACGCCGAAGGCCGCAGCACCCAGGGCGGCGGCCGCACCACCGGCGAACGCGCCGCACAGGGCCGTACGGCACAGGGCCGGACCGGCCAGAGGGTGGTCGCCCAGACCCGGAACGCCGAGGGGCGACCCACCGGCGAGGCATCGCGCCGCAGGGCGCCGAGGAAGCCGGCCGCGGACCGCGCGGCCTAGGGATCTGCCGTCTGGATCACGCCGGCTCCAGTGAGCGGTGCCGGGGCCCGCAGCCCCGGAATGATCCGGACGGCATTCCCGCCCGGCACCCCCTGTGCGTGCGATGTCACGACGACAAGGCGTCATGGCGACAAGGCGTCACGGCCGTGGAAGCGGCCCCGCCATGTCGCCGTTCGCTCCCGAACCGCTTCAGTCCCCTGTGGGCCACTCACCCCACCAGGTCGGCCCGTCTTCCTTCTCCCCAGTGAGGCACCATGCGCTGCGTCATCGCCCGATACCCGTTCGACCTGACCAAGGCCGGAGTCCTGGAGTCGATGAAGGGCATCACACCCGAGCCGGTCACGGGTGAGTCCGTGACCATCGGTCGCCGCCGCTACCCCGTCAAGCAGGTCGGACAGGTCATCACCCGCCAGGACCGCCGCGACTTCACCAGCGGCGAAGTCGTCCGGGCCATGACCCGCCTCGGCTTCACCTGTCACGCCCACCCCGAGGCCGTGCCGCCGGTGCGTGAGCTCTCCCCGCTCGAGACGGCATCGGAACTGCTCGGCCACCCGGCAGGCCCGCAGGGCTGAGGCATGAGAGCCGGCGAGCCGGACGCGGGGGGGGGGGGGGGGGGGGGAGGGGGGGGAGGGGGAGGGGGGGGGGGGGGGGGGGGGGGGGGGGGGGGGGGGGGGGGACGCCCCCACCACCCCCTCCCCCCCCCCCCCCCCCCCCTCCCCCCCCCCCCCCCCCCCCCCCCCCCGGGCCAGCGTCGTGCCATGAACGTTTCCCCGGGCCACCACCGGTGCAGGACATCACCGAGCGGCGATGACGTGACCGGAGTCACGGCGTGACTCCGGTGGAGATGCTCGGCGTCTTCGCGGCGGGCATCGGCGCCGGTGCCATGAACGCGGTCGTCGGCTCGGGAACCCTGGTCACCTTCCCCGTCCTGCTCGCCACCGGACTGTCGCCCCTCACCGCGACGGTCTCCAACGCGCTCGGCCTGATCCCCGGCGCCGTCAGCGGGGCCGTCGGCTACCGGCGGGAGCTCGCCGGGCAGGCCCGCCGCGTCCGCCGGCTCGGCGTCGGCTCGGCGCTGGGCGGGCTCGCGGGGGCCACGCTCCTGCTGGCCCTGCCCGCCGAGGCGTTCGAGACCATCGTGCCGACCCTGGTGGGGCTCGCCCTCGTCCTCGTCGCGCTCCAGCCCCTGATCAGCAAGAAGGTGCGGCACCGCCGCCGGAACGAGGAGCAGCCCGTCCGGCGCGAGGGCGGATGGCCGCTGTTCACCGGCCTGACCCTGGCCAGCGTCTACGGCGGCTACTTCGCCGCCGCGCAGGGCATCATCTACATGTCCCTCATGGGCCTGTTCCTCGATGAGCCCCTGCAGCGTCTCAACGCCGTCAAGAACGTGCTCGTCGCGATCGTGAACACGGTCGCCGCGACCTTCTTCCTGTTCGTCGCCGACTTCGACTGGACGGCCGTCGCACTCATCGCCGCCGGATCGGCGCTGGGCGGCCAGCTCGGGGCGATGACGGGCCGCAGATTCAGTCCCGCGGTACTGCGCGCCCTCATCGTCGTGATCGGCACCGTCGCCCTCGTGCAGTTGCTGCTCCGCTGACCAGGCCCTTCTCCCGGGCCGATCGACCGGGCTTGCCATGCACCTTGCAATCCAAGGCCACCTCTGCTTCCGTCTGGTTAGGAAACTTTCCTAACCATCCACGTCCTGGACGGAGCCCCCATGACACCGGCACGTTTCCAGCTACGTCCCGCCGCAGCCGCCGCGGCCCTCGCCAGTGCCCTCCTCCTCGTCCTGACCACCGCCACCGCCGCACCGGCCGCACCGGCCCCCACCGGCGCGGACGCGGCCACCGTGCGATCCGGGGCGGCGGACGCCCGCCTCACGGCAGAGATCACGCGCACGACCGCCTGGGACACCGGGTACGGCGCCGACGTATCGGTCACCAACGAAGGCGCCACCCCGGCGGACGGCTGGACGATCGAGTTCGACCTGCCCGCCGGAACGACGATCGGCAGCCACTGGTCCGCCACCAAGACCCAGCAGGGGCAGCACTACCGCTTCAGCAGCGTCGCCTACAACGCCACCGTCACCCCCGGCGGCCGGCAGAGTTTCGGCTTCAACGCCACCGGCACCGGACTGCCCCTCAACTGCACCGTCAACGGGCTGCCCTGTGAAGGCGGCAGCACCACACCGACCGACCCGCCCACCGACCCGCCCCGGGCCGGTACCCCCGTGGACGTCAACGGACAGCTCGAGGTCTGCGGCACCAAGCTCTGCAACGAGCACGGCAACCCGGTCCAGCTGCGCGGCATGAGCACCCACGGCACCCAGTGGTACCCCCAGTGCCTGACCGGCGGATCCCTCGACGCCCTGGCCGAGGACTGGAAGGCCGACGTCCTGCGCGTCTCCACCTATGTGCAGGAGGGCGGCTACGAGACCGATCCCGCGCACTTCACCCGCCTGGCCGACTCCCTGATCCAGCAGGCGAGCGACCGCGGCATGTACGTGATCGTCGACTGGCACATGCTCGACCCCGGCGATCCCATGGCGAACCTCGACAACGCCCGGAAGTTCTTCACCGACATCGCGAGCCGCAACAAGGGTCGCGACAACATCCTCTACGAGATCGCCAACGAGCCCAGTGACGTGAGCTGGTCGCGGATCAAGAACTACGCGGAGCAGATCATCCCGGTCATCCGCGGGGTCGACTCCGACGCCCCCGTCCTTGTCGGCACACGTGCCTGGTCCTCGCTCGGCGTCTCCGAGGGCGCCGACGAGTCCGAGGTCGTGAACAACCCGGTCAACGCCTCCAACATCATGTACACCTTCCACTTCTACGCCGCCTCGCACCGGGACGAGTACCTGGCGGCCCTCTCCCGCGCCGCCGACCGGATCCCGATGTTCGTCACCGAGTTCGGCACCCAGAACTACGCCGGCGAGGGGGCCGACGACTTCACGATGTCCCAGCGCTACCTCGACCTGATGGCGGACAAGAAGATCAGCTGGGTGAACTGGAACTTCTCCGACGACCACCGCTCCGGTGCCGTCTTCACCACCGGCACGTGCGGCAACAACGGTCCGTGGACCGGGACGTCCTCGCTGAAGCCCGCCGGTGTCTGGATCCGTGACCACATCCGGACCCCGGACAGCTTCCCCACCGGCTGATCCGCCACCCGGCACCTGTCCGTCCGGCGCCCGCGGCCGGACGGACGGGCGTTCCGGCGCCCTCAGGGCAGGGATCGCGCCGGCGTACCCGCCGTCGGCGGGCAGCGCCCCACCGTTCCTCGCGGAGGCCAGGTCGGACGCGAGGCAGACGGCCGGGTCACGCAGGCTCACGGTCCACCGGCCCGTGGACGAAGTCCCGCCGCTTCCCCGAGCCCCCGGTCGAGTCATCGCGACGTCCTCGGGCGGCATAGGCTTCAGTCAGCGGGCAGGAAGAGACGGGAGACGACGTGACGGCCGAACACCCGGACACACCAGAGGGCCGTGCGGAAGCCGAGGGGACGCCCTCCGGCACGACCGGTGACGATCTGCTCCAGGGGCTGGAGGTGGACGACCGGCGCCCGGAGCGCCCCGTGCTCCTCGACGCCGACGGCACCCCGATCGGGACCTGGCGGGAGAACCACCCCTACGACCGCAAGATGCGCAGGGCGGAGTACGAGCGGAACAAGCGCATCCTGCAGATCGAACTGCTCAAGATGCAGCGGTGGGTGAAGGACACCGGTCAGCGGATCGTGGTGGTCTGCGAGGGGCGGGACGCGGCCGGCAAAGGCGGCACCATCCAGCGGTTCATCGAGAGACTGAACCCCCGTGGTGCCCGCGTGGTGGCCCTGGAGAAGCCGACCGAGCGGGAAGCGGGACAGTGGTACTTCCAGCGCTACGTGGCTCATCTGCCGGCCCGGGGCGAGATCGTCTTCTTCGACCGCTCCTGGTACAACCGCGCCGGGGTCGAGCGGGTCATGGGGTTCTGCACGGAGAGCGAGTACCGGCAGTTCCTCGATCAGACGCCGATGTTCGAACGGCTGCTCACCGACGACGGCATCATGCTGGTGAAGTTCTGGTTCTCCGTGTCCCGGGCCGAACAGCGGACGCGCTTCGCGATCCGGCAGGTCGATCCGGTGCGGCGCTGGAAGCTGTCCCCGATGGACCTCGCCTCGCTCGACCTCTGGGACGACTACACCAAGGCCAAGGTCGAGATGTTCCGGGCCACGGACACGCCCCGGGCGCCGTGGACCGTCGTGAAGAACAACGACAAGCGCCGGGGCCGGCTGGAGGCCATGCGCAGCCTGCTCGACCGCTGCGACTATCCGGCGAAGGACCACGAGGCGCTGGGAAAGCCGGACCCGTTGATCGTGGGGGCGGCGGACACCCTGATGGAGGCCGGTGAGGAACCCGAGGCCCTCTCACCGACCCCCCTCGCGGGCCCCGGCCACGGCCCGGGCAGTCACCCGGGCACCTGACCCGCTCATCCCAACGGCACGGTCACCTCGCCCACACCCTCCGCCCGCGCCCCGCCGGCGACGCGCACCGTGAACGGACGGTCGGTGCCCGACGCCGTGACCCGCAGGACGTCACCGTCCCGCCGGACGCGGAACGTCGCGGCCGGCAGCCCCGCCGTGTCGGGCACGATGACCTCCGCCGTGTAGTCGGGCGCGGCCGGCGGGTGCGCGAGCAGGACCGGGGCGTTCAGCCAGTCGCCGTCCGGCCGGGAGTCGTCGCCCGCCAGCGGCAGCACGGCGCCCTCACGGACGTACAGGGGGAGGCTGTCGCAGCCATGGTGTTCGGTGCGCCAGCACGGGCCGGTGACCCGCTCGCCGCTGAGCAGATGGGTCCAGGTGCCGTCCGGCAGGTACACCTCAGCTTCGCCGTCCTCGCTGAACACCGGCGCGACCAGGAGGTCGGCGCCCAGCATGTACTGGCGGTCGAGGAGGCGGCTCGCCGGGTCGTGCGGGAACTCCAGCACCATCGGCCGCATCATCGGGACGCCCGTGCGGTGGGTCTCGGCGGCGGCGCCGTACAGGTACGGCATCAGGCGGTGCTTGAGGAGGGTGAACCGCCGGGCGACGTCGACCGCCTCCTCGCCGAACTCCCACGGCACCCGGTACGACGTGGAGCCGTGCAGCCGGCTGTGGGAGGACAGCAGACCGAACGCGAGCCAGCGCTTGAACACCTCCGGGTTCGGTGTGCCCTCGAAACCGCCGATGTCGTGGCTCCAGAAGCCGAACCCGCTCAGCGACAGGGACAGACCGCCCCTCAGCGACTCGGCCATCGCCTCGAAGGACGACCAGCAGTCGCCGCCCCAGTGGACCGGATACTGCTGTCCGCCCGCGGTCGCGGACCGGGCGAAGAGCACGGCCTCGCCCTGCCCGCGCTCCTTCTCCAGGAGCTCGAACACGGTCCGGTTGTACAGGTGCGTGTAGTAGTTGTGCATCCGCTCCGGGTCGGAGCCGTCGTGCCAGACGACGTCGGTGGGGATACGCTCGCCGAAGTCGGTCTTGAAGCAGTCCACGCCCTGGTCGAGCAGCGGGGTGAGCTTCGACTGGAACCACGCCCGCGCCTCCGGGCTGGTGAAGTCGACCAGGCCCATGCCGGCCTGCCACAGATCCCACTGCCACACGTCGCCATTGGCCCGGCGCACCAGGTGTCCCAGGGCGGCGGCCTCCTCGAAGAGCGGCGACTTCTGGGCGATGTACGGGTTGATCCAGGCGCTGATGCGCAGGCCCTTCTCCTTGAGCCGGGCCAGCATGCCGTCGGGGTCGGGGAAGACGTCCGGGTCCCACTGGAAGTCGCACCACTGGTACTCGCGCATCCAGAAACAGTCGAAGTGGAACACCGACAGGGGGATGCCCCGCTCCGCCATGCCGTCGACGAACGATGTCACCGTCTCCTCGTCGTAGGACGTGGTGAACGAGGTGCTGAGCCAGAGACCGAAGGACCAGGCGGGGGGCAGGGCCGGGCGTCCGGTCAGGGCGGTGTAGCGGCCGAGGACCTCCTTGGGAGTGGGCCCGGCGACGACGTAGTACTCCAGTGACTGGTCCTCGACGCTGAACTGGACCTGTCCGACGGACTCGGAGCCGATCTCGAAGGAGACGGCGCCGGGGTGGTTGACGAAGAGACCGTAGCCGCGTGAGGAGAGATAGAACGGGATGTTCTTGTAGGCCTGTTCGCTGCTCGTTCCGCCGTCGGCCTGCCAGACGTCGACGGTCTGGCCGTTCTTGACGAACGGGGTGAAGCGCTCGCCCAGGCCGTAGATCTGTTCGCCGACACCGAGCGACAGGCGGCTCAGCACATGGTGTGCCCCCTCGCCGGTGGTGGCGAAAGCGGTGCCCTTGGCACCGGCGCGGGTCAGTTCCCGTCCGTCCGCGTCGTGGAACGTCAGACCGAAGGGACCCGCGCCGTCGAGCCGCAGCGTCAGAGGGCCGCTGGTCAGCTCGGTGACCGTGCCCTCGCGGCGTACCGTCCCCGCGCCGTCCGCCTCGCCGGTGAGCGCGAAGTCGGGTCCGGGGCGGTGTCTGCCCGCGTGATGGGTGACCCGGACGCCGATGACGCCTTCGGCGGGGGAGAAGCACTCGACCGTGATCAGCGGTGCGTTGAGGGTGTCGCCCCTGCGTGTCACCTTCTTCAAGGAGGCGTATCCAGTGAAGCGCTTCGATTCGGAGCGTACGTCACGCACCTCGGTGGCATACGAGATCTGGACACCGTCGCGGATGCGCCAGAAGCCGTCAGTGAATTTCATGGTCTTCCTCGCAGGGGGAGGGCGGCATGGGGCCGAGTATCAGCCTCTGACCAGCAACTATGACAGGAGCTCTGGAACCTGTCACGCCCTTGCGTCAGCGCATCGTGCCGCTGGAGGGCCAGCGCGGCCGGCTCCTGCTGACGTATCAGTAATCGGGCCAGACAAATTGCACCCGGTGCAACGCCAGGCTCCACCTCGACAGGAGCCGTTTTTCGTCGAAGCGCTTCACCAACGAGGCGGGAAGGGTTGGCCGGGACAGGGGAATCAGGCGACGTCCTCACGGTCGTCGCAGGGGTCGTCGGCCGCCTGTTCCCGCAGGTCGGTGAGCGGCCGGACCGCGGGGGTGCCGGCCGGCGCGAGTGCGGCGGGGTGCGCGCCGGCGTCCGCCGACCCGGTAGCGGCGACGGGCTTGCGCAGCAACAGCAGCGCCGCGTCGTCGTGCAGCCGGCCGCCCACATGGTGCAGCAGTTCCTCGTGCAGCGCGGCCAGGGTGCGGGCCGGCTCGTCGCACAGGTGCCGGGCCAGCCCCTCCGCCAGGGGGTAGAACTCACGGGCGGCGTCGCGCGCCTCCGTGACTCCGTCGGTGTAGAGGAGCAGTTGGTCCCCCTCGACGAACGGCACGACCTGGAGGCACGGGGACTCGGTCGACAGGGACCGCAGCCCCAGGGGCGGTGCGGGGCGGACGGGATCCACCGGTACCACGTCGGTGCCGCGGATCAGCAGCGGAGGCGCGTGTCCGCAGTTGACCATCTCCAGCCGCCCGGGCTCCGGGTATCCGGCGACCACGGCGGTGACGAAGTCGTCGCTGCCGAGGTTGCGGGCCAGGCTCCGTTCGATCCGGCTCACGACGTCCCGGAGATCCGGCTCGTCGTGGGCCGCCTCCCGGAAGACGCCGAGTACGAGAGCCGCGGTCCCGACGGCCGGCAGGCCCTTGCCGAGCACATCGCCGACGATCATCCTGACCCCGTACGGGGTGGGGATGAGGGCGTAGAGGTCACCGCCGATCCGGGCCTCCGCCGCGGCGGCGCTGTAGCGGACCGCCGCCTGGAACGGGCCGACCGTCTCGGGGACCGGTGTGAGCAGGGCGTGCTGGGCGGTCTCGGCGACCGAGCGGACGGCGGCGAGCACCCGCTCGCGGCGGGCGCGCAGGGCGCTGGCGAGAACGCCGGCCAGGGTGACGGTCACCAGCGCGGCGAGTACGACGGTCAGCTGCGGGACGGGCATGCCGTGCCGGACGCCGATCGCGGCGCCGAGCAGGGTGGCGAGGAGACCGACCCCCATGACCCCGAGCGGCCGGCTGGTGGCGGCGGCCAGCGCCGGCCCGGCGGCCAGCAGCGGCAGCCAGACCTTGCCCGTTTCGCCGAGGAGGTCGACGCACACGATGAGAAGGACGATCAGTATCGACAGGGCCGGTGTGCCGGCGGCCCAGTGCGAGAGTGCCAGCACCCGGGGGGACCGGGTACGCCCGGTCCCCCACCGGTGCGGCCGTATGGGCGAGTGGTCGCGTCCGTGCCGAGGGGCGTGACTCATGCGTCGTCCGGTGTCCTCACCTCTGCGCGGCATGCGCGCGTCCCGAAATATCTGCTTATTCAGGAAAGATGGTCAATGTGGACCGTCGCAAGGGTGGGCTTTTCAGATGGTGAGCGAGAGGCTTCGGGTCACCCGGCCGGCGGTGGGAAGAAGCCGCTGTCGGACCTCGTCGAGCCGGGAGAGCCGGTCCTTCGGCATCGACACACCGAGCGAACCCAGCGTGCGGCCGCTGTAGACCGGGACCGCGACACAGACGGTACCCAGGGCGTATTCCTCCAGATCCGCCACGGCCGGGGCCATGGCAGTGGTCTCGATCTGGCGGATCAGCGCCGGAGCCGTGGTGACCGTCCGGGGAGTGAGGTCATTGAGCGGGTGCCGGGAGAGGTACTCCCGGCGCGCCTCGTCGCCGAGCTCCCGGAGCACGGACTTGCCCAGGGCGGTGGCATGCCCGGCATCCTCGAAACCGACCCAGAGATCCACCCGCGGAGAGCGCGGCCCGTCGACGATCTCGGCGACCCGGATCTCTCCGTCCTCGTAGAAGGTGAGATAGGCGGCGCTGGAGAGCTCGTCGCGGAGCGCGGTGAGCACGGGCCGGACCCGGCTGAGCAGCGCCTGACCGCTGCCCGTCGTGTGCAGGGTCTGCAACCGGTCGCCCAGCACGAAACCGCCGTCGTCCAGCTTGCGCAGATACCCGTCGTGCACGAGCGTGCGCAGCAGGTGGTAGGCCGTGGCCAGGGGCAGCCCCGTCTCACGCGCCAGCTGCTTCGCCGGCGCACCGTTTTGATGGGCGCTCGTCGCCTCCAGCAGCCGGAAGGCACGCTGTACGGAGGAGATGAGCGTCGGGCTCGCACCCATGTGACCCAGCCTGCGCCAGACCCCCGCCACAGGCAAGGCAGGCCCCCGTCCCACCCGGGCGTGGGACGGGGGCTGTCCCGGGACGGCCGTCAGTCGTCGGTGGTCCGCTCGGGCGGCACCGCCACTCCGTCCTCGGTCACGTACGTGGTGCCGTCGTCGTACTTGGTGATGGTGAACGAGTCCAGAACCTCACCGACCTCCTTGTCCGTCGTGGACCGGTCGTCCCACTTGGCGGCGACGACCGCCTCGTAGCGGATCGTGTCCTTGGTGACCCTGATCCCCTGAAACGTGGAGGTGTGCCCCGCGCGGACCACCTGGGTCGCCCCGTTGCGGGTCCACACGTTGTCGTCGTCGGGGGCGAGCTCGTAGTACTTCGGTCCCGAGACGGCGACCGTGTAGACGGGACCCGTGGTCACGCCGGGAGTGGCGGTGGCATCGGCGTCCGCGTACCCACGGGCGTACACGTGGTCGTGTCCCATCAGCACCAGGTCGATGTCGCTCCGCTGGAACACCGGGAGCCAGGCGTCACGCACCGCCTTCTCGTCGCGCCCCTCGGCCCCGGAGAACACCGGCTGGTGGAAGACCGCCACCGCCCATTTTCCGGGGTTGTCCTCAAGCAGGCGGTCCAGCCAGCGGGCCTGCATGCCGAGCCAGAGCGTTTCCGGGTCGGGGCAGTTCTCGCTGCACGCCGGGAGATCGTCCGGCGTCATCAGCGAGCGGGCGTCGTGCGTGCCGGCGTTGAGGGAGATGAACCGCACCCCCTGGTAGTCGGTGGAGTACGCGGTCTCGGCGAGCGCCTCCGCCATGTGCGCCTCGTATGCCGCGCGCTGCCGCTCGGCGGGTGTGTCACCCTCGGCCGGTGTGGCGCGCGGCCCGTTGCCCGGGTACTCGAACGTCGACTTTCACGTCTTGAGGAACGTGTCACCCGCGTACTCGTGGTTGCCGGGCGCGGCGATGACATTGGTCGTCTGGCTGTATCCGTTCATCGCCCCGAACCAGTCGCGCCACTCGCTGTCGTTGCCCGAGGAGTTGACCAGATCACCCGCGTTGACGCTGCCGACGGCGTCCGGATAGCGGTTGTAGGCCTGCTTCACCACCGGTGCCCACTTCGCCGACAGCTCGTTCTGCGCGTCGCCGAAGTAGAGGAACGTGAACTCCTCGCCCGCCGGCCGGGCGGTGGTGAACCGGTACGCGGGGCTCAACCGGTCGCCGGTGCCCACCCGGTACTCGTACGCGGTGCCGGGGGAGAGGCGGTCGATGACCGCGGAGTGCGTGCGCACCCGCTCGCCGCCCGCCTCCAGCTCCTCGTTGGCGCGGGCGGCCACGGTCCGCCACCGTTCGGTGCCGGCCTCGCGGATCCGCACCTCGCCGGAGGTGAGTGCGGCCGCCGTCCGCCAGGTGACGGCCTGGGCGGACTCCGGCGTCCCGGTCGGGGTCAGGACGATGCGTGCGGGCACCAGACCGGGAACCTCGAGATCCGGGTTGTCGGTGAGCGCGACATCGAACACGTGCATGACGCCGCGGTCGGTGCCCTGCGGCAGGACGACGGCGGCGACCCGCTTCTTGGGGTCCAGCGGCTGGGGACGCGTGGCGAAGACCTTGGTCTCCACGGTGTCCGCCCCGCCCGAGGCCCGGTTGCGGCCCGTCGTGGTCACGAGCGGCTCGTTGCCGAACTGGTAGTTCGTCCCGGGCGTCCAGTCGGTGAACCGCACCGGTACGGACTGGGTGGAGCCGTCGGTGTACTCGACCACCGCGGTGCCCTGCGAGGGCCCGTTGGTGGCGAGGCCGAGGAAGGAGATCCCGGTGGCCGGGGCGCCGTCCAGGCGGATGCGCTGGCCGTGCGGTATCCAGTTGTCGGGCTCCCCGGACCCGGTGTCCGGCCAGCTGAATTCGACACCGGTGTCACCCAGCGCGAGCTTCGCACCCGGCGCCGCTCCGGCCTCGGCCAGCCGCTGACGGGACAGGGAGTTGTCGCTGAGGTCGAGGGACCCGAGGTTGCCGTGGTCGTCCGGGGTGATGCCGATGTTGTTCCGGGCGTCCGTGCCGTCCGTGTGCGACGGGGGGACGTCGCCCGCGCGGGTGCCCCAGGCACCGGGCTTCGCCGACATCCTGAAGCTGAGCCTGCCGCCCTCGCGGGTGAACTCCGCGGGGAGCCAGGAGCGCGTGGTGGCGCGGCCGTTCACCCTCAGCCCCGTGACGTAGGACGCCTCGTCCGCGCGGGGAGCGTCAAGGGTGATCCTCCGCCGGCTGTCGGCGCTGTCCACCACGACCCGGTCGAACATCGGGCCGCTCACCACCAGATCGGCGGTGCCGGGGACAGCGGGGAAGAGCCCGAGGTTCGTCCACACGTACCAGCTGCTCAGCGAGCCGAGGTCGTCGTTGCCGGGCAGCCCCGAGGGTGTGGTGTCGTACATCTCGTCCACGGCGCGGCGCAGCACGTCCGCCGTACGGTGCGGCTGCCGCAGCCAGTTGTAGACGAACGGCATGGTGAAGCTGGGCTGGTTGCTCAGGTACGCGCCCGAGGTGTTGTACACGCCGGCGTCCAGCTCACGGGTGTGACCGTCGAGCGCCTTGGTGGTGGCCTCGATGCCGCCCCGCTTCTCGATCAGGGTGCCGACGTTGTGCGGCACCATCCAGCCGTACTGGTAGCCGGTGGCCTGTTCGAACTGGTTGCCCCGCTCACCGAGGTTGAAGCCCCGGTCGAAGCCCGTACGCCCGCGAGGCCGGATGTGGTCGCCGGCCTCGTCGAATACGTTCTGCCAGTTCTGCGCACGGACCATGAACCGGTCGTACGTGTTCCTGTCGCCCAGGCGCCGGGCGAGTTGGGCGATGCCGAAGTCGTCCACGGCGTACTCGAGCGTCTTCGACGTCGCCGAGTCGCCCTTGCGGTTCTCGATGAAACCGACGCTCGCGTACTGGTAGGCGTGCCGCCGCAGCGTGGAGTCGGCGGGCAGGCTCTGGGTCGCCTTCATCGACTCCAGCGCGGCCCGGCGGTCGTAGTCCGTGCTGCCGAAGGCGTCGATCGAGGCGACCACCGATTGGAGCGAGTCGCCGCTCATCTTCTGCTGGGCCTGGTTGAGGTGCGGCCAGTTGGGCCAGGTGCCGGTCTGGCGCACCATGTCGGTGATCGACTGGTTGATGTCGCTGCCGACCTTCGGGAACAGCAGGGCGATCAGCTGTGCCTGGCTGCGGTAGGTGTCCCAGCCCGCGTAGGTGACGTAGTGGTGGCGGCCCTTGGCGACCCGGTGGGTCTTTCCGTCGTAGCCCCGGTACTCGCCGCCGACGTCGTCGAAGACGTTCGGGTGGAGCAGCGAGTGGTACAGCGCGGTGTAGAACTTCACCCGCTCGGCGCGGGTGCCGCCGTCCGCGTCGACGGTGCCGAGCGCGTCCCGCCACACACGTGCGGCCTGGTCCCGTACCCGGTCGAAGCCCCGGCCGCGGGTCTCGGTGGCGGCGTTGCGGGACGCGCCCGCGACGCTCACGTAGCTGAGGCCGGTCTTCGCGGTGACCTTCGCACCCCGGTCGAAGACGAGATAGGCGCCCGCACCGTGCTGGGTGTCACCACCGGAGGCGGCCTGTGACCCCGGCCGTACGTCGGAGGCCTGCCAGGTGCCGTGGGCTCTGACCGGGCGGTCGAAGGTGGTGGAGAAGTACGCTCGGTAGCGCCCGCCCTCGTCGCACACCGAGGCCGTCTCCACCCAGCCGCTGACGGTGTTCCCGTCGACCTTCACCTCGCTGCCGAAGACCCGGTTGTTGGAACCGGCCACGTCGAACAGCAGCGTGGCGCTGCCCTCGGAGGGGAAGCCGAAGCGGCTCACGGCGGTGCGGGTGGTGGCGGTCAGCTCCGTCTCGACGCCGTTGGCCAGGTCGACGGAGTAGTGGCCGGGGCCGGCCGTCTCGTCGGCGTGGTCGAAACCGACGTAGTAGTCGGTGATCTTCTCGGCCGGGCTGGAGGGCAGGGCGCCCTCGGTGAGCCGGCCGGTGTAGGGCAGCACCGGGAAGTCGAAGCCGCTGAAGCGCCCCTCGCAGCCGGTCCCGGAGAGCCGGGTCATGCCGAAGCCGCGGATCTTGTCGGCCGTGTACTCGTATCCGCCCTTCTGGTCCCCGTCGGACGTGCGGTACGTGGTGGGGGAGGACTGCACCATGCCGAACGGCACCGTGGCACCCGGCCAGGTGTTGCCGTACGCGCTGTTCCCCTTGTTCTGCGACGTGTCCAGGCGGGTGCCGATCAACGGGTCCACGGCGTCGAACGCCGTGATGTCCCGGTTGCTCCGCGTGGCGGCACCGGCCGCGGGCGTCAGCCCGGCGATCAGCGCGCCGAGGACCAGCGCGGTGGTGAGAAGTCTGCGGCGGCCCGGCGGGGGCTTGGGTGGAGAAGACTCCGTGGCGTTCCACATCGTGTTGGTGTTCCTGCTTTCCCACAAAGGTGACAACGTTGTCTAGCTGCGGCCGTCCTGCGGTCGCGGCCTATAGTTCAGCGCCTCGGGCTCGCCGGCGGAAGACCCGGGGAAAGATCGGGTGAACTTCGCGGGAACTGGCACGCGAGGTCACGCACGGCGGCCGGGACCCCTCGACGTGGGGCCCCGGCCGGTGAGTCGGGAAAGCGGCGCGACGGTCAGAGCGTCACGGCGCCGGGACCTCGTCCACGAAGGACGTGCCGGCGCCGCGGAGCGCACCGATCCGCGCGCCGACCTCGGCCGGGGTGAGGACCTGGTCCTTGACGTGCAGTACGTAGTCGACCTGCTGGTCGTAGGCGCGGGGCGTGGTCGACGTCTGGCCGTCGAGGTCGATCAGCCACTGGTTGAAGTTGATCGACATCGGGCGTTCGGGCAGGTACGCGGCGTCATGGGTGCCGAAGTGCTGACCGTCGACGTAGTAGGTGATGGCGTTGTCGTCGATGGTCACCACGAGGTCGTGCCAGCCCGCGAAGCTCCGCCGGCTCTCGCTGTGCTGGTTGACGGCCTGCCAGGGGTCCGGGTTGTAGGTTTCCCAGGACGTCGTGTACAGGATGTTGGCCGGCTCGCCCCAGCCGCCGTTGGGCAGGTACTCGAAGTCGTACTCGGCGTAGTCGTCGGCCATCGGGGCCTTGAGGTCGTTGATGGTGAAGAAGGTCTGGACGATGCGATCGCCGTCGGGACCGTACTTGGGGGCATCGGAGAACTTGACCCGGGCGGCGTAGGTGCCGTTCCTGAACTTCGTGCTTCTGGTCAGGACTTCGGTGTGTGTCGTGGAGGCTCCGGTTCCCGCGGTGGAGGTCTCCAGGTTCATCACCGAGTTGCCGCCCGAGGAGCTGAAGGTGACTTTCGAGGGGTCCCAGGCTGCGCCGGGTACCCCCGGGCCACCGGAGTTGGAACGCACACTCCAGCCGTGCGCGGAGATCGCGGGGTCGGTGTGCGAGGTGTAGTCGAAGTCGTCGAACAGCGTCTGGCCGCCGTCACCGGGAGGGTCGGTGGGGTCGGTCGGGTCGTTGCCCTCCGGGGCGGTGCCCCACACCGTGGCACCGGAGAGCTGGGCGGTGACCTTGTTCCAGTCGGCGTACGAGGCCTGGGCGCCGCCGAAGGAGTAGTCGTCACTCTGCCTCAGCGTCTGCCAGTCGGACCGGTGGAAACGCAGCTGCATGTCGCCGGTGTCGGCGCCAGGAGCCAGTGAACCGGCGGACGGGACGAATCCGATCTCCAGGTAGCGGTCGGCCGTGGGGGTGGGGTGGGAGAGCGTGCCGAACGTGCCCGTGAGGGAAGAGCAGCCCTTGACCGCCCAGGAGCAGGCGAAGCGGTACGTGGCGCCCGGGGCGTCGGCCTTGAAGTAGTAGCGGACCTTCACCTGACTCAGTCGCACGGGCGAGGAACCGGTGTTGCGGACCTTGAACCAGGGCTCGCTCTGGTCCGCGGTGGCCCCGCCGGAGCTGGTGCGGTACTGCACCGTGACGGCGCCGTCCGCGGCAGTCGCGGTGGTCGCGGGGAGACCGGCCAGGGCGGCACTGCCCAGCAGAGCGGTCAGCGCGAGTGCCGCGCGGGTGCGGCGGCCGGTGGGACGAGTACTCATCCGTGGTCCTTTCGTGGTGGGGGTGGCGCACGGTGGATCGTCTGTGCGCGGCGGGCGTGGGGTCTGCCGCATTGCCATGAAGCCCACGGTGACGGCCCCGGCCCTACGGCCTGACCAGTTGGCCGCCAGAGCCTTACCAGTCGATGTCGACAGAAGGTGGCATAGACCAATAGGCGCGTCAACCCTCCTTGCAGGAGCGGGGTTTCATACGACAGGAGCGACTCGTGCACCAGGCACGCCAGTTATGGTCGGAGCCATACCAGTGGCCCGACGGCCGCCCCTGGCTGATGAAGAACGAGAGTCCTCCATGAAGATCGACCCCGCCGCCTCAGGCGCCATGCTCAAGCGTGAACGGGTCCGTGACGCGATCCTCGAACTCATCGAGGTCCGGCGCCCCGGCGACGCCATCCCCTCGGAACGTGTCCTGTGCGCCCGACTCGGCGTGTCACGGCCGACGTTGCGTGCCGCGGTGGACGAACTCGTCGTCGCGGGGCTGCTGGTGCGTGAGCACGGACGGGGCATGTTCGTGGCCGCCGAGAAGATCACCCAGGAATTGGTCCCGGAACGGAACTCCTTCACCGTGCCCCGGGCGGGCGGTGTGTGGACCAGCAGGGTCCTGGAGACCCGCACCCTGCCGGCCGGCGCCCGGGTGGGCCGCAGGCTGCGCGTCTCGCCCGCGGCCCGCATCCGATACGTGGCACGCCTCCGGCTGGTCGACGGCTCGCCGATGGCCATCGAGCATCTGCACGTCCCGGCGGACCTGGTACCGGACCTCACCAGTGAGGAGCTCGAACAGGGCGATCTGTACGAGCACTTCAGCGACCGGCACGGTGTGCGGGTCAGTGAGGCGGTGCAGTCCATCGAGCCCACCGTGGTGACCCGGGCCGAGGCGGATCTGCTCGATGTGCCCGAGCTGTCGCCCGCCCTGCTGTTCGAGCGGCTCACCACCGACACCGGCGGCCGCCCGGTGGAGTACGTCCACTCCCTCTACCGGGGCGACCGCTACCGCATCGTGTCCCGGCTCACGCTCGGCCCGGCCGCCGCGCGGCCGAAGCCGCCCGAGGGGCACCATCCGGGTATTCCCCCGGGTGACTTCACCTCCGGTGCTCCTGTCATCTTCTCGACGCACGGTGTGGTGCAGGGCGGAGACTGACCGGCCGTCCCGGCGCCGTGGATGAATCCGGAATCACCGACTCCCGACCCGTTGACAGGTCCATACCAGGGCGGGACGCTTCTGAGAGCGCTCTCAGAACGGTTCTCGGCCACAGTTGAACGGAGAAGGAGCATGCTGCGCACACTCAAACGCCGGGTCATGGTGGCCGGGTTGAGCATCGCCACGGCGCTCGGCGGCTCATTGCTCGCCACCGGAGTGCCAACCCCCGCCCATGCCGCGGTCCCCGACACCATCCCCCTGACCATCACCAACAACTCGGCCCGTGGCGAGCAGGTGTACGTCTACAACCTCGGCACCCAGCTGTCGACCGGCCGACAGGGCTGGGCCGACGCGAACGGCACCTTCCACCCCTGGCCCGCAGGCGGCAACCCGCCCACGCCCGCACCCGACGCCTCGATACCGGGCCCGGCGGCAGGGCAGAGCAGAACCATCCAGGTTCCGAAGTTCTCCGGCCGCATCTACTTCTCCTACGGCCAGAAGATGGTCTTCAAGCTGACCACCGGCGGCCTGGTGCAGCCCGCCGTGCAGAACCCCACGGACCCGAACCGGAACATCCTGTTCAACTGGTCGGAGTACACACTCAACAACGACGGCCTGTGGCTCAACAGCACCCAGGTCGACATGTTCTCCGCCCCCTACACGGTGGGAGTGCGACGTGGCGACGGCAGCACGGCAACCGCCGGTGCGCTCAAACCGGGCGGCTACAACGGAGTCTTCAACGCCCTCAGAGGACAGTCCGGAGGCTGGGCCAACCTGATCCAGACCCGTTCCGACGGCACCGTGCTGCGCGCCCTGGCACCCCTGTACGGAGTGGAGACGGGCGCCCTGCCGGCGTCGATCATGGACGACTACATCAACCGTGTCTGGCAGAAGTACTCCGGCTCGACCCTGACGGTCACACCCTTCCGTGACCGGCCCGACGTCAGGTACCACGGCCGGGTCTCCGGTGGCGTCATGAACTTCACCAACAGCTCGGGCGCCGTCGTCACCAGCTTCCAGAAACCGGACGCCTCGTCCGTCTTCGGCTGCCACCGCAATCTCGACGCCCCCAACGACCAGGTGCGCGGCCCGATCTCGCGCACCCTGTGCGCCGGCTTCAACCGCACGACCCTCCTCGCCAACCCCGACCAGCCCGATTCCAGTGCGGCAGGCTTCTACCAGGAGCCCGTCACCAACCACTACTCCCGGATCATCCACGCACACATGACCGACGGGAAGGCGTACGGCTTCGCCTTCGACGACGTCGGTGCCCACGAGTCGCTCGTCCACGACGGCAACCCGAGCGGGGCCTCCCTGACGCTGGCCCCGTTCAACTGACCGCTTCCCTACGGCGGACACGGCAGAGGTGGCGGCGCGCCGCACACGTGCCGCCACCGGCAACGGCGCCGGACGGCCCGAGCGGCGCCGGGCACGGTTCCCGGGTGATCACAGCGGCCCGCGGGCACCGTAAGGTGCCTCCATGTCTGCGACGTTGAACGCGGGGAAGACCCGTGCCGTGCTGCGCGCCTCGGCGCGTGTCTCCGGTGAACTGCTGCTGGTCCTGGCGGCCGCCGCGGTGGTGCTGTGGATACTGGGCCGAACCTGGTCGGTCGTCTGGCCCCTCGTGGTCGGTCTGCTCCTCACCACGCTCACCTGGCCCCCGGCCCGCTACCTGCGCGAGCGCGGCATGGCCCCCGCGCTCGCCGCGTCCCTCGTGACCGTGCTCTTCCTGCTGGTGGCCGCGGGCACCGTGGCGCTGATCGCGGTACCCGTGGCGTCGGAGTCCGGCAAGCTGGGAGAGGGCGTCGTCGAAGGTGTCGAGCGGCTGCGCGAATGGGCCGCCGGGCCGCCGCTGAACATCGACGATGCCCAGATCGCGGATGCCTTCGACACCGCGACCGCCCGCCTCCAGGACAGCGCCGGGTCCATCGCCACCACCGCCGTCACCGGCGTCAGCACCGTCGTCAGCGGGGTGGTCACGGCGGTACTGGCGCTCTTCCTGATGTTCTTCTTCCTCAAGGACGGCCCGCGCTTCCTGCCCTGGCTGCGCCGCCAGCTCCCCGGCCGGCTCGCCACCGACATCCCGGTCGTGGCCGAACGGTGCTGGCTCACCCTGGGCTCGTTCGTGCGTTCGCAGGCACTCGTCGGCCTGATCGACGCCGTGCTGATCGGCCTGGGCCTGTGGATCCTCGACGTACCGCTGGTGCTGCCGCTGGCGGTCCTGACCTTCGTGTCCGCGTTCGTGCCCATCATCGGCGCCCTGTTCGCCGGACTCGTCGCGGTGCTGATCGCGCTGGTGTCCAACGGACTGGCGGACGCGCTGCTCGTGCTGGCCGTGATCATCGTGGTGCAGCAACTCGAGGGAAATGTGTTCCAGCCCATGATCCAGAGCCGCGGTCTCGGACTGCACGCGGCCGTCGTGCTGCTCGCGGTGACCCTGGGCGGCAGCCTCGCCGGCATCGTCGGCAGCCTGCTCGCCGTACCCGTCGCCGCGCTGATCGCGGTCGTCTGGAACTATCTGCGCGAGCAGCTCACCGACCCGCCGCGGGAACCCGCGGCCGACGGCTCGGCCACCTGACCGGCCCGCCGGCACCACATCGAGAGGAAGCCCCCCCCGTGACGTACGACCTCACCGCGTTGCGCGCCCAGGTGCCCGCGCTGGCCGCCGGCACCGCGCACTTCGACGGCCCCGGCGGCACCCAGACGCCGCTGCCCGTCATCGAGGCGATCGGCGCCGCGCTGTCCCGGCCCCTTTCGAACCGCGGCGGCCTGCTGCCCGGCGAGCGCAACGCCGACGCCGTCGTCACCGAGGCCCGCCTTGCCATGGCCGACCTCCTCGGCGCCGACCCGGCGGGCGTCGTCTTCGGCCGCAGTGCCACCCAGCTCACCTACGACTTCGCCCGCACCCTCGCCGCCGACTGGTCACCCGGCGACGAGGTGGTCGTCACGCGCCTCGACCACGATGCCAACATCCGCCCCTGGGTACAGGTGGCCGAACGGGCCGGCGCCACCGTCCGCCACGCGGACTTCGACCCGGACACCGGCGAACTCACCGCCGACGACATCCGGGCCCACCTCTCCGGACGCACCCGGCTGGTCGCCGTCACCGCCGCCTCGAACCTCATCGGCACCATCCCCCCGATCGCCGAGATCGCCCGCATCGTGCACGAGGTGGGCGCCCTGCTCTACGTCGACGGCGTGCACTACACCGCGCACAACCTGGTCGACACCGAGGCGCTCGGCGCGGACTTCTTCGTGTGCTCCCCGTACAAGTTCCTCGGCCCCCACCACGGGGTCCTCTCCGCCCGCCCGGAACTGCTGGAGACCCTCCGCCCGGACAAGCTGCTGCCCTCCGCGGACGCCGTTCCCGAGCGCTTCGAGCTCGGCACGCTGCCCTACGAGTTCCTGGCGGGCACCCGTGCGGCCGTCGACTTCCTGGCCGGTCTCTCCGGGCAGTCGGACGGCCACCGCCGGAACCGCCTGGCCAGGACGTACGCGCTGCTCGAGGAGCACGAGGCCGCGCTCCGGACCCGGCTCGAGAAGGGCCTGGCGGCCCTCGACGGGGTCACCGTCCGCTCCCGGGCCGCCCGGCGCACCCCGACCCTGCTGGTCACGCTCGACGGCCGCCGGACCGAGGACGCCTACCGCTTCCTCGCGGAGCGCGGCATCCACGCGCCCTCCGGGAGCTTCTACGCCCTGGAGGCGTCCCGCCACCTCGGCCTCGGAGACACCGGCGGCCTCCGCATCGGCCTGGCCCCGTACACCGATGCCGAGGACGTCAACCGCCTCCTGGCAGGTCTCGCGGCCTTCCTGGACCGGACGGCGCCGACCCATGGGTGACGACGCGGGCCTGACCTACTCCGCCCGCGGTGCGACCTCCCCGCACATCCCGCTCTGGCCCGCGTCCCCGTCCGGGTTCCGCCGGTTCGAGACAACCGTGACCGTCGGACGGGGAGGGGACACCTGGACGGCCGCCACGGACGCCGTGGCGCGCTGGGAGGTCAAACGGCGCAGTGGCTTCTCCGTCGTCCCCGTCGACGGAGGCGGTCTCAGGGTGCGGGAGGGCGGGCGGTACGTCATCACGGCGGGCGTCGGCCCGTTCGCCGTCCGGGAGCCGGTCGAGGTCGTCGCCGTGGTGGAGACCGGGGACCGGTGCGGTTTCGCGTACGGCACCCGCCGGGGGCACCCGGTGAGCGGGGAGGAGGCCTTCATCGTGCACCGGGACGACGAAGGCCGGGTCCTGCTGACCCTCCGCTCACTGACCCGGGCGGCGCCGGCCGGCCCCTGGCGGTTCCTCTTCCCCGTCCTGCTGCTCGCCCAACTCGGCGCCCGTACCCGGTACCTTCGCGCTCTGCCGTGATCGCCGTACGGCACGGCGCCGCCCCGCGCGGCGTGGCATCGTGGGTGTATGGCCATCGAAGTCCGCCCCGCCTCCGTCTTCGAGGACGTCCGTGCCGTGCTCGGTCCCAAGTCACCCGGGGCCAGCGTCTGCTGGTGCCTGAGTTACCGCATCCCGTCCAGGCTCAACAACGAGCTCCGCGGACCGGCCCGGGGAGAGTACGTCGCCGAACTGTGCCGTACGGGCACGCCCATCGGCGTGCTCGCCCACGACGGCGACGAGCCGGTCGGCTGGGCCGCCGTCGCGCCGCGCGCGGACACCTCCTTCGCGCGCAACCGCAAGATCCCGCACGTCGACGGGCTGCCGGTCTGGTCCCTGTGGTGCATCCGCGTGCGCCCCGGCCACCGGGGGAGGGGCATCTCGCACGCCCTCATCACCGGCGCGGTCGAGTACGCCCGTGCGCACGGCGCCCCCGCCGTCGAGGCGTACCCCCTCGACAACGGCGACGCCCGCGTCGACCTGACGATGGCGTACGCCGGGCTCCGGAAGAACTTCGAGCGGGCCGGCTTCAGCCATGCCGCCGACACGACCTCGGTCCTGTCCGGTCACCCCCGTGTCCTGATGCGGCTCGACCTGCGCTGACGCACCCGGGCGGCCCGCGCGCGGGTCAGGGGTACAGCGCCGCGATCTCCGCCGAGTACATCTCCTGAGCCGCCTGCCGTTTGACCTTGAGTGAGGGCGTCAGCAGCCCGTTCTCCTCGGTGAACTCGCCCTCGACCAGGGCGAAGGCACGGATGGACTCCGCACGGGAGACGGCCTCGTTGGCGTAGTCCACGGCCTTCTGCACCTCCGCTCGCATCCGGGGATCGCGGACGACCTCGGACATCGGCGTGCCGGCGGGCAGTTTGCGCACCGAGAGCCAGTGGGCGACCGATTCCGGGTCGAGGGTGATCAGGGCGGCCACGAAGGGGCGGTTGTCGCCGACGACGAGGCACTGGCCGACGGGCGGGCGGCTGCGCAGCCGGTCCTCCAGGACGGCGGGGGAGACGTTCTTGCCGCCGGAGGTGACGAGGATGTCCTTCTTGCGGCCGGTGATGGTCAGAAAGCCGTCCTCGTCGAGGGAGCCGAGGTCGCCGGTGGTGAACCAGCCGTCGTCGAGCACCTCGTCGGTGGCCGCCGGGTCGTTGCGGTACGACCCGAAGACGATGTCGCCCTTGACGCACACCTCGCCGTCGTCGGCGATCCGGACCGCGGTGCCGGGGACCGGGAGGCCGACCGTGCCGGGGCGGGGGCTCAGCGGCGGGACGATGGTGGCGGCCGCGGTGGTCTCGGTCAGGCCGTAACCCTCGTAGATCATGATTCCGGCCGCGTAGAAGAAGAGATTGAGGTCGCGCTCCAGTGGGGAGCCGCCGCTGATGGCGTACCGCATGCGCCCGCCGAGTTCCTTGCGGACCCGGCGGTAGACCAGCAGGTCGTACAGTGCCCAGGCGGCGTACAGCCCGGGTCCGGGGCCCTTGCCGCGGCCGAGGAACCGGTTCAGATGGGCCTCGCCGAAGCGGACCGCGACGCGGTGGGCCCGCTCGAAGGAGGCGCCGCGGCCCAGCTTCTCGGCGGTGGCCCGGCCGGTGTCGTGGATCTTCTCGAACAGATAGGGGACACCCACCAGGAACGTCGGGCGGAACGCCTTGAGCCGGGGCCGCAGCTCGTCGGGCTTGATGCTGGGGCAGTGGCCGATCTCGATCCGGGCCATCAGGCAGGAGATCTGCAGGGTGCGGCCGAGGATGTGGGCGAGCGGGAGGAAGAGCAGGGTCGAGGCGACCTGGTCCGTGACCTCCTTGAAGATGGGGTGCAGCAGCTCGACCGTGTTGGCCGCTTCCGCGTACAGGTTGGCGTGGGTGAGGACGCAGCCCTTGGGCCGCCCGGTGGTGCCGGAGGTGTAGCAGACGGTAGCCACGGTCCCGGGGGCCAGTGCCGTACGCCGCTTGGTGACCTCCTCGTCGGGCACGCCCTCGCCGAGGGCGGTGAGATCGGCCAGGGCGCCCGCGTCCAGTTCCCACAGGCGCGGCGGCGCGGCGTGGGCTGCGGTGCCCGTCCTGACGGTGGCGGTGTTCTCCGGGGTCTCCGTGACGACGTGCCGGGCGCCGGAGTCACGGACGATCCACTCCACCTGCTCAGGCGAGGAGGTCGCGTAGACCGGTACGGTCTGGCCGCCGGCGGACCAGATCGCGAAGTCCAGGACCGTCCACTCGTAGCGGGTGCGGGACATCACGGCGACCCGGTCGCCCGGTTCCAGCCCGGCGGCGATCAGTCCCTTGGCCACGGCGGTGACCTCATGGGCGAAGGCCGCCGCCGTGACCGGGTGCCAGGCGCCGGCTTCCTCGCGGCGCAGGACCACCGTGTCGGGCGCCTCGGCCGCGTTGGTGAACGGGATGTCGGCGGTGCTGCCGGTGGTCTGCCGCGCGGCGAGAGCCGCCGTACGGGCCTCACGGACGACGCCCCGCTCGTCCCTGACGGTTTCGGCTCTGACCCGACCCGCCAGATCGGTGCGTCGTTTCGCCCGTTTCAGATCCTTGCGTACACCCATGACGGCTCCCGGTCGCGGCTGGTGCTCTCGTGCTGGTTGCTGCCGTGCTTACTTACTCGGGAGTAAACTTACCTGTGCGTAAGGACGAGTCAATGGGCCGGGGTCAGTCCAGACGGTCCGCCGCGCGGATCGCCTCGGCCAGTGCGCGGATGTCCTGGTCCTCGGTCCGGTCCGCCAGGGAACCGGCACGCTCGGAGAGCTCGCCGAGTCCGGGGGCACCGGGAAGGGCGCTGTAGCGGCGGTCGGAGGAGCGCAGCGCGTCGGCGAAGTAGGCGGCGGTCGCGGTGACCGTCAGACCGCGCCGCGCGCGCCAGACGGAGCCGACGAGACCGCCGGTCTCCAGGTCGCCCGCCTCCTCGTGCGGGGTGCGGCCGTCGGGGTCCAGCCAGCGTACCGTCGCAGTGGCCAGGTGCCCCTCCGCGCCCGGGCGGGTGCGCACCGCGTACAGGGCGGTCACGGTGTGGCCCGGACCGACCTCGCCGCCGTCGACGCGGTCGTCACGGAAGTCCTCGTCGGCGACCCGGCGGTTGTCGTAGCCGACGAGGCGGAACTCGGCGACCGTCTCCGGATCGAAGGCGACCTGTGCCTTCGCGTCACGGGCCGTCAGTTCGATGTTCCTGGGCAGCTGTTCGCAGAACACCTCCCGTGCGTCCTCCTCGTCGGACACGTACACCGTGTGGCCGTCGCCCTTGTCCGCGAGCTTCTCCATGAGCGCGTCGCCGTAGTCACTGCCGACGCCCACGCCGAAGAGAGTGATGCCGTGCTCGCGCCGGGACTCCGCGATGCGTTCGAGGATCGCGTCGGCCTGGGTCTCCCCCGTGTTGGCGAGGGCGTCCGAGACGAGAACGACACGGTTGGTGGCGCCCTTGTGCAGACCCTCGACGGCCGTCTCGTACCCGGTCTTCACACCGGCGCCCAGGTTGGTGGAGTCGGTCGGCTCGAGGCTGTCGATCGCGTCGTGGATCCCGCCCCGGTTGCCGCCGAGCCGGGTCATCGGCAGGACGGTCTCGGCCTCGTCGCTGAAGGTGACGAGGGCGACCGAGTCGTCGTCGCGCAGCTGGTCCGTCATCGTGCCGAGGGACTCCTGGGCGAGGTCGAGACGGCCCGGCTCGGCCATCGAGCCCGAGATGTCGATGACGAAGGTGAGGGCCGCGGGCGGCCGTTCGCCGCCCGGGTCGGCGGGCCTGGTGGCGAGGCCCACACGGACCAGGGACCAGTCCTCCTCGTCGGTGCGGGCGCCGTCCACGGTGACCGTGAAGCCGTCGCCGCCGGGACGTTCGTAGTCCTGCCGGAAGCTGTTGACGAACTCCTCGGGACGGACGGTCGAGGGGTCGGGCAGCCGGCCCTCGGCGAGGGTGCGACGGGCGTAGCCGTACGAGGCCGTGTCGACGTCCAGGGCGAAGGTGGACAGGTAGTCGGGTGCGGGGGCGATGTCACGTGAGTCCTGCTCGCCCTCGTGCCGTTCACCGCCGTACTGTCCGCCCGAGCTCCGGGGGCGGTCGGGAGCGGGCAGCGGTGCCGAGTCGCCGCCCCCGCGGTCGTAGGCGGTGCCGCCCGCCTTGGAGCCGTTGTCGCTTTCCCCACTGCAACCGCTGATCAGCAGTCCGCCCGCCGCCGTGAGCGCGAGCAGCACCCCGACCGGCCGCCGTGTCCCGTGCCACTTCATCGTCCGTGCCCCCTTGGTTGGTTGATGCCGACTTCTGTGACTCTGACGGCGGGGCGGGCCGGAACGTGCGGTACGGAGCATTGCAGGTGTGTCTCGAAGAGGGCACGGAGAGGGCCTGCCGAGACCGGTGGGTGATCCTCCGTTGACCTGCGGTCTCACGCCCCAGCGGCCGAAACCGGGCCGGGCCGGGGCGAACGGTACGGGGGCGTACGTCATGCGCGGCCGGTTCGGACCGGCGCGGGTGGTGCGTGGCGATCCGTGCGGCGGACCGATCGGGCCGCCCGCCCGGGTGGCCCGGTTCGGGGACCGGCCGCGCGGTTGCGGCCGCTCACTCCGGCTTCACGGCCGGCGCGGCGTCGGCGGTCCGCCGTGCCGTCATGCCGGCGGGTTGTACGCGATCGCCGTCCGCGGTCACGAGAGCCGACTGCGCCACGCTCCCTTCCCCGTTCGTCCTGACCCACCACGGACTCGCTGCCGCTCTTCTTCCTGGCCTCCGCCTCCGCCTTCGCCGGCGCCGCGTACGGATTCGGCTTTCGCACGGCGGGCCGGCGGCCGGCGGCGGGCTGCCGGCCCGCCTGGCCGGTCATGGGGGTGAGCGGGGTGTCCGGCGGCTGTCTCGTCGGCCACCACGCCCGGGCGTCGCGAGTGCCGGCGCCCGGCGCCGTCCTCACCGCCCAGGCCTGATGCCCGCGCCGCTCACCGGCGCGACGGCGTCCGGCTGCTTCTTCGTCGTGGTCCTCGTCGCCGGAAGCGCGGTGCCGACCCCCGTGCACCGGGCCGACCGTGGTGCCGCCCGTCACGCCATCGCGCCGGCCCGGAACACCCGTCCGCCGGACGTGGGGCCCGAGACCGCACGCGCGGCCCCGGGCCGATGCGCCGACTCCGGTCGGCAACCGGGGTGATGCCGCGTGGGCGGACCGTTCGTACCGGGCCTCGGGCCCCGTAAGATCGAGTGGTCTCGTGGGGGTGGTCATGGTCAGGCAGCGTCCCGGCACACCGACGCTCGAGGAGGTGGCCGCGCTCGCCGGTGTGGGGCGGGGCACCGTCTCCCGCGTCATCAACAACGCGGCGGGCGTCAAGGATTCGACGCGCCGTGCCGTGCAACGGGCCATCGCCGAACTGGGCTACGTCCCCAACCTCGCCGCCCGTTCGCTGGCGGGCCGGCGTGCCGACGCCGTCGCCCTGGTCATGACGGAGCCGGACTGGCGGATGTTCGGCGAGCCGTTCTTCTCCGAGATCGTCCGGTCTGTCGGCGACGCCCTGACCGACACCAAGGTGCAACTGCTGCTGACCCTGGTCCGCACCGACGCCGAACGCCGGCGCCTCGTGGAGTACGCGCGTGGCGGCCGGGTCGACGGCGTCATGCTGATGTCCGTGCACGCCGAGGACGCGCTTCCCGACATGCTCGCCGAGGTGGGTCTGCCCACCGTGCTGCTGGGGCGGCGCTCGGGTGACGAGGGCGTGACCTACGTCGACGCGGACAACGCCGGTGGTGCCCGCAGCGCGGTGACGCACCTGATCGATTCCGGCCGCCGCACGATCGCGACCATCACCGGGCCCCTCGACATGTACGTGGCCCAGTGCCGGCTGCGCGGATACCGCGAGGCGTTGCAGCGGGGCGGGGTCGAGGGCAGGCCCTCCTGGATCGCCGAGGGCGACTTCTCGGAGGACAGCGGGCGCCGCGCGACGGCCGAACTCATCGAGCGGGCACCGGAGATCGACGCCGTGTTCGCCGCTTCGGACACCATGGCCGCGGGAGCGCTGAACGCCCTGCGTGCGGCCGGCCGACGGGTACCGGAGGACGTCGCGGTGATCGGCTTCGACGACTTCCCGCTCGCCCAGCACACCGACCCGAAGCTGACCACGGTACGGCAGCCGCTGGAGGACATCGGCCGGACCATGGTGCGGCTGCTCCTGGAGGAGATGGAGGACACGACGGTGGCCTGGCGGCATGTCATCCTCCGTACGGAACTGGTGCTCCGCGGCTCCGCCTGACCCCGTCCGCCGGCCCCCACCGCCCGTGCGCGGGCATCACGGTCATCGAATGTTTTCGGGAGCGCTCCCGAGCTGCGTGCCCTTGTGGATCATCTTGCTGACCTGCGGCTTCGAAGTGAATTCGACGCATCTCCGCGCACAGTCTTGTCAGGGACAGGTGAGCCTTCTACAGTCCGGTCCCGAACCACTTGGGAGCGCTCCCATCACATGGGGAGACGGGAGCGCTCCCGCCGATTGCCCCCGCACCCTCTTGGAGAGGCCCCCGCATGCGACGGTTACGGCACCGAACCCGCGCCCCACGCGGCCTGTTCGCGACACTTCTCACCGCTTTCGCCGTGGTCGCGGCGCTGGTGACCGCGACGGCTCCGGCCCAGGCCGACACCACGATCTGCGAACAGTACGGATCGACCACCATCCAGGGGCGCTACGTCGTCCAGAACAACCGCTGGGGCACCAGTGCCCCCCAGTGCGTCACCGCCACGGACACCGGCTTCCGCGTCGCACAGGCCGACGGCTCGGTGCCCACCAACGGCGCCCCCAAGTCGTACCCGTCGGTCTTCAACGGCTGCCACTACACCAACTGCTCGCCGGGGACCGAGCTCCCCGCGCGGCTCGGCGACATCTCCCGCGCGCCCAGCAGCATTTCCTACGGCTATGTCAGCGACGCCGTGTACAACGCCTCGTACGACATCTGGCTGGACCCGACGCCCCGGACCGACGGGGTGAACCGGACCGAGATCATGATCTGGTTCAACAAGGTGGGCCCGGTCCAGCCGATCGGTTCGCAGGTCGGAACGGCCACCGTGGGCGGACGCAGCTGGCAGGTGTGGTCGGGCGGCAACGGGACCAACGACGTGCTGTCGTTCGTCGCGCCGTCCGCGATCGGCAGCTGGAGCTTCGACGTCATGGACTTCGTCCGGGAGACCGTCGCACGCGGACTGGCGCAGAACGACTGGTACCTGACGAGCATTCAGGCGGGGTTCGAGCCCTGGCAGAACGGAGCGGGGCTCACGGTGAACTCCTTCTCCTCCAGCATCGAGACCGGCGGCGGCAACCCCGGAGACCCGGGTGACCCCGGTGACCCGGCGGCGTGCACGGTGTCGTACGCCACCAACGTCTGGCCGGGCGGCTTCACCGCGAACGTGACCGTACACAACGCCGGTTCGGCCCCCGTCGACGGCTGGGCGCTCGGCTTCACCCTGCCCTCCGGCCAGCGTGTCACCAACGCCTGGAACGCGTCCGTCACCCCCGCCTCGGGAGCCGTGACGGCCCGTGCGACCGACAGCAACGCGCGGATCGCGCCCGGCGGAAGCCAGAGCTTCGGATTCCAGGGAACCTACAGCGGCTCCTTCGCGCAGCCGAACGGATTCAGCCTGAACGGCACAGCCTGCACGACCGCGTAACACGTCCGGCGGGCCCTGCGTCCGTCGTGTCCTCCCGCTCCGGGGCCCGCTCTTCCTCCCTGCGCCGCCAGGGCCGGCCCCGGCTTGCGCCCCCTGCCCGTCCGGTCGAGGCCCCTCCCCGGACGGGCAGGGGTTCCACCCCCTCCGCCTCTCCCTCTCGCCCACCCCCGCCCGATCAACCCACCACCGGCACAGGAGATTCCATGGCCTTACGCAGTAGATTCGTCTCCCTGGCAGCGGTACTGGCCACCCTTCTCGGAGGGCTCGGCCTGAGCGTCCTGTGGCAGAACGACGCGCAGGCGCACGGCGTGTCGATGATGCCCGGTTCGCGTACGTACCTCTGCCAACTCGACGCCGTCACCGGCACCGGGGCACTGGACCCCACCAACCCGGCGTGCCGGGACGCTTTGAACCAGAGCGGCGCCACGGCGCTGTACAACTGGTTCGCCGTGCTGGACTCCAACGCCGGCGGACGAGGCGCCGGTTACGTGCCGGACGGCACGCTCTGCAGCGCCGGCGACCGGTCCCCGTACGACTTCTCCGCCTACAACGCGGCCCGTTCCGACTGGCCCCGGACGCATCTGACGTCCGGATCGACGATCAACGTGAAGTACAGCAACTGGGCCGCTCACCCGGGTGACTTCCGGGTCTATCTCACCAAGCCCGGCTGGTCGCCCACCTCCCAGCTGGGATGGAACGACCTGGAGCTCATCCAGACCGTCACCAACCCGCCCCAGCAGGGCTCACCGGGCACCAACGGCGGTCACTACCAATGGGATCTGAACCTGCCCTCCGGCCGCTCCGGCGACGCGCTGATCTTCATGCAGTGGGTGCGATCGGACAGCCAGGAGAACTTCTTCTCGTGCTCCGACATCGTCTTCGACGGCGGAAACGGTGAGGTCACCGGCATCGGGGACTCGGGCGGCACGCCCGACCCGGACCCCACTCCCACGGATCCGCCCCCGCACACCGACTCCTGCATGGCTGTCTACAACGTGGTGAACTCCTGGGACGGCGGCTTCCAGGGCTCGGTCGAGGTGATGAACCACGGAACGTCACCGCTCAACGGCTGGGCCGTACAGTGGAAGCCCGGTGACGGGGCCCGGATCGGCAGCGCGTGGAACGGCTCCCTGTCCACCGGCTCCGACGGCACCGTGACAGTCAGGAACGTCGACCACAACCGCGTGATCGCGCCCGACGGGAGCGTGACATTCGGCTTCACGGCCACCTCGTCGGGCAACGACCTCCCGGCGGGAACGATCGGCTGCGTGGCACCGTAGCGCCCGTCCGAGGGCCGTCGTCCCCACGACCGGCACGAAGGGCCCCGCACACGACCAGCGTCCACGACGCGGTGCGGGGCCCGACGGGTGCCCGGTCCGTGTCAGACGCCCGCGACCGACTGGATCCAGGAGCGGTACGCCGTCACGTTGGTGTACGCGGTGGTCGTCTGGCGGTCGCTGGTGGAGGCGACACCGACCTGGATGCCGTTCGCCATCATCGGGCCGCCCGAGTCGCCCCCGGCGGTGATGCCGTCGCCCCGGCGGGCACAGATGGCGGAGCCGCCGTAGGCGTCGCTGCACCCGCTGGTGACCGTGACGTTCGCGACCTTCAGGTACTGGGACTGGCAGTTGGCCTCGGAACCGCACCGGGAGGTGGCACCCCAGCCGTACACCTGCACGCTCTGGCCGACGCGCACGGTGCCCGGCTGGCCCAGGCGGGCGTAGGTCGCCGACACGGAACGGTCGAGGCGGACGAGCGCCAGGTCCGAGCCGTGAGTGTAGGTCTGGACGCCATTGGCGACGGTGCCGCCGCTGTGCTGGTCCAGGCTGCCGATGCGGAACGACAGCCCGCCGCCGCTGACGCAGTGCTTGGCGGTGAGGATCCAGGTGGGGGCGATGATCGTCGCCGAGCAGGTCTCCCTGCCGTTCGAGAACAGCCGGGCGGCCCAGGGGCCGCTGCCCGCGTACCCGCCGCCGATGATGGGCAGCGGGCCCTGGGTGACCGGGGGTGCCGGCGCCTGTGCCGCACTGGCGTTGGGGGCGAGAAGCGCGAGGACGGAGACCGCTGCCGCGGCGACAGCGGGCATGAGCCTTGATATGCGCAAGGTTCCTCGATTCGGGAGACACGCCGGACGGGCGTGTGGGTGTGGGGGTGACGGCCCCGAGGGCCGCGCCCTGTGGAACTCACCTTCGTGACGGGCGAGTTCATCAGGGCTTGGCCCAGAATCCCGGAGAATCGTTGAACGGCGGTACTCACACTTGGGGATAGCGCGGTGCTATACCCGGGCAGGGATGAGGGCGACCCGGCGCTCCCCGACAGGACGGCCGGGCTACAGGCGGACGACGATCAAGGCGATGTCGTCGGGTCCGCCGTCCGCCACGCCGAGGCGGGCGAGCAGGGTGTCGGCCAGGTCGTCGGGACTCAGCCGGGCGTGGCGGGCCACGGCGTCGGTGAGGCGGAGCAGGCCGGCGTCGATGTCCTCGCCGCGGCGCTCGACGAGACCGTCGGTGTACAGCACAAGGGTGTCGCCCGGCGTGTAGGACACCGTGGCCTGGGGGCGGGGCTTCTGGTCGGTCAGAACCCCCAGCGGGGGGTCGGTGGCCTGGTCGAGCAGGACGGCGGTGCCGTTCGGGCGGCACAGGACCGGTGGGAGGTGGCCGGCGCTGGTGTAGGTGATGTGGCGATTGCGGCGGTCGACGACCGCCTTGGCCGCGGTCGTCGCCAGCGCGCCCTCGAACGTACGGGCGTACCCGCTGAGGATGTCCATGGCCTGGCCGGGTTCGGGGACGGCCCGGACCGCGGCGGACAGGGCGCTGCGGAGCATACCCATCACGGCAGCGGCCTCCAGACCGTGGCCGACCACGTCGCCGACCGCGACGGTGAACTTCTCATCGGGCAGGTCGATCACGTCGTACCAGTCGCCACAGACGTTGAGTGACCGGGTGGCGGGCATGTAGCGCACGGCGATCTCGTCGTGCGCGGCCAGGTCGGGGGAGTGCAGCATGGCCTCTTGCAGGGTGAGGGCGGTCCGGCGTTCCCGGTCGTGGGCCTCCCGGAGTTCCTCGTTCAGACGCTGGAGGTCCTGCGCGCGGGTGAAGAGCTCTGCCTCAGGATCGTCTCGATCACTGTCCGCGCCTGACAGCTCGGCCCGGAGATGGGACAGCATGAAATCCGTCAGGTCCTCCACCCGGTGGATGATCCACTGGACCTCTCCGTCGGGTCCCAGGACGGGTGTGTTGACGGGGGACCACCACCTGGCCTGGAACACCCCGGGGTGCCCGGGGACGACGAGGTCGTACTTCTGCACCGCCATCGTGTCCGTTTTCCTCAGGCGGAGAACCCGGTGCAGGGAGGCGGTCAGGTTGCGGACCCCGTCGGCGGTCGGATCCTCCGGATTGTCGGGGTGGACCTCGAAGAGGCGCCGGCCGAGGAGTTCGTCCCTGGTCCGGCCGGTGACCCGAAGGTACGCTTCGTTGGCCTCGACGATGACCAGGTCGGGGGTCAGCACCAGATAGGCACTGGGCGTCGCGGCGAACAACGTCCGGTAGTCGATCCGCGGTGTGGTCACGTGCGCTCTCCAGGTCCGTCCGCCGACTCTCGCTCATCCCTGTCTTCGACTATGCGCCCAAGTTCCGAACGACGGGCGGTCGGCTCGCGGCAGACGTCGCCCGGGAGGTGCTCCGCGCGGGCCACTCGCGCCGGGCGTCGCTCAGCCGAGGCTGCTGCGCAGGCGTGCGACGGCGGCCTGCAGATCGTCGAAAGCCCGCTGCTCCTGGCGTGGAGTCGTACGCGCGGTCGGGAAGAGGCTCTCGCGTGCCGCACGGGCCCGGGCGTAGGCGTCGAAGCGGACGACGACCTCGTCGATCAGATCCTGCGGTCGGGGAGGGTGCTCACGGGACTCGTGCTGGCGTGGCATGGCGGTCATTCCGGGGGAGGGAGGATACGGCCGTGTGCGCCGGGGGGGGGGGGGGGGGGGGGGGGGGGGGGGGGGGGGGGGGGGGGGGGGGGGGGGGTGGGGATGGGTGGGGGGGGAGAGGGAGGGGGGGGAGGTTAG